>NZ_JAPZBC010000001.1:6385000-6557500 GCF_027460265.1 Streptomyces sp. WMMC940
CTCTGGTACACGGGGACCGGCCGCACCCTGCGCAAGGAACTGCCGCCCGAACCGCCCGCGCTGCCCGACGGAATGGCGAGCCGCCCTCTCACGGACGCGGAGTTCCCGTCGTGGCGGTCGGCGGCCGTCGAGCGGTACGCGCGCACCTGGACGGAACGGGGCCTGCCCCCGGACCGCGCCCGCGCCCGGTCCGAGACCGACCACCGCGAGAAGCTCCCCGACGGGCCCGCGACCCGAGGCGCATGGCTGCGCGCGCTGGTCGTGGACGGCGCAGCCGTGGGGCACGTCTGGGTCGCGGAACACGCGCCGCGTCCGGGGGAACCGGGCGCCTACGTGTACGACGTGCACGTGGACGAGGAGCACCGCGGCCGGGGCTGCGGACGCGCTCTGATGCTGGTCGCCGAGCGGATCGCCCACGAGGCCGGCGCGCCCGGGCTCGGACTGCACGTCGCCGCCGGGAACGCGCGGGCCGCCGGCCTCTACGCGTCACTCGGCTACCGGACGGCCTTCCACCACCTGGCCAAGCCGCTGGTCTAGTGCCCGGGCGGGGTGTCCCGTCGAGGACCGGCGTCCGGTGCACGGGTTCTCCCCGGCCCTCCGGGCCGAGGGACCGCGAGGTGCCGCCCCCGGTTGTGCCGCGCGTACTGCCGGGGGCCGCGCGTCACTCCGCGAGGAGCCGGTCCGCGATCCCCTCGATGCGCTCGCGCAGCCCCTCCTGGCTCTTGCCGCCGTCGAGCCTCTCG
The DNA here is from genome assembly GCF_027460265.1 of Streptomyces sp. WMMC940. Taxonomy (NCBI): domain Bacteria; kingdom Bacillati; phylum Actinomycetota; class Actinomycetes; order Kitasatosporales; family Streptomycetaceae; genus Streptomyces; species Streptomyces sp. WMMC940. Next base: position 6,385,744 of record NZ_JAPZBC010000001.1, read on the forward strand.
TCGCCGATGACGTACGTCGGGGTGCCGGTGACTCCGATCGCCTTGCCCTCGGCCTGGTCGGCGTCGACGATCAGGATGTGCCGTCCGTCGACCAGGGCGGTGTCGAACTCCTCGGCGTCCAGGCCGAGTTCACGGGCGATCCGAACGAGGAAGCGCTCGCCCTCGCCGTCCAGCTCCTCGACCCGGGCGAGCACGGCCTCCACGTACTCCCAGCCCTTGCCCTGTTCGACGGCCTCCTCCGCGGCCTGCGCGGCGGCGAAGGCGTGCTTGTGCTTCTCCAGCGGGAAGTGGCGCAGGCGGAGCTCCAGCCGGTCGCCGTAGCGCGCGCGCAGGGCCCGCAGGTCGCAGAGGGCGGTACGGCAGTCGGGGCACTGCAGCTCGCACCAGACGTCCAGGACGACGGGGGCGGGGGAGGGGTCGCTCATGAGGCCAGTCTTCCAGCCGTGCCGTCCGGGTCCGGACCCGGACCTGCCCGGCACCTGAGGAGGAGGCCGCCCCGGAGATCTCCCTGAGGTGGGCCGGGGCCGTGGCCCCGCCCCCGCCACCCGGTGCAGGATGGAGGTGACCGCTTTCTCCCGGGCGACCCCGGGAGTGCCGTCCCGCTCGCCTGGAGGACCGGATGATTGCCGAGACGATTTGTGCCGCGGTGTCCGCGGCCGGACTGGGCATCGCCGCGGTCGCGGCGTACCGGAAGCGCTTCCTCACGGCTGCCCGCATCGCGGCGTACGCGCTCGTCCCCCTGGGCCTCGTCCTGACGGGCGTCGTGGAGTGGGCGGCGGGCACGGTCTTCAGCCCCACGGCCTGGGTCGGCGTGGGTGTGCTCGGCGCGGCGTTTGGGCTGTTCATGACCACGCGCGCCGTGGAGCGGCGCAGACTGGCCAGGGCGTCCGCGGAGGACGGCGCCGGACCGCGCCCGGTCGCGCCCTCGGCCTCGGCACCCGCGGTCGGCAGGGCCGGCCGCCCGACCGCCGGGTCCGGGGGAGCGGCCAAGGCCAAGGGGAAGCCGTCCGCCGCCGGGACGGACGACGACTTCAGCGACATCGAGGCCATTCTGAAGAAGCACGGCATCTGAGCCGCGAGGAGCCGGCCGGTCCCCGCGGTGCGCGGCCCCGCGTCGAACACCACCACGGGATCCGGTGAACTGCCCCGGCGTTCACGCGTGTTGGACGTTCGTCGGGGCACGTCCTGCGTCATCATCACCCCGAGATGCTGGATACTTCCCGGGGCCAGGCCCCCGCCCCCTCCGACGAGCCGCGTGGCTGTCTCTTCGCGCTCTCCCAGCCGCCCCTGATGATCTTCCTCGGGGTGATCGGCTGTCTTCTGCTCATGGCCGCGGTCCACGACCTCTTCCTGCTGTGAGCCGACGTGACCCGACTGGAACTCAGCCGGCCGCTTCCCTGCGGCGTGCCCGGTAGGCGGCGACGTGCAGGCGATTGCCGCAGGTGCGGCTGTCGCAGTAGCGGCGCGAGCGATTGCGTGACAGATCGACGAAGGCGCGGCCGCAGCCCGGCGCCTCGCAGCGCCGCAGCCGCTCCTGCTCGCCCGCCACGATCATGAACGCCAGGGCCATGCCGCAGTCGGCCGCGAGGTGCTCGGCGACCGAGGCGCCCGGCGCGAAGTAGTGGACGTGCCAGTCGTAGCCGTCGTGATCCGTCAGCTGCGGTGTGGTCCCCGCGGAGGCCACGAGCCGGTTGATGAGCTCGGCGGCGGCTCGGGCGTCCGGCGCGGCGAAGACGTCCTCGAACCTGCTCCGTACCTCGCGCACGGCCTTGAGGTCCGGTGCGCGGAGCTCGCCCACGTCACTGATGTTGTACTTCTGCACGAACGTGTAGAGCGACGGGACGTCCCCGAGCTCGTCGCCATCGGGGCTCTCGTCGCGTTCGGGCGCGGTGTTCAGCAGATCGACGACGATGTCGAGGGCGATGCGGGTGTCGTGAGGGATCAGCACGATTCGCTCCCTGGCCTGCTGCGGGCTGGGCGCCCGCCGAATTGCGCTGACTCTAGCCGGTCCGCGGAGAACGCGACGGCGCCGTCGTCGCGGTGGATTCCGCGGCGACGGCGCCGGAGCTGCCCTTATGCGGTTGTCCGTGCGGTGCCGTCTCCCCGAGTCGGACGGCGCCTGCTGCCCTCGCCCTGGATCAGCTTTCCGCCAGGATGTGCGAGAGCTCGGTATCGAGATCGAAATGGCGATGCTCCGTGCCGGGCGGGACCGCGGCGTCCGTCCGCTTGAGGAACGACTCCAGGGCCCGCGCCGGCGCCTCCAGCAGGGCCTCGCCCTCCGGAGAGCTCAGTGCGATGCAGACGACGCCCTGGCCGTGACTGCGCGACGGCCAGACTCTGACGTCGCCGGTGCCGGTGGGCCGGTGAAGCCCCTCGGCGAGAAGGTCGCGGGCGAACACCCATTCGACCGTCTCCTCGGCTCCGGTATGGAAGGTGGCGTGCACGGCATACGGATCGGCCGTGTCATACCGCAGGCCCGCGGGTACAGGCAGTGAGGACTCGCTCGATACAACGAGGCGCAGGTGCAGCTCGCAGCTGACCGTGGTGTTCATAAGCGCCAGGGCCTTTCGCTCAGTGTGCGCTCGGGGATTCGCACGTCGGCGAAATCGACATGCCACCTACGGTGCCGTTGTAAACCCCTCTGTCTGTTTTGTGATCCTTGGGGTACCCCGTTCGGAGGAGTCCCACGTACGACCGTGCGGTCATGCCGACCGGCTGATTCGTCGGGTACGTTGGGATTATGAATGCGGAGAGTGACGAGCGGACCGGGGCTGCCGCTACTGCGGCCCCAGGCTCCGCCACGGGGGATGTGACCGCGCCCGGCGAGCTCGTTCTCGGCTCGAGGGCGCCCGAGTTCGTGAAGAGACGGCGGACGCTTCATCTGAGCTGGCAGGTCGGCGTCTTCATCGTCGGCCTCGCGGTCGTCGTGGCCGGCGTGATCATGCTTCCGCTGCCCGGGCCGGGCTGGTTGGTGATCTTCGCGGGCATGGCGATCTGGGCCACGGAGTTCGTCTGGGCGCAGCTCGTCCTGCACTGGACGAAACGGAAAGTGACCGAGGCGGCACAGCGGGCGCTGGACCCCAAGGTCCGCCGGCGCAACCTCGTCCTGACCACCGTCGGCCTGGTGATCATCGGCGTGCTGTGCGCGATCTACCTCTCGGAATTCGGGTTGGCGATGCCCTGGAGGATCGAACAGTGACCGAGGCCTGACGGCGACCGCCCGGAGGCCGCTTCCGGGCCGGGGTCAGGTGGTCATGGGGCACCGCTGACATGGGGTAATCTTTGCGGTGCGCCCGGGCGATTAGCTCAGTGGGAGAGCGCTTCGTTCACACCGAAGAGGTCACTGGTTCGAACCCAGTATCGCCCACCACCCGGACCGAAGGCCCCGGAGACCGAGAGAGTCTCCGGGGCCTTCGGCGTGCCCGGCCGCGCGCCCGGCGGGATCACCCGTTCAGCGCATCCGGCCGAGGGTCTCCCGGATCCGGCGAGCGTCGCGCAGCCGCTGCTCGTACGTCGCCCCCACGGCCAGCAGCAGCAGTCCGGCCAGCGCCGGCGGCAGCCACCGCGGCAGGGCGTCCACGACCTGGACGACGTACGGCGCGAGTTCGTGCAGCGCGTCCAGGGCGAGCGTCAGCCCGCCGAGGACCAGCGGGGCCCGGAGCCGCAACCGGGCGCCGGCGAGCGTCACCCCGAGGGCGGCGAGACCCAGCAGAAGCGGTCGCGGCCAGTCGGTGTCGCCCCAGGCCGCCAGCAGGCTCGGCACCAGCGTCGCGGCGAGCCCGGGACCGTACGCGGCCCACGACGAGGCGGACGGGTCCCTGCGCCGCCGCAGTAGGCCGACGGCCAGCGCCGGGACGGTCACGGGCAGGGTGTACGCCTCGGGCACCTCCACCCCGGAGACGGCGAGGCGCACCCACGTCGCGGCGACGAACAGCACCGCGGCGACGTACCCGGCCAGGGGCCGGCGCTCGGCCCGTACCGCCGTGCCCGCGGCCACGACGCCCGCGAGCGCGAGCACCAGCGCCAGGGTCGGCGGGTGCGGCACCGCCAGTGCCACGGCGACGAGTCCGGCCGCGGCGGACGTCGTCTCCGCCGGCAGGACGACCGGGTGCCGGCCGAGCCCGGCGCCGAGCAGCGCGGCCGCCGCCGGTACGGCGAGGAGCGCGAGGCCGATGCGGTGACCGGGAAGCTCCGCCGCGGCCGCCGCCGCGGCCACGAGCCCCGTGGCGCCCACCACGGCCGCACAGGTGGCGGCGGTCCGGACGAGCCCGCGGGCCGCCGCCGCTGCGCCGCCGCCGAGTGCCACCAGCACACCCAGCGCGATGAACGTGGCGGGCCGGGTCGCCAGGCCGAGCAGCGCGGCACTCGTCGCCGACCCCAGCGCGCACACGAGCGCCGTCCCGGCGAGGGCGCGGGCGGGGTCGAGGGCGCCCGACGGGGGCTCCGGCCGTGCGGTGACGGGTTCGCCACGGGGGGTGCCGTCGGGCCGGACCGGTACCGCCTCGGGGCCCGCGGCGCCGGCCGTCTCGCCGGTGGTGCGGCCTCCGCCGCCCGCTCCGGCGACGGGGCGGGCCGGGTGCGGCATCGGTCCGGCCTCCTGCGTCGTCGGGAGGAAGGCGGCCGCGAGCGAGGGGCGGGCCGCCAGGGTGAGCGCCGCGGCCGTCACCGTCAGCTGGACGGCGAGCGTGGGTCCGAGCGGGAGGGACAGGGCGACGGGGGCGGCGACAGCGGCCGACCACGTCAGCACGAGCGCCGCGCACTCGGCGGCGGGGCGGGGCGGCGGCACGGCGGGCAGTAGCCGTGGCGCCGCCCACAGGGTCGCCGCCACCGCCGCCAGGGCCACCGGAGCGGTCCCCGCGCCCGGCAGGGCGACGTCGTGGACCGGCGGTCCGCCCCAGACGTCCTCGAGGGCGGCGGCCGGTCCCGTCAGGGCGAGCAGGGCGGCCGGCGCGGCCCACAGCGCCGAGGCGAGATGGACCAGACCGGAGGCGGCTGCGAGCCCGGTGAGCACCCCCCGCGGCAGCGGGGCGCGTACGGCCGCGAGCAGTATCCCGGCGCACAGCAGGTACGTGGGCACGGCCCAGTCGGCCGGCACCGTCGCCCGCAGCACGCCGCCGGCCGCGGCGACCGCCGCGAGACCGCCGACGGCCGCGGTCACCGCCGCTGCCGCCGGTGCGCGCCACGCGGCCACCAGCGCCAGGGCCGCGGCGGCGAGGAGCAGCATGGCCGGTTCCGCCGAGGCGGCCGGGGACCCCGCGGACAGGGACAGCCAGAGGCCGGTCAGCAGGGACCAGCCGCCCGTCGTCACGGCGCCGGTGACGGCGAGCGCCCGGACGGCCTTCCGCCGGGTGGCGAGCGCGATCACGATGTCGGTACCGGCCGTCGCCAGCGTCGCCCACGCGGTGACCCCGATGCCGCCGCCGGCGGACAGCGCCCAGAGCGGCAGTGGGAGCTGGCCCGCCACCACCGCACCCGGCAGCGGCAGGCGCAGCCGGCCGACGGCGCTCCCGTACGCGGCCCACACCGCAGCGAGCACACCGGCTGCCAGGGCCGTGTAGGCGACCGCGTCGGTCCCGGGAAGCGCGGCGCGCCGCAGCGCGTACGCGTCGAGGACGGTCAGGACGAGTCCGAGCGCCGCCACCGACTCCGCGGTCGAGACGAGCTTCCGTCGCAGCAGCAGGAGCGGCGTCCCGAGGGCCGTGACGGTCACCGCGCCCAGCACGAGCGCGCGGCCGCCGATGCCCATGTGGCCCCAGCTGACCAGGGTGAAGGCGACGGCGGCGATCGTCAGCAGGACCCCGCCCAGGGTGAGCAGGACGTTCTGCGCACTGGGCGGCGACGTCTCGGCCGCCGTCCCCGGGGAGCGGGCCGGGGCCGGTGCGGCGCCGGCGGCCCGGAGAGCCGTCAGCAGCCAGGCTCTGCGGGACAGCAACTGGGCCCTGCGGGCGTCGAGTTGGACCAGCTCACGGTCGATGAGCCGGAGCTCTTCGGCGGGCGGCGGTGCGTTCTCCATGGCGGCGAGTGTGGCGCGGGACACAGGGTGCCGGAATGGGCGTGGATACTCAGATCGCGGGTGAGTACGTGCGCACCCGGTGCCGAGCCCCGGCGGGGGCGGTCGAGGGCCGGAAAGGGAGTTTGAAGGAAACCCGCCGGTACCTGTATGGTTCAGTGCGTTCCCGGGCGATTAGCTCAGCGGGAGAGCGCTTCGTTCACACCGAAGAGGTCACTGGTTCGAACCCAGTATCGCCCACAGGCAGAGGCCGGTCCGTCATCAGGCGGACCGGCCTTGTGCGTTCCCGGGTCAGCGTGCCTGATGGATCATCACCAAAGCCATGTGAAAGGGAGTCGGGACCGTCTTCCGCCTCCCTCTTGACTCGTTCCCGACCGTTGGCTTGAATGCGCATGAAGAGGTCCAGACCAATCGGCCCCGTGGAGGGGGCCGGTCTCCGGTCCTTCCCCCGGCCGGCGCCGGAGCGGGGGAGAGCGGCTGGGGTCCGGGCGGCGGCCGGTGCCCGGCCCCACGGAACGTACGGGTGTCCCGAAGCGGCGGGGCACCCGTACCCGTGTCCGGCCCTCCGCGGCAGGAACGCCGGTCATGCCGCCCGGGCCGGAAGCTCGGGCCGCAGCGGCCACGCCGGATCCACCGACTCCTCCGAGCCGTTCCGGGCGAACCAGGCCTGCAGTCCTCGCGCCTGCGCCGCGTGCCACACCGCCTGCAGCGTGTGCAGCTCCGCCGCCGACAGCCGCTCCAGACGTGCGGCGAAACGGCGCCCGACCGCCCGGACGACGTCCAGCGCGGCGGTCGCGTCCGCCGCCGCGTCATGGGCCCCGGCCAGTTCGACGCCGTACTGCTCGCACAGATCGGTGAGCGTGCGGCGGCCCTTGCGGTAGCGGTCCAGATGCTTGTCCAGCACCCGGGGGTCCAGCACGCACATCGGGACGTTCTCGAGGTAGCGCGCCAGCGACGAGGCGCGGTGGCGGCGCAGTTCACGGTCGAGCAGGGTCAGATCGAACGGCGCGTTCATCACCACGAGGGGGCGGCCCGCCGCACACTGCTCGGCCAGCGACCGGCCTATCTCCTCCATCACCGGCGCCGGCCAGCGGCCGTTGTGCTGCAGATGCTCCTCCGTGAGGCCGTGCACCGCGGTCGCCTCGTCCGGTACCGGCACGCCCGGGTTGACCAGCCAGCCGGTGACGCGCGTGCGTCCTCCCGGCGAATCCTGGACCACGAGCGCGGCCGACACGATGCGGTCGTGCTCCACGTCCACTCCGGTTGTCTCGGTGTCAAATGCGGCCAGGGGCCCTTCGTACCAGTGCGTCATCCCCGAACTCCTCGCCCATGCCTGGCAGATGGTGATATCCCCTGCCCGAATCGGTGATACCCGGACCGTTTGCGCACTACGCGGCCGGGTGACAACACAGATGACGGGGCGCGCTGCTGACGGCCCGTCGCAAGGACAAACCAATGGCACAGCCCGGAAGGCAGACGGAGCCATGGCGCTCGCGCAGCCCGAACCGGGTGCGCTGCCCGAGCGGACCGCACCGCTGCGCGGAGCACTCGCCACCACCGCCTGCATGGAGACCCTCCAGGTGGGGTACCTCCACGCGGTCGCGGCCGCCGCCGGCTGCTCGCTGTCCCAGCCGTTCCCCGACAACGGGATCGACTGGCACGTCAGCCACAGCGCTCCCGGCCACACCGTCGACGACGAGGTCACCATCAAGGTGCAGTTGAAGGCCACGTACCAGCTCGCACCCCACCCGCGCGGACCCGCCTTCTCCTTCGCGCTCGACAACGAGCACCTGGTGAAGCTGGCCCGTACGCCCGTGTCGGTGCACAAGATCCTCGTCGTCATGATCGTGCCGCGGACCCGGGACGAGTGGCTGCGGGCCGGTCACGACCGGCTCGATCTCCGGCACTGCTGCTACTGGGCCAATCTGGCCGGCCACCCGGTGACGGGCCGGCGGCGGACCACCGTGCGGATCCCGACCTCGCGCATCTTCGACGACCGGGCGCTCTGCGAGATCATGACGCGGGTCGGGACGGGAGGGAGACCCTGATGCACCGCCCGATCGACGAATCCGCACCGCGGCCGGGCCGCTCCCCCGCGGTGCCGCACGCCCGTCCCGTGCCCCTGCCGTTCCCCGACGGCGTGCCCGCGCCCTGGTACGGCAGCGGAACCCCCGACCCCGCCCTGGTCGACCCCCTGGTACTCGGCGCGCTGCTGCACCGGCACGGATGGCGCAGACGCGGAGGGGCGGCCGGCCGGTACGCCCGCTGGACACCGCCGGGGCCCGGGGCCGGGGGCACGAGCCTGCTCGTGCCCGAGAGCCGGGAGTTCCCCGACTGCGAGGACCTGCTGGGCGAGGCGCTCACCGCGCTCGCCCGGTCCGCCGCGCCCTCGGCCCGCGAGGTGCTGGTCGGGCTGGCCGTGCCGAGCGACGAGATCCGCTGGTGGCGCGACGTGCCCCAGGGCCCGTCCGGCGCGGCGTCCTGGGCCGTGCAGGAGCAGTTGAGGTCCGCCGCCCGGCAACTGCTGCTCGCGGGGGCGCTCGCCGTGCGCGGGCGCGCCGGCTATTACGGGGCGCGCCACCGGCGGCAGGCGCAGGCGGTGCTGGAGGGCGTCCTGGTGGGCCCGGCGCCGGGCGGGCGCGGACTGACCGCGTTCGTGCCCGTGGACACCGGCAGGTCCGTCGCCGTCCGGCTGCACCACGCGCTGCACGCGGCACGCGAGGCGATCGACTACCGGCGTGCAGCCGGCGGTATGGACGCCTTCGACGCGGCGGTCGCGGCGGGGGTCAGCCGCGAGCTGACCGAGGCGCTGGTGGCGCTGGTGCGGGGGTCCGAGGGCGCGCGGATCGCGGTGGCGTGGTCCCCTTCGGCCGGAGTGCCGGAGGGCTGCGCGGCCCGGCCCGAACCGGTGGAGTTCTCGCCCGGCGACCTGCCCGCCCTGCGCGCGGCCGGCGCGCGCTATCTGCGGGACGAGCCGTCCGTTCCGGTCCGCGTCACCGGCACGGTGGTCCGGATGCGGCGCTCGGGCACGCGCGGCGAGGGGACGGTGCGGTTGCGCGTCCTCGCCGGGGCGGAGGTGCCGCATGTGCGCGCGGTTCTGGACGAGGACTCTTACCGGACCGCGGGTCACGCCCATCTCGTGGGGCTCCCGATCCGCGTCGTCGGCCGCCTCGAGAGCCGCGGCGGCTTCCGTCGCCTCAGCGACGCGACCGACGTCGTGCCGGTGCAGGTGGACGAGGCGGAGCGGGACAGGCTGATGAAGGCGCTGCACGAGAACCTGGACTTCTTCGAGGAGGCGTGCGGAGGGGACGACTGACGGGCCCGCCGCGGTGCGCCCGCGGGACTGCGGGGCGATGCCGCGCCGGCTCATGGGCGGCGGGCGGAAGGACCGCCGGTGGATCGGCGGGCCCCGGGTCCGCCCGGGCTCGCTCGCGGGACGACCTCCGGCTCCCGGGCGCGGGGGAGTCCTCGGTGAAGCCGGGCGGCGCCCGAAGACGGAGGCGGCGGCGGGCGCCCGGCCGGGAACGCCGCACACGGCGGCGCGACGCCTGCGCGTCCGGCGGCGCTGCGCGGCGGCCTGCGCGTCGGATGGTGCTGCGCGTCCGGCGGCCTGGGCGTCGAACGGCGCTGTACGTCCAGTGCCTGCGCGTCTAGCGGCGCTGCGCGTCCGGCGGCGCTGTCCGGCGGCCTGCGCGTCGAAGGGCCCGTACGTGCGACGGCAGCGCACCGCGACGGCCCGCGCGGGCGGCGCGAGCCGTTCGGGGCGTCCCGCCCATCGCACGCGCGCAGCGCGTTTCGCGGGGCCGATCCGACGCTCGGTAGCATGACGTAGTGCACGCGCGATACCTCGGCGCGTGCTCCCCCTTCAGACAGGAGAGACCGGTGTCAGACGTCCGTGTGATCATCCAACGCGATTCCGAGCGGGAAGAGCGCGTGGTGACCACGGGCACCACGGCGGCCGATCTCCTCGGCGGCGAGCGCACCGTGATCGCCGCGAGGGTCGGCGGGGAGCTGAAGGACCTCGCGTACCAGGTGAGGGACGGCGAGATCGTCGAGCCCGTCGGGATCTCTTCCGAGGACGGCCTGAACATCCTGCGCCACTCCACCGCGCACGTCATGGCGCAGGCCGTGCAGGAGCTGTTCCCCGAGGCCAAGCTCGGCATCGGCCCGCCGGTCCGGGACGGCTTCTACTACGACTTCGACGTGGAGAAGCCCTTCACCCCCGAGGATCTCAAGGCCATCGAGAAGAAGATGCAGGAGATCCAGAAGCGCGGGCAGCGCTTCTCGCGCCGCGTCGTCACCGACGAGGCCGCGCGTGAGGAGCTCGCGGACGAGCCGTACAAGCTGGAGCTCATCGGGATCAAGGGTTCCGCCTCGCACGACGACGGCGCCGACGTGGAGGTGGGCGGCGGCGAGCTGACCATCTACGACAACCTGGACGCCAAGACCGGCGAGCTGTGCTGGAAGGACCTCTGCCGGGGTCCCCACCTGCCCACCACCCGCAACATCCCGGCGTTCAAGCTGATGCGCAACGCGGCCGCGTACTGGCGCGGCAGCGAGAAGAACCCGATGCTGCAGCGCATCTACGGCACCGCCTGGCCGTCCAAGGAAGAGCTGAAGGCGCATCTGGACTTCCTCGCCGAGGCCGAGAAGCGGGACCACCGCAAGCTGGGCAACGAGCTGGACCTCTTCTCCTTCCCGGACGAGGTCGGCTCCGGGCTCGCGGTCTTCCACCCCAGGGGTGGCGTGATCCGCCGGGTCATGGAGGACTACTCGCGCAAGCGCCACGAGGAGCACGGCTACGAGTTCGTGTACTCGCCGCACGCGACCAAGGGCAAGCTGTTCGAGAAGTCGGGCCATCTGGACTGGTACGCCGAGGGCATGTACCCGCCCATGCAGCTCGACGAGGGCGTGGACTACTACCTCAAGCCCATGAACTGCCCGATGCACAACCTGATCTTCGACGCGCGCGGTCGCTCGTACCGTGAACTGCCACTGCGCCTCTTCGAGTTCGGCACCGTGTACCGCTACGAGAAGTCGGGCGTCGTGCACGGTCTGACCCGTGCCCGCGGCTTCACCCAGGACGACGCGCACATCTACTGCACCCGCGAGCAGATGGCGGAGGAGCTGGACAAGACCCTCACCTTCGTCCTGGACCTGCTGCGCGACTACGGTCTGACCGACTTCTACCTGGAGCTGTCCACCAAGGACCCGAACAAGTTCGTCGGCTCCGACGAGGTCTGGGACGAGGCCACCGAGGTGCTGCGGCAGGTGGCCGAGAAGCAGGGCCTTCCGCTCACCCCCGACCCCGGCGGCGCGGCCTTCTACGGCCCGAAGATCTCCGTCCAGGCGAAGGACGCGATCGGCCGTACCTGGCAGATGTCGACGGTCCAGCTCGACTTCAACCTGCCGGAGCGCTTCAACCTGGAGTACACCGGCCCGGACGGCACCAAGCAGCGCCCCGTCATGATCCACCGGGCGCTGTTCGGCTCCATCGAGCGCTTCTTCGCGGTGCTGCTGGAGCACTACGCCGGTGCCTTCCCGGCCTGGCTGGCGCCCGTCCAGGCACTGGGCATCCCGATCGGCGACGCCCACGTCCCGTACCTGCAGGAGTTCGCCGCGAAGGCGAGGAAGCAGGGGCTGCGCGTGGAGGTGGACGCCTCCTCTGACCGGATGCAGAAGAAGATCCGCAACGCCCAGAAGCAGAAGGTCCCCTTCATGGTCATCGCGGGTGACGAGGACATGGAGCACGGCGCGGTGTCCTTCCGCTACCGCGACGGCTCCCAGGAGAACGGCATCCCCGTCGACGAGGCCATCGCCAAGATCGCCAAGGTCGTCGAGGAGCGCGCCCAGGTCTGAGCCGGCCACGGTTCCCGGGGCCCTGCCGGCCGCGGGAGGCCGGGCCCGCGGCCGCCCCGCACCGTCAGGAGGAGGCCCCCGGAGGACGTCGGTCCTCCGGGGGCCTCCTCTCGTCCTCGCGGGTGAAGACCTGGATCAGCCAGGACGAGAACGAGCCGGTCACCGCGCCCAGCAGCGCCAGCCCGCAGATCATCAGCCCGACCGCGATGACCCTGCCCCACGCGGTCACGGGCGTGACGTCCCCGTACCCGACGGTGGTCAGCGTCTCGCACACCCACCACACCGCGTCGCCGAAGGTGAGGATCGTCGCCCCGGGAGCGGTCCGCTCCGCGTGGTAGACGGCGAGCGCCCCGGCCCAGCCCAGCAGCACCGCGCCCAGGCCGGCGTAGACGATCACCCGTGCGTAGAGGCTGAGGACCGGCTGGTCACGCCGCCGCTGGAGCGTCGTGTACAGCTTCACCAGCCGCAGCGGGCGCAGCAGCGGCAGGAGGAGCACCAGGGCGTCCAGCCAGTGCGTCCGCAGGAAGCGGTGGAGCCGCCGCCTGCTGAGCCGCAGGCGCACCACGAAGTCGGTCAGGAAGACCAGCCACATCAGCAGCATCATGGCGAGGGCGATCTCCCTCCACACCACGTCCGCGCCGTGGGCGAGGATCCGCACCGAGTACGCGGCCAGGAAGACCAGCGAGGCGTAGAACAGCGGGAGCTCGGCCCGCTGCTCCCAGCGGTCCAGTGGGGTGTCTGCCCGTTCGGCGTCCATCCGGCCAGCATCGCCGGGAGCTGCCCGGGTCCGCCCCCGGCGACACGCTCCGGACGGGCGAAGTCATATGCTGCACCACATGACGAGTGAGCCGGAGCAGCAGATCGGGGTCGGCGTCCAGGACGCCTTCCAGCGGCTGTGGACGCCGCACCGCATGGCCTACATCCAGGGCGAGAACAAGCCGACCGGCCCCGGGGCCGCCGACGGCTGCCCCTTCTGCTCCATCCCCGCCAAGTCCGACGAGGACGGGCTCGTCATCGCGCGCGGCGAGAGCGTGTACGCCGTGCTCAATCTGTACCCGTACAACGGCGGCCACCTGATGGTGGTGCCGTACCGGCACGTGGCCGACTACACGGACCTCGACGGGGCCGAGACCACCGAACTCGCCGAGTTCACCAAGCGGGCGATGACGGCGCTGCGGACGGCCTCCGGGGCGCACGGCTTCAACATCGGCATGAACCAGGGCACGGTGGCCGGCGCCGGCATCGCCGCGCATCTGCACCAGCACGTGGTGCCGCGCTGGGGCGGTGACACCAACTTCATGCCGGTCATCGGCCACACGAAGGTGCTGCCCCAACTCCTCGCCGACACCCGCAAGATGCTCGCGGACACCTGGCCCGCCGCGTAGTACCCGCTCCTCCCGATCCCGGGGACGCTCCGGGGCCGCCAGGTCACGCGTCGTACGCGTCCGCCTTGCGCGGCATCGGGTCCTGCACGCCCGCGCTCAGGAACGACGATCGGGTGCTGAAACGCTCCGTGTCCACGCCGTTCTCCTCGAGCACCCGCATCGCGGCGGCGTGGGCGACCCGCAGCACCGGCGTCGCCGCCCGCATCGCGTCGTCGGCCATGAAGCGGTGCCGCCAGGGCTGCTCGGCCCACGCGTGCCGCAGACCGAACGGCTCGGGAAGGATCAGCTTCCCCCCGAGGAAGTCCAGCATCGGCGGGTACCACGTGAACGGTGCCCGGACCATCTGCCGCACCACCTCCGGGGTTTCCACCAGCGGCAGCCGGCGCTCGACGGTCTCCCAGAACCGGACGGTCTTGGCGACCTCCACGGTCTTGGGCGCGGGCTTGCCGGTGAACAGGGAGTGCACCGGGCCGAGCGCGTGCCCGGTCACCTCGATGCGCAGCGTTTCGAACAGCACCGTCACCGTGATCATCATGGTGATGACCAACTGGCCGTCCCACAGGGTGAACTGGACGCCCAGATAGTGCCGGTTGCCGCTGCCGAACTGCTGGTGGTCGCAGATCCGCTGTATCTCGTGGCGCTTCACCTGGAAGGTGTCCACGTCCTGGCCCTCCGGACGCGCCACCTCGGCCGCGCCCTCCCCGACCGGTACGACGATCCAGTGCTTCACCGACGGCTTGGGGAAGCCGCCCGTGTTCAGCGGGCCGCGCTGGAGCAGGGTCAGCCGGTCGTGGATGACCTTGACGACGTCCCAGCTGCGGAACTGGTGGAACTCCTTGCCCGGTTCCCTGGCCACCAGCTCCTCGGCGAGCTGCCAGCTGCCCCAGCGGGTGCCCATGCCGAGTATCCCCTTGGGACCGGCGTAGAAGACCGTGTTGGACTGCTGCTCGGCGGTGAGCTTCTCCAGGCCCTGACGCAACTCCTCGGCCGCGGTCTCGTTCGGGTTGCCCGGCACGGCCTCCGGAACCTTCGCCCCGATGCCGCCGCCGGAGAGGAGGGCGTCCCAGCGGGCCCGCAGGTCCTTCGCCGTGGACTCGCAGATGCGCTTGGCGAACAGCCAGCCGATCACGGGGGCGACCACCATGGCCCGCAGGTAATACCCCCAGAAGCCGCTGAAGGGCAGCGCGATCAGGAAGACCACCGCGAGCACGCCCACCGCCATCAGCAGCGCCGACCCGATCGCGCCGGCCTTCCTGTCCTTCGAACCCGCGAGGGTACGGCGCAGCTGGAACACACCGATCCACAGCAGCGCGCCGGGCAGGAAAAGCAGTCCGAACAGCGCCATGACCGCGGTCAGCCGGGCGTCCCGCTGCTTGCGGATCCGGCTCGCCGCCAGCGCGTGCTCCACCACGGCCTGCGGCTCGGCCCCGAACGACTGGATCAGCGGTTTGCGTGCCCCGCCGAGCATCCGCACCTGGACCGCCCGCGAGAAGGCCTCGCCCAGATTCGGCTCGAAGAGCGAGAACTTGCCCTTCTTCACCTTGGACTGGTGCCACTCGTTGTTGGCCTTGAGTATCTCCTCGAGGGGGCTGTCGCGGTAGGCGGCCGAGGCGAGGGCATGTGTCGCCGCCGTCCGGCCGGCCGCCCCATGCACCGGGATCTGGGCCCCGGGAGAGAAATCGAATGCCTGGTCCGCCACTACCGCCCCCATCGCCGCCTCATCCGCACTGCGGCCTTCCCGACTACCGTGCCCCGCACACCTTCTGAGCGGCGCAACACAGCGTATCGGGGTGGTGGCCCACGCGTCAGCACCGCCTTTCCGCCCTCCGGGGCGGCGGACCGGGCGCGCGAGTGCCGCCCGCCGAAGGGGGGTTCGGCGGGCGGCACTCCCCACCGGGGCCCGCTGTCCGCGTCCTGCCGCGGCAGGACGGCCGGCCGGGCCACGGAAGGCCGGCTTCCGGGCGTCGGGTCCCTACGCGGCGGCCGTGGTCTCCTCCCGGACCTTGGCCGCCATCTGCGGCGGCATCGCCTCGTGCCGGGCGTACGTCCGGTCGAAGCGGCCCGTGCCGTGCGAGACGGACCGCAGGTCCACCGCGTAACGGCCGATCTCGATCTCCGGCACCTCGGCGCGTACGACCGTCCTGCCGGTGCCCGCCTGCTCGGTGCCGACCACCCGGCCGCGCCGGCCCGACAGATCGCTCATGACCGCGCCGACGTACTCGTCCGGCACCATCACCTGCACCTCGGCCACCGGCTCCAGCAGCTCGATCCGGGCCTGCGCCGCCGCCTCGCGCAGGGCCAGCGCGCCCGCGGTCTGGAAGGCGGCGTCGGAGGAGTCCACCGAGTGCGCCTTGCCGTCCAGCAGCGTCACCCGCACGTCGACCAGCGGATGACCGGCCGAGAGGCCCTTGGCCGCCTGTGCCCGGACGCCCTTCTCCACCGAGGGGATGAACTGGCGGGGGACGGCGCCGCCCACGACCTTGTCGACGAACTCGATGCCCGAGCCGGGCGGCAGCGGTTCGACCTCGATCTCGCAGATCGCGTACTGGCCGTGCCCGCCGGACTGCTTCACATGGCGGCCCCGCCCCGCCGCCGGCCCGCCGAAGGTCTCCCGCAGCGGCACCTTGTGCGGCACCACGTCGACCTGGACCCCGTACCGGCTGCGCAACCGCTCCAGCGCCACGTCCATATGGGCCTCGCCCAGACACCACAGCACCACCTGGTGGGTGTCCTGGTTCTGCTCCAGGCGCATCGTGGGGTCCTCCGCGACCAGCCGGGCCAGCCCCTGGGAGAGCCGGTCCTCGTCGGCCTTGCTGTGGGCCCGGATGGCCAGGGGGAGCAGCGGGTCGGGCATCGCCCAGGGTTCCATCAGCAGCGGGTCCGTCGTCGAGGAGATGGTGTCGCCGGTCTCGGCCCGTCCCAGTTTGGCGACGCAGGCGAGATCGCCCGCGATGCACCGGCCGACGGTGCGCTGCTGTTTGCCGAACGGGGAGGAGAGGGCGCCGATGCGCTCGTCGACGTCGTGGTCCTCGTGCCCGCGGTCGGCCAGCCCGTGTCCCGACACGTGCACGGTCTCGTCCGGGCGGAGCGTCCCGGAGAAGACCCGGACCAGGGACAGTCGGCCGACGTACGGGTCGGAGGCGGTCCTGACGACCTCGGCGACCAGCGGCCCGTCCGGGTCGCAGCTGACCGCGGGCCTGGGCCGGCCCTCCGGGGTGGTGACCGCCGGAGCCTCGCGCTCCAGCGGGGTCGGGAACCCGCCGGTTATCAGCTCCAGCAGCTCGACCGTGCCGAGTCCGTGCTTCGCCCCGTTCGTGGCCGGTGCCGCGGCCAGTACCGGATGGAAGGCGCCCCGCGCGACTGCCTTCTCCAGGTCGTCGATCAGCGTCTTGAGGTCGACCTCCTCGCCGCCCAGGTAGCGCTCCATGAGCGTCTCGTCCTCGCTCTCGGCGATGATCCCCTCGATCAGGCGGTTCCTGGCCGCGGACAGCAGCGCCTCCTCCTCGGGTCCTGGGGCCTTCTCGACGCGCTCACCGCCCGAGTAGTCGAAGAGCTTCCGCGACAGCAGCCCGACCAGTCCCGTGACCGGTGCGTGGCCGTCGGCCGCCTCCGGTCCGTACCGCGGGAGGTAGAGCGGCAGCACGGCGTCCGGGTCGTCACCGCCGAACAGCTGCCCGCACACCTCGATCAGTTCGTCGAACCCGGTGCGGGCCGTCTCCAGGTGGGTCACCACGATGGCCCTGGGCATCCCGACCGCCGCGCACTCCTCCCACACCATCCGGGTCGAGGCGGGCACGGCGTCGGCCTCCTGCGCGGCCGAGACGACGAAGAGGGCCGCGTCCGCAGCTCGCAGACCGGCCCTGAGTTCCCCCACGAAGTCGGCGTACCCGGGGGTGTCCAACAAGTTGATCTTGTACCCACCCCATTCGACCGGGACGAGACTCAACTGCACGGAGCGCTGCTGGCGGTGCTCGATCTCGTCGTAGTCCGAGACCGTCCCGCCGTCCTCGACGCGTCCCGCCCGGTTGACCGCCCCGGCCGTCAGGGCCAGGGCCTCCACCAGGGTCGTCTTCCCCGATCCGCTGTGGCCGACCAGCACCACATTCCGTACGGATGTCGGCCGGTCGGCCGTCGTAGCCCTGCCGGCGGCTCCGGATTGTGCATTCGCCTTGTCGCCCATGATTCGTTCCTCCCGACTCATTGCACGGTGAGGTGAGGGCGCGGACCCGGGGGCGCGCGATGGGGGACACCCCCGGCCTGAGCCTGGGGGACGCGCCGGCGAAGCCCGCGGTTGTCTTTCGAGCTTTCCACTCCCGCCAGGGTGCGTCCATACGTCGTAGGCGACCGGGGCAGGCGGCTGGCCCGCCGCCTGCGTGGCTACGATGGGCCCGCCGGTGGCCGAAGGGGCCGCCCGGCCCACCGACCCCTCGGGAAGGCCATGCTGAACAAGTACGCGCGTGCGTTCTTCACGCGTGTCCTCACACCGTTCGCCGCGTTTCTGCTACGCCGCGGAGTGAGCCCCGACGCGGTGACCCTCGTCGGCACGGCAGGAGTGGTCGCGGGCGCGCTGGTCTTCTTCCCCCGCGGAGAGTTCTTCTGGGGGACGATCGTCATCACCCTGTTCGTCTTCTCCGATCTCGTCGACGGCAACATGGCCCGGCAGGCCGGGGTCTCCAGCCGCTGGGGCGCCTTCCTGGACTCCACGCTCGACCGGGTCGCGGACAGCGCCATCTTCGGCGGCTTCGCCCTCTGGTACGCCGGCAAGGGCGACGACAACGTGCTGTGCGCAGTGGCCATCTTCTGCCTCGCCAGCGGCCAGGTCGTCTCGTACACCAAGGCGCGGGGCGAGTCGATCGGGCTGCCGGTCGCCGTGAACGGGCTGGTGGAGCGGGCCGAGCGGCTGGTGATCTCGCTGGTCGCGGCCGGGCTCGCCGGACTCCACGCCTTCGGGGTCCCCGGTGTCGACGTGCTGCTCCCCGTCGCGCTGTGGATCGTGGCCGCGGGCTCGGTGGTGACGCTGGCGCAGCGTGTGGTCACGGTGCGCCGCGAGGCGGCCGAGGCGGACGCCGCGACGCCCGGCGACGGTCCCCCGCAGGGGCCCTCGCACGGGACCACCCAGGGCACCTCGCAGGGGAGTGAGGCATGAGCGGCATGCAGGACCGGCTGACGGACGCGCTGTACGGGCTGGGCTGGGGGACGGTCAAGAAGCTCCCCGAGCCCGTCGCCGCCGCGCTCGGAGGCTCCATCGCCGATACCGCGTGGAAGCGGCGCGGCAAGGGCGTGCTGCGGCTGGAGGCCAACCTGGCCCGGGTGGTGCCCGACGCCGGACCGGAGCGGCTCGCCGAACTCTCCAGGGCCGGGATGCGCTCGTACATGCGCTACTGGATGGAGTCCTTCCGGCTCCCGGCCTGGGACGAGGAGCGCGTGCGCCGGAGCGTGGCCATCGAGGGCATCCAGCGCCTGCACGACGGCATGGCCGAGGGCAGGGGCGTCGTCCTGGCGCTGCCGCACCTGGCGAACTGGGACCTGGCGGGGGTCTGGGCGACCCGCGCGCTCGGCATACCGTTCACCACCGTCGCGGAGCGGCTGAAGCCGGAGACGCTGTACGACCGGTTCGTCGCCTACCGCGAGTCCCTCGGCATGGAGGTGCTGCCGCACACCGGCGGCTCCGCCTTCGGGACCCTGGCCCGGCGGCTGCGCGCCGGCGGACTGGTCTGCCTGGTCGCCGACCGCGACCTCTCCGCCTCGGGCATCGAGGTGAAGTTCTTCGGCGAGACGGCCAGGATGCCCGCGGGACCCGCGCTGCTCGCCCAGCAGACCGGCGCGCTGCTGCTGCCGGTGACCCTCTGGTACGACGGGACGTCCGTCATGAAGGGGCGGGTCCATCCGTCCGTCGACGTACCCGAGACGGGCACCCGGGCCGAGCGGACGTCCGTGATGACACAGGCGCTGGCCGACGCCTTCGCCACCGGAATCGCCGACCACCCGGAGGACTGGCACATGCTGCAGCGGTTGTGGCTCTCGGACCTGGAGGACCGGGGCGACACGGGGGAGCCCCGGACGTGAGGATCGGGATCGTCTGCCCCTACTCGTGGGACGTCCCCGGCGGCGTCCAGTTCCACATCCGCGACCTCGCGGAGCATCTGATCGGCCTGGGCCACGAGGTGTCCGTCCTCGCCCCCGCCGACGACGACACCCCGCTGCCGCCGTACGTCGTGTCGGCGGGCCGGGCCGTGCCGGTGCCGTACAACGGCTCGGTCGCCCGGCTCAACTTCGGCTTCCTCTCCGCGGCCCGGGTGCGGCGCTGGCTGCACGACGGCACCTTCGACGTGATCCACATCCACGAGCCGGCCTCGCCGTCCCTGGGCCTGCTGTCCTGCTGGGCGGCCCAGGGACCGATCGTGGCGACCTTCCACACCTCCAACCCTCGCTCGCGGGCGATGATCGCCGCGTACCCGATCCTCCAGCCCGCCCTGGAGAAGATCAACGCTCGGATCGCGGTCAGCGAGTACGCCCGGCGCACGCTCGTGGAGCACCTCGGCGGCGACGCCGTGGTCATCCCCAACGGCGTCGACGTCGACTTCTTCGCGAAGGCCGAGCCGAAGGCGGAGTGGCAGGGCGGGGGGGCCACCGGCGAAGCCAGGGGGGGGACGCTGGGGTTCATCGGGCGCATCGACGAACCCCGCAAGGGCCTGCCCGTCCTGATGAAGGCCCTGCCGAGGATCCTTCAGGCCCGTCCCGACACCCGGCTGCTCGTCGCGGGGCGCGGCGACGAGGAGGAGGCCGTCGAGTCGCTCCCGGCGGCGATGCGCGAACGCGTCGAGTTCCTGGGGATGGTCAGCGACGAGGACAAGGCCCGGCTGCTGCGCAGCGTCGACGTGTACGTCGCGCCCAACACCGGTGGTGAGAGTTTCGGCATCATCCTGGTGGAGGCCCTGTCGGCGGGTGCGCCGGTACTGGCCTCGGACCTCGACGCGTTCGCCCAGGTACTGGACCAGGGGGCCGCGGGCGAACTCTTCGCCAACGAGGACGCCGGCGCGCTGGCCGACGCCGCGATCCGGCTGCTGGGCTCGCCGTCCCGGCGCGCCGAGCTCAGCGCCCGCGGGAGCGCCCATGTGCGGCGCTTCGACTGGTCCACGGTCGGCGCGGACATCCTCGCCGTGTACGAGACCGTGACGGACGGCGCGGCCTCGGTGGCCGCGGACGAACGCCCGGGCGGTCTGATGGCGCGCCTCGGTCTGGCACGCGACTGAGGCGCCGGGGAACGTCGGGGCGCGGCCGGAGCAGGCCCGGGGCCCGGGCGCGAAGGCGCTCCAGGACCCACCGGTAGATTGACCCGGCGTGACCGCAACCCTGATCTGGATCCTCGTCGCGCTCGTCGCCATCGGCCTGTACCTCAGCTGGACCGCCGGCCGGCTCGACCGCCTGCACGCCCGGATCGACGCCGCGCGGGCGGCACTCGACGCCCAGCTCCTGCGCCGCGCCTCTGTCACCCAGGAGCTCGCCACCTCCGGAGTGCTGGACCCCGCCGCCTCGATCGTGCTCTACGAGGCCGCGCACGCGGCCCGTCAGGCGGACGAGGAGCACCGCGAGGTCGCCGAGAGCGAGCTGAGCCAGGCGCTGCGCGTCGTGTTCGGCGAGGCGCAACAGGTGGCGGCGGTGCGGCAGGCTCCCGGGGGGGACGACGCCGCGGACGAACTGGCCGCGGCCGTACGGCGCGTCCCGATGGCGCGGCGGTTCCACAACGACGCCGTACGGGCGGCGCGGGCGCTGCGCCGGCACCGCAAGGTCCGCTGGTTCCGGCTCGCCGGACACGCCCCCTTCCCGCTCGCCTTCGAGATGGACGACGAGCCCCCGGTGGCACTCGCGGACCGGCCGTAGGGCCCGCCCCACGGCCCGGAACCGGAGGCGCCCCTCCGGCCGGTACACCCCCGAGCCCGTCACCGCCCGTGCCGGGCCGCCACCCGGGTTGCGGGGGCAGGGCCCGTGCCGGGCCTGGGCCCGGTTCCTCCGTGCCGGGCCCCCGCCAGGGCCGGGCCGGAGCCCGTCCCGCCGGTGCCGGGCCGCTTGCCAGAGCCGGGCCTGGGCCCGGTTCCTCAGTGCCGGGTCCATCGTCCGTGCCGGGCCGGAACCGGCGGCCCCTCCGCGCCGGGCCGCCGCCCGTGCTCCACCATGTCCGGACGGGCATGTGCCCCGCGTCACCCCCGGAGGCCCCCACGCCGCCCCGAGGCCGACATCAAAAACGATCCACAGGGTCCCCATTGGCCCTTGCCGTGGCCTGGCACCGGACTGTTTCCTCTTCGGAGCACCATTTGTCGTCACCGAATGAGGTCGATCGTGTCCAGCACGTTCTCCAACTCCCCGCAGGCTCCCGAGACCGGCACCGCGCGCGTGAAGCGAGGCATGGCCGAGCAGCTCAAGGGCGGCGTGATCATGGACGTCGTCACGCCTGAGCAGGCGAAGATCGCCGAGGACGCGGGCGCCGTGGCCGTCATGGCCCTGGAGCGCGTCCCCGCCGACATCCGCAAGGACGGCGGCGTGGCCCGGATGTCCGACCCGGACATGATCGAGGGCATCATCGACGCCGTCTCGATCCCGGTGATGGCCAAGTCCCGCATCGGCCACTTCGTCGAGGCCCAGGTCCTGCAGTCGCTCGGCGTGGACTACATCGACGAGTCCGAGGTGCTCACCCCGGCCGACGAGGTCAACCACTCCGACAAGTGGGCCTTCACCACCCCCTTCGTCTGCGGCGCCACCAACCTGGGCGAGGCCCTGCGCCGGATCGCCGAGGGCGCGGCCATGATCCGCTCCAAGGGCGAGGCCGGCACCGGCAACGTCGTCGAGGCCGTCCGCCACCTGCGCCAGATCAAGAACGAGATCGCCCGCCTGCGCGGTTTCGACAACAACGAGCTGTACGCAGCCGCCAAGGAGCTGCGCGCCCCGTACGAGCTCGTCGCCGAGGTCGCCCAGCTCGGCAAGCTGCCGGTCGTGCTCTTCTCCGCCGGTGGTGTCGCCACCCCCGCCGACGCCGCGCTGATGCGCCAGCTCGGCGCCGAGGGCGTCTTCGTCGGCTCCGGCATCTTCAAGTCCGGCGACCCGGCCAAGCGTGCCGCGGCCATCGTGAAGGCCACCACCTTCTACGACGACCCCAAGATCATCGCGGACGCCTCCCGCAACCTCGGCGAGGCCATGGTCGGCATCAACTGCGACACCCTGCCCGAGGCCGAGCGCTACGCGAACCGCGGCTGGTAGTCACCCATGAGCACACCCGGCACCCCTGTCATCGGAGTACTGGCTCTGCAGGGCGACGTACGGGAGCACCTGATCGCCCTGGCCGCGGCCGATGCCGTGGCCAGGCCGGTCCGGCGCCCCGAGGAACTCGCCGAGGTCGACGGCCTCGTCATCCCGGGCGGTGAGTCCACCACCATCTCCAAGCTGGCGCATCTCTTCGGGGTGATGGAGCCGCTGCGTGAGCGCGTGCGCGCGGGGATGCCGGTCTACGGCACCTGCGCGGGCCTGATCATGCTCGCCGAGAAGATCCTCGACCCGCGGTCGGGCCAGGAGACCATAGGTGGCATCGACATGATCGTGCGCCGCAACGCCTTCGGTCGCCAGAACGAGTCCTTCGAGTCCGCGGTCGCGGTCACGGGGGTCGAGGGCGGTCCCGTGGAGGGCGTCTTCATCCGCGCCCCGTGGGTCGAGTCCGTCGGCGCCGAGGTCGAGGTGCTCGCCGAGCACGACGGCCATATCGTCGCCGTCCGCCAGGGCACCGCGCTGGCCACGTCGTTCCACCCCGAGCTCACCGGGGACCACCGTGTGCACGCCCTGTTCGTCGACATGGTGCGCGCCGCGCGTCAGAAGGTGTGCGCGTGAGCGCTCCGTGAGGGGCGGTGGTCGGGCGACGGGTGGGGGGTGTGCGCGTGAGCGCTCCGTGAGGGGCGGTGGTCGGGCGACGGGTGGGGGGTGTGCGCGTGAGCGCTCCGTGAGGGGCGGTGGTCGGGCGACGGGTGGGGGGTGTGCGCGTGAGCGCTCCGTGAGGGGCGGTGGTCGGGCGACGGGTGGGGGGTGTGCGCGTGAGCGCTCCGTGAGGGGCGGTGGTCGGGCGACGGGTGGGGGGTGTGCGCGTGAGCGCTCCGTGAGGGGCGGTGGTCGGGCGACGGGTGGGCCGGTCCCGGTAGGATCACAGGCGAACGCAGCAGAGATCGGTTACGCGAAGGAGACAGGCAGATGTCCGGCCACTCTAAATGGGCCACGACGAAGCACAAGAAGGCCGTGATCGACGCCAAGCGCGGCAAGCTCTTCGCGAAGCTGATCAAGAACATCGAGGTCGCGGCCCGTACCGGTGGAGCCGACGTCGACGGCAACCCGACCCTCTTCGACGCCATCCAGAAGGCGAAGAAGCAGTCGGTCCCCAACAAGAACATCGACTCCGCGGTCAAGCGCGGCGCGGGCCTCGAGGCCGGCGGCGCCGACTACGAGACGATCATGTACGAGGGCTACGGTCCGAACGGTGTCGCGGTGCTCATCGAGTGCCTCACCGACAACCGCAACCGAGCCGCCTCCGACGTGCGTGTCGCGATGACCCGCAACGGCGGCTCGATGGCCGACCCCGGCTCGGTCTCCTACCTGTTCAACCGCAAGGGCGTCGTCGTGCTCCCGAAGGGCGAGCTGACCGAGGACGACGTGCTCGGCGCGGTGCTGGACGCCGGTGCCGAGGAGGTCAACGACCTGGGTGGGAACTTCGAGGTCATCAGCGAGGCCACGGACTTGGTCGCGGTGCGCACCGCGCTCCAGGACGCAGGTATCGACTACGACTCGGCCGAGGCCAACTTCGTCCCGACCATGCAGGTGGAGCTGGACGAGGAAGGCGCGCGCAAGATCTTCAAGCTGATCGACGCGCTGGAGGACAGCGACGACGTGCAGAACGTCTTCGCCAACTTCGACGTCTCGGACGACGTCATGGAGAAGGTCGACGCCTGATCCCGCTCCGTACGACGGGCCGACGGGGACACCCCCGTCGGCCCGTCGCGTTTCGGCCGTCGCGTTGTCGGTGGTTGTCAGCGGGAGCCGATAGCCTGCACAAATGCCGGGAACACCTTCCGGTGGTGGCCGGGGGACGGCGAAGAGGGGGTGGGCGTGTGCGTGTGCTGGGGGTGGACCCGGGGCTGACCCGGTGCGGCATCGGCGTCGTCGAGGGCGTCGCGGGCCGTCCGCTGACGATGCTCGGCGTCGGCGTGGTCCGCACCGCCGCGGATGCGGAGATCGGCGACCGGCTCGTCGCCGTCGAACGCGGGATCGAGCAGTGGCTGGACACGCACCGGCCCGAACTGGTCGCGGTCGAGCGGGTGTTCAGCCAGCACAATGTGCGCACGGTCATGGGCACGGCCCAGGCCAGCGCCGTCGCCATGCTGTGCGCGGCCCGCCGCGGACTGCCCGTCGCCCTGCACACCCCGAGCGAGGTCAAGGCGGCCGTCACCGGCAGCGGCCGCGCCGACAAGGCGCAGGTGGGCACGATGGTGACGCGGCTGCTGCGGCTGGACGCGCCGCCGAAGCCGGCCGACGCCGCCGATGCCCTCGCACTCGCCATCTGCCACATCTGGCGGGCGCCCGCGCAGAACCGCCTGCAGCGGGCGGTCGCCGCCCACCACGCGACGAAAGGCCGTAACGCATGATCGCCTTTGTGAGCGGCCCGGTCGCCGCCCTCGCCCCGACCACCGCCGTGATCGAGGTCGGCGGCGTCGGCATGGCCGTCCAGTGCACGCCCGACACCCTCTCCGGGCTGAGAGTGGGTCAGGAGACCCGGCTCGCCACGTCGTTGGTGGTCCGCGAGGACTCCCTGACGTTGTACGGCTTCGCCGACGACGACGAGCGGCAGGTCTTCGAGCTGCTCCAGACCGCGAGCGGCGTCGGACCCCGGCTGGCGCAGGCGATGCTCGCGGTGCACAGCCCGGACGCGCTGCGGCGTGCGGTGGCCACGGGTGACGAGAAGGCGCTCACGGCCGTCCCCGGCATCGGGAAGAAGGGCGCCCAGAAGCTGCTGCTGGAGCTCAAGGACCGCCTCGGCGAGCCGATCGGGGCCCCGGGCCGTGCCGTCGGCGCCCCCGTCACCCAGTCCTGGCGCGACCAGTTGCACGCCGCGCTGATCGGACTCGGCTACGCCACCCGCGAGGCCGACGAGGCGGTCGCCGCCGTGACCCCGCAGGCGGAGGCGGCGGCGGGCGAGCCCCAGGTCGGCCCCCTGCTCAAGTCCGCCCTCCAGACGCTGAACCGCACCCGCTGACCCGAACCGCACCCGTCCACCCACGCGAGGCAATCCACTGTGAACTGGGACGACACCGCACCGCCGACCGACGAGGCCGCCGACGGCAGGCTCGTCGGGGCTTCCGCCGACGGCGAGGACCAGGCCGTGGAGGCCGCCCTGCGGCCGAAGTCGCTGGACGAGTTCGTCGGTCAGGAGCGCGTACGCGAACAGCTCGACCTCGTACTGAAGGCGGCGCTCGCGCGCGGTGCCACCGCCGACCACGTCCTGCTCTCCGGAGCCCCCGGGCTCGGCAAGACCACGCTTTCCATGATCATCGCGGCCGAGATGGGCGCCCCGATCAGGATCACCAGCGGTCCGGCCATCCAGCACGCGGGAGACCTCGCCGCCATCCTCTCCTCCCTCCAGGAGGGCGAGGTCCTGTTCCTCGACGAGATCCACCGGATGTCCCGGCCCGCCGAGGAGATGCTCTACATGGCCATGGAGGACTTCCGCGTCGACGTGATCGTCGGCAAGGGCCCCGGCGCCACCGCCATCCCGCTGGAACTTCCTCCGTTCACCCTGGTCGGCGCCACCACCCGGGCCGGACTGCTGCCCCCGCCGCTGCGCGACCGCTTCGGCTTCACCGCACACATGGAGTTCTACGAGCCCGCCGAGCTCGAGCGCGTCGTCCACCGCTCCGCCCGGCTCCTGGACGTGGCGGTCGACACGGACGGGGCGGCGGAGATCGCCGGGCGCTCCCGGGGCACGCCGCGCATCGCCAACCGGCTGCTGCGCCGCGTGCGCGACTACGCCCAGGTCAAGGAGGACGGCCGGGTCACCCGTGAGATCGCGGCGGCCGCCCTGGCGGTGTACGAGGTGGACGCCCGCGGCCTCGACCGGCTCGACCGCGCGGTGCTCCAGGCGCTCCTCAAGCTGTTCGGCGGCGGCCCGGTCGGCCTGTCGACCCTGGCCGTGGCGGTGGGGGAGGAGCGGGAGACCGTCGAGGAGGTCGCGGAGCCCTTCCTGGTCCGGGAGGGCCTGCTGGCCCGCACCCCTCGGGGCCGCGTGGCGACGCCGGCGGCATGGGCGCACCTCGGCCTGGTGCCGCCCGGGCAGGGCTCCGGCGCAAGCGGACAACAGGGTCTGTTCGGGACGTGACGGCGCGGAGGGTCGCCCGGTCGGGAACCGGGGTGCGATGCTGGGCGTTGTTCCATCGATGCGGACTCGCTTAGACTCCGCCGATGCCGCCCGTGAAGGTCGGCGTACCCACCCCCGTATACCAGGCCGCTTCCTACCGCGGTCGTGCGAAGGAATTCCGTCCCGTGGATATCGTGACCCTCCTCCCCTTCATCGTGCTCATCGGGGCCATGTTCCTGATGACCCGCTCCGCCAAGAAGAAGCAGCAGGCGGCGGTGAACATGCGGAACCAGATGCAGCCCGGCACCGGCGTCCGGACCATCGGCGGCCTCTACGCCACGGTCAAGGAGGTCAACGACGACACCGTCCTCCTCGAGGCCGCGCCCGGTGTGCACCTCGTGTTCGCCAAGAACGCCATCGGGGCCGTTCTGGAGGACGCCGAGTACAACCGGATCGTGCACGGCGACGGGGACGACGACCTCAAGAGCGACACGCCGATCGTGCCGGACGACGCATCCTCGCTGACCGACGCGGGTGCTGCCGACGCCGCCCAGGATGCCAAGATCGACCTCGGCAAGAAGGACGAGGCGGACGACGCCGAGTCGGCGCCGGAGGCCAAGGGCGCCAAGGGCGACGACAAGAGCGCCGGCGAGACCGACGCGAAGTAGCCGCGACCGGGGACCGCGGCGCGCCCACCGGCGCGCGCGGTCCCCGGTGCGTGCCCACTTCTTCCGCGGGGGCAGGTCCCCACAACACATCGTGGCCGACCCGTCGCATACCCGGCGCGGGACGGTTGGACAGGGAGAAACGACAAGGTGGCAGCACCGAAGAAGGGCCGAAAGGCGCCGGGGGGTCAGGGGAAGCCGGGGCGCACCCTCGCGCTGATGCTGGTCGTCATGGCCGGTCTCGTCGGCGGGATGTTCTGGTCCGGGGAGACCACGCCGCGACTCGGTATCGACCTCGCGGGCGGTACGACGATCACGCTCGAGGCCGAGGCGGAGCCCGGCAAGGAGAGCGCGGTCAACGAGACCAACATGAACACGGCGGTCGGCATCATCGAGCGTCGTGTCAACGGTCTGGGTGTCTCCGAGGCCGAGGTCCAGACCCAGGGCAAAGAGAACATCATCGTCAACATCCCCAAGGGGACGAACTCGGAGCAGGCCCAGAAGCAGGTCGGCACGACCGCGCGGTTGTACTTCCGTCCCGTGCTCAATGTGCTGCCCGCCGGTCCGGCGAATCCCGAGCCCACCGGAAGCCCGAGCGCCTCGCCGTCCGGCAAGCCCGGTGACAAGGCCACCGACGGCAAGGACAAGGCCACCACGCCGAGCAGCAGCCCGACCACGCAGGGTCGTGCCGTCACCGACGCGCTGAAGGCGCCCTCGCCCACGCCGAGCGGTGCCGCCCCGGACCAGCCGAAGGCCCCGGAGAGCCCGAACCCGGCGCCCACGCCCAGCGGGGGCCGCCGCCGATCCGGAGCTGGAGAAGCAGTTCGCCACCCTGAACTGCCTCGACCCGAAGGCACGCTCCAACGCCGGCAAGGATGCCAAGCCCGAGCAGGCCACCGTCGCCTGCGGCAAGAACAGCGTCGGTGGCTGGGAGAAGTACCTGCTCGGTCCGGCCGAGGTCGACGGCAAGGACGTCGACGACGCCAAGGGCGTGCTGGACCCGCAGCGCGGCATCTGGATCGTGCAGATGGACTTCACGGGCGCCGGCTCGAAGAAGTTCGCGAAGATCACCGGCAAGCTCTCGCAGCAGCCGTCGCCGATGAACCAGTTCGCGATCGTGCTCGACGGCGAGGTCGTCTCTGCGCCCCAGGTCAACCAGACCCTCAGCGCCAGCGCCGAGATCTCGGGCAACTTCAACCAGGAGTCGGCACAGGACCTCGGCAACATCCTGTCCTACGGTGCGCTCCCGTTGAGCTTCAACGTGGAGACCGTCACCACGGTGACGCCCGCGCTCGGTGGCGAGCAGCTCAAGGCCGGTCTGATCGCGGGCGCCATCGGCCTAGCGCTCGTCGTGATCTACCTGGTGGTCTACTACCGGGGCCTGTCGCTCGTCGCCCTGCTCAGCCTGCTGGCCTCGGCGATCCTGACCTACGCCCTGATGTCGCTGCTCGGCCCGGCCATCGGCTTCGCGCTGAACCTGCCCGCCGTCTGCGGCGCCATCGTCGCCATCGGAATCACCGCCGACTCGTTCATCGTGTACTTCGAGCGCATCCGGGACGAGATCCGCGAGGGCCGCACGCTGCGCCCCGCCGTCGAGCGCGCCTGGCCTCGCGCCCGGCGCACGATCCTGGTCTCCGACTTCGTCTCGTTCCTCGCCGCCGCGGTGCTCTTCATCGTGACCGTCGGCAAGGTCCAGGGCTTCGCGTTCACCCTCGGTCTGACCACCCTGCTCGACGTGGTCGTGGTGTTCTTCTTCACCAAGCCGCTGATGACGATCCTCGCCCGCACGAAGTTCTTCGCGAGCGGACACCCCTGGTCCGGTCTGGACCCGAAGCGACTCGGCGCCAAGCCGCCGCTGCGCCGCTCGCGCCGTGTCTCCGCCCCCGTCCACCCGAAGGAGGCGTGAGATGTCGCGTCTCGGCACCCTTGGCGCCAGGCTCTACCGCGGTGAGGTCGGCTACGACTTCGTCGGCAAGCGGAAGATCTGGTACGGAATCTCGATCCTGATCACCATCACGGCCATCGTCGGCCTGGCGGTGCGGGGTCTGAACATGGGCATCGAGTTCAAGGGCGGTGCCGTCTTCACCACCCCGAAGACGAGCGTGTCCGTCACCCAGGCCCAGGAGTACGCGCAGGAGGCCTCCGGCCATCCGGCGATCGTCCAGAAGCTCGGCAACGGCACCCTGCGCATCCAGGTCAGCGAGCTGGACACCGAAGAGGCCAACCAGGTCGGCAAGGAGCTCTCCGAGGACCTGAAGATCCCGGCGGGCCAGATCAACGCAGAACTGGTCGGTCCGAGCTGGGGCGAGCAGATCGCCAGCAAGGCGTGGACCGGCCTCGGCGTGTTCATGATTCTCGTGGTGATCTACCTGGCGATCGCCTTCGAGTGGCGCATGGCGCTCGCCGCGCTCGTGGCGCTGATCCACGACATCACGATCACGGTGGGCATCTACGCGCTCGTCGGGTTCGAGGTCACGCCGGGCACGGTGATCGGTCTGCTCACGATCCTCGGTTACTCGCTGTACGACACGGTGGTGGTCTTCGACAGTCTCAAGGAAGGCACGAAGGACATCACCAAGCAGACCCGCTGGACGTACGGCGAGATCGCCAACCGGTCGATCAACAGCACCCTGGTCCGTTCCATCAACACCACGGTCGTGGCGCTGCTGCCGGTCGCCGGCCTGCTGTTCATCGGCGGCGGCTTCCTCGGCGCGGGCATGCTGAACGACATCTCGCTGTCGCTCTTCGTCGGTCTCGCCGCCGGTGCCTACTCGTCGATCTTCATCGCCACTCCGCTGGTCGCCGACCTCAAGGAGCGCGAGCCCGCGATGAAGGCCCTGAAGAAGCGGGTCCTCGCCAAGCGCGCGGCGGCCGCCGCCAAGGGCGAGTCGGGCGAGGACGGCGACGCGGAGTCCCACGGCGAGTCCCAGGACGCCCTGCCCGGCGAGGCGGCCACGGCCGGAGCGGTCGTCGGCCAGCGCGGCCGCGGCCGGGGCCGTCCCTCGGGAAGGCGCCGATGATCGCGGACATGCGGGAGCTGTTGCTCAGCCGTATCCGGGACGTCTCCGACTACCCGCAGCCGGGCGTGATGTTCAAGGACATCACCCCGTTGCTCGCGGATCCGGCGGCCTTCACCGCGCTCACCGACGCCCTCGCCGGCGTGTGCGCCCGGCACGGCGCGACGAAGGTCGTCGGCCTGGAGGCCCGGGGATTCATCCTCGCCGCCCCGGTCGCGGTCCGCGCCGGCCTCGGCTTCATCCCCGTGCGCAAGGCGGGCAAGCTCCCCGGGGCGACGCTGTCGCAGGCGTACGAGCTGGAGTACGGCACGGCCGAGATCGAGATCCACGCCGAGGACCTGGGCGGCGACGACCGGGTCATGGTGATCGACGACGTCCTCGCCACCGGCGGCACCGCCGAGGCCTCGCTGGAGCTGATCCGCCGGGCCGGAGCCGAGGTCGCGGGCGTCGCGATCCTCATGGAGCTGGGTTTCCTCGGCGGGCGTGCCCGCCTGGAGCCCGCGCTGCAGGGCGCTCCGCTGGAGGCGCTGCTCACGGTCTGACCTGCTCGGCACCTCCGTGACGGCACGGGAACGGGCATACGGGAACACCGGGTGCCCGTTCCGCGTTGTGGACAGTCCCCGTCCCGGGGCGAGGTGAACGCCCGGGGTCGATACCATGGCCTTCCGGGCCTGACCGGGGGACCCGGACCCGCACGAGGAGCGCTCTTGCCAGACGAGGCCCGTCCCGCCACCGCGCAGCCCGAGCAGCAGGCCGACAAGGCTGTCGCGGCCCCTGCCACGCCCGAGAAGAAGCACGCGGAACGGACCGCGGGCGCTCAGGGGAGTGCCAGCGGCCCGGCCTCCGTTCCCGTGACCGCCCCGAAGCCCGCCCCGCCCGCCCCGGCGCCCGCGCGCTCCGGCGGCTCCTCCAACCGGGTCCGCGCCCGGTTGGCCCGATTGGGCGTCCAGCGCTCCAGCCCGTACAACCCGGTGCTCGAGCCGCTGCTGCGGATCGTCCGCGGCAACGACCCGAAGATCGAGACCGCCACGCTGCGCCAGATCGAGCGCGCCTACCAGGTCGCCGAGCGCTGGCACCGTGGCCAGAAGCGCAAGAGCGGCGATCCTTACATCACGCATCCGCTCGCCGTCACCACGATCCTCGCCGAGCTCGGCATGGATCCCGCCACGCTGATGGCAGGGCTGCTGCACGACACCGTCGAGGACACCGAGTACGGGCTGGACACCCTGCGCCGGGACTTCGGCGACCAGGTGGCCCTGCTCGTCGACGGCGTCACCAAGCTGGACAAGGTCAAGTTCGGCGAGGCCGCCCAGGCGGAGACGGTCCGCAAGATGGTCGTCGCCATGGCCAAGGATCCGCGCGTCCTGGTCATCAAGCTCGCGGACCGCCTGCACAACATGCGCACGATGCGCTACCTCAAGCGGGAGAAGCAGGAGAAGAAGGCCCGCGAGACCCTCGAGATCTACGCTCCACTGGCCCACCGGCTGGGCATGAACACCATCAAGTGGGAGCTCGAGGACCTCGCCTTCGCGATCCTCTACCCCAAGATGTACGACGAGATCGTCCGTCTCGTCGCCGAGCGCGCCCCCAAGCGCGACGAGTACCTGGCGATAGTGACGGACGAGGTGCAGTCCGATCTGCGCGCCGCCCGGATCAAGGCCACCGTCACCGGCCGGCCGAAGCACTACTACAGCGTCTACCAGAAGATGATCGTCCGCGGCCGTGACTTCGCGGAGATCTACGACCTGGTCGGCATCCGCGTCCTCGTCGACACCGTCCGCGACTGCTACGCCGCGCTCGGCACGGTCCACGCCCGCTGGAACCCCGTTCCGGGGCGGTTCAAGGACTACATCGCGATGCCGAAGTTCAACATGTACCAGTCGCTGCACACGACGGTCATCGGGCCCAGCGGCAAGCCGGTCGAGCTGCAGATCCGCACGTTCGACATGCACCGCAGGGCCGAGTACGGCATCGCCGCGCACTGGAAGTACAAGCAGGAGGCCGTCGCCGGCGCTTCCAAGATCCGTACCGACGTCCCCAAGGGCTCGGGCAAGGACAAGGACGCCATCAACGACATGGCGTGGTTGCGGCAGTTGCTGGACTGGCAGAAGGAGACCGAGGACCCGGGCGAGTTCCTGGAGTCCCTGCGCTTCGACCTCTCCCGCAACGAGGTCTTCGTGTTCACGCCGAAGGGCGACGTCATAGCGCTCCCCGCGGGCGCCACGCCCGTCGACTTCGCGTACGCCGTCCACACCGAGGTCGGCCACCGCACGATAGGCGCCCGCGTCAACGGCCGGCTCGTCCCCCTCGAGTCGACGCTGGACAACGGCGACCTGGTCGAGGTCTTCACGTCCAAGGCGACCGGTGCGGGCCCCTCGCGCGACTGGCTGGGCTTCGTCAAGTCGCCCCGGGCCAGGAACAAGATCCGGGCCTGGTTCTCCAAGGAGCGCCGTGACGAGGCGATCGAGCAGGGCAAGGACGCCATCGTGCGGGCGATGCGCAAGCAGAACCTGCCGATCCAGCGCATTCTCACCGGGGACTCGCTGGTCACGCTCGCGCACGAGATGCGCTACCCCGACATCTCGTCGCTGTACGCGGCGATCGGCGAGGGCCATGTCGCCGCGCAGGGCGTCGTCCAGAAGCTCGTGCAGGCACTCGGCGGCGAGGAGGCGGCCAGCGAGGACATCGCCGAGTCGACGCCGCCGTCCCGCAGCCGTGGCCGCAAGCGCCGAGCCAACGCCGATCCGGGCGTGGTCGTCAAGGGTGTCGACGACGTCTGGGTGAAGCTCGCCCGCTGCTGCACGCCCGTCCCCGGAGACCCGATCATCGGGTTCGTCACCCGCGGCAGCGGCGTCTCCGTGCACCGGGCGGACTGTGTCAACGTGGACTCGCTGTCGCAACAGCCCGAGCGCATGCTCGACGTCGAGTGGGCGCCGACGCAGTCCTCGGTCTTCCTCGTCGCCATCCAGGTCGAGGCGCTGGACCGTTCCCGGCTGCTGTCGGACGTCACCCGCGTGCTGTCCGACCAGCACGTCAACATCCTCTCCGCGGCCGTCCAGACCTCCCGCGACCGTGTCGCCACCTCGCGCTTCACCTTCGAGATGGGCGACCCGAAACACCTGGGTCACGTCCTGAAGGCGGTCCGCGGGGTCGAGGGCGTCTACGACGTCTACCGCGTGACGTCGGCGCGGCGCCCGTAGCGGCCGCCGACCCGGGCGCCGGTGAGGCCGGCCGGTGGACCGTCCCGGGCTCTCCGGCGCAGGCGCGCGCCGGGACGACGCAGCCCGCGGTGTACGGGACGGGCCCGGCGGCAGATGCAGATGCCGCCGGGCCCGTCCCGTATCCGTGTGCGGTGTCAGCCGCCGAACTCCTCCAGGCCCTTCAGCGCCTGGTCGAGCAGCGCCTGACGTCCCTCGAGCTCACGCGAGAGCTTGTCGGCCTTCGCGTTGTTGCCGGCCGCACGGGCCGCGTCGATCTGCGTGCGCAGCTTGTCGACCGCGGCCTGCAGCTGACCCGTCAGGCCCTCGGCACGCGCCCGCGCCTCGGGGTTGGTGCGGCGCCACTCGGCCTCCTCGGCCTCCTGGATCGCCCGCTCCACGGCGTGCATCCGGCCCTCGACCTTCGGGCGGGCATCACGCGGGACGTGACCGATGGCCTCCCAGCGCTCGTTGATGGAGCGGAAGGCGGCTCGCGCGGCCTTCAGATCCGTCACCGGCACCAGCCTCTCCGCCTCGACCGCCAGCTCTTCCTTGAGCTTCAGGTTCTCGGACTGCTCGGCGTCCCGCTCCGCGAACACCCCGCTGCGCGCGGCGAAGAAGATGTCCTGGGCCCCGCGGAAGCGGTTCCACAGGTCCTCCTCGTGCTCGCGCTGCGCGCGGCCCGCGGCCTTCCACTCCGCCATCAGCTCGCGGTAGCGCGCGGCCGTGGGACCCCAGTCGGTCGATCCGGACAGTGCCTCGGCCTCGGCGACCAGCCGCTCCTTCGTCTGCCGGGCCACCTCGCGCTGCGCGTCCAGCGCGGCGAAGTGCGCCTTGCGGCGCTTGGAGAACGCCGACCGCGCGTGGGAGAAGCGGTGCCACAGCTCGTCGTCGGACTTCCGGTCGAGCCTCGGCAGGCCCTTCCAGGTGTCCACGAGAGCCCGCAGTCGCTCGCCGGCCGCCCGCCACTGCTCGCTCTGCGCCAGCTCCTCGGCCTCGGCGACCAGGGCCTCCTTGGCGTGCCGGGCCTCGTCGGTCTGCTTCGCCTTCTGGGCCTTGCGCTCCTCGCGCCGGGACTCGACCGAGGTCACCAGCGCGTCCAGCCGCTTGCTCAGCGCCTCGAGGTCGCCGACCGCGTGGTGCTCGTCGATCTGCCCGCGAATGTGGTCGATCGCGGTCATCGCGTCTTTCGGCGACAGATCGGTGGTCTTCACCCGCTTCTCGAGGAGGCCGATCTCGACAACCAAGCCCTCGTACTTGCGCTCGAAGTAGGCCAGTGCCTCCTCGGGAGAGCCGGCCTGCCACGATCCGACGACCTTCTCACCGTCGGAAGTCCGCACGTACACGGTGCCCGTCTCGTCGACGCGGCCCCACGGGTCGCTGCTCACAGCGCCTCCTCCACATGATGCCCCGAGGGGCTCGGGCCCCCGGGCATCGTCCACAGTTTCCTGGACGGGCATCGCCCGCCCTCCCGCAACGCGGACCCAGCCCGCGCTGCACAACGCCAATCTAGGCGACCGGCCGCCCGGCTGTCCGCACTCGGCGCCGCCGAATTCGCCGGGGTCACCCCTTGCTGACCGCCGCCTTCTCCACCGTGACGGCCTTCGCGGGGGCGCCGTCCGTGGCCCCGCCGACGGCGCCCGCCGCCCCGACGGCCTTGACCACGGACAGTCCGGCCCCGTCGATCGTGCCGAACGGCGTGTACGACGGCGGCAGTTTGCTGTCCTTGTAGACGAGGAAGAACTGGCTGCCGCCGCTGTTCGGCTGCCCCGTGTTCGCCATGGCCACGGTGCCCGCCGGGTACGTGACCTTGCCGTCCGCGGCCGGCTTGCCGAGCGCCGTCAGGTTCTCGTCCGGGATCGTGTAGCCCGGTCCGCCGGTGCCGTCGCCCTTCGGGTCTCCGCACTGCAGCACGAAGATGCCCTCCGTGGTCAGTCGGTGGCACGTGGTTCCGTCGAAGAAGCCCTTGTCCGCGAGGTGCTTGAACGAGTTCACCGTGCGGGGCGTCTTCGCGGCATCCATCGTGAACGCCACGGCGCCCTGGCTTGTGTCCAGCGACATCCGGTACGTCCCCTTCGCGTCGACGGCCATCTTCGGCTCGGGCGCGGCGCTCTCGCTCTCGGTGGGCGTCGGCGTCGGGGCGGCCTGCTGCGAGGCGTCGTCCCCCGAGTCGCCGTCCGCCAGACCGACCGAGAGGTACGCGGCGCCGCCCGCCGCCACCGCGACGGCGAGACCCGCCGCGATGACCGCGTTGCGGCGCTTGGCCTTCCTGCGGGCCTCCTCACGGCGCCGCTGCTGCCGCTCGAACTTCTCCCTGGCGAGCTGGCGCCGCCGCTGATCGCTGCTGACCACCGGGTCTTCTCCTTGGTGATGGTGTGATCCGTGGGGCACGGGTGTGCCCGTACCGTATACGGGTTGGCTGTGAAATGAGCAGCGCCGGTAGGCTCTGACCTGTTGCAATCCGTGACGCAATATCCCCGTCGGACGACACACTGAGGACGATCGTGCTTATTGCCGGGTTCCCCGCAGGGGCCTGGGGGACCAACTGCTACCTGGTCGCCCCGGCCGCAGGCGAGGAGTGCGTGATCATCGACCCGGGCCACCAGGCCGCCGAGGGAGTCGAGGAGACGCTCAGGAAGCATCGGCTCAAGCCCGTCGCCGTGGTGCTCACCCACGGCCACATCGACCACGTCGCCTCGGTCGTCCCGGTGTGCGGGGCCCATGGCGTACCCGCGTGGATCCACCCCGCCGACCGGTACATGATGAGCGACCCGGAGAAGGCCCTCGGCCGCTCCTTCGGGATGCCGCTCCTGGGCGAGCTGACCGTGGGGGAGCCCGACGACGTACACGAGCTCCACGACGGCGCCGCGCTGAAGCTGGCGGGTCTGGAGATGACCGTGCGGCACGCGCCCGGCCATACCAAGGGGTCGGTGACGTTCGGTCTGCCCGAGGCCGCGGCCAACTCACACGATGAGGGGCGGCCGCCGGTCTTCTTCTCGGGCGACCTGCTGTTCGCCGGCTCCATCGGACGCACCGACCTGCCCGGCGGTGACATGGCCGAGATGCTCGACTCGCTGGCCCGCGTGTGCCTGCCGCTCGACGACTCGACCGTGGTGCTGTCCGGCCACGGCCCCCAGACGACCATCGGCCGCGAGCGCGTCGCCAACCCGTATCTGCGGGAGGTGGCCGCCGGCCAGGGAGACGGCGGCACCGCCGCTCCCCGACGAGGAATGTGACGAGACCTTCCGTGACGACCTTCCAGGCCCCCAAGGGCACGTACGACCTGATCCCGCCCGACTCCGCGAAGTACCTGGCGGTGCGCGAGGCGATCGCCGCGCCGCTCCGCAACTCCGGTTACGGCTACATCGAGACGCCCGGCTTCGAGAACGTGGAGCTGTTCGCGCGCGGCGTCGGCGAGTCCACCGACATCGTGACCAAGGAGATGTACGCCTTCGAGACCAAGGGCGGCGACAGGCTGGCCCTGCGCCCCGAGGGCACCGCGTCCGTGCTGCGCGCCGCGCTGGAGGCCAACCTCCACAAGTCCGGCAACCTGCCGGTGAAGCTCTGGTACTCGGGCTCGTACTACCGCTACGAGCGGCCCCAGAAGGGCCGCTACAGGCACTTCTCCCAGGTCGGCGCCGAGGCCATCGGTGCCGAGGACCCGGCGCTCGACGCCGAGCTGATCATCCTCGCCGACCAGGCGTACCGCTCGCTGGGCCTGAGCGACTTCCGGATCCTGCTGAACTCGCTCGGCGACAAGGAGTGCCGCCCCGTCTACCGGGACGCGCTCCAGGGCTTCCTGCGCGGGCTCGACCTGGACGAGGACACCCGCCGCCGCGTCGACATCAACCCGCTGCGGGTGCTGGACGACAAGCGCGACTCGGTCCAGAAGCAGCTCGTGGGCGCGCCACTGCTGCGCGACTACCTGTGCGACGCGTGCAAGACCTACCACGAGGAGGTGCGCGAGCTGCTGACGGCGGCCGGCGTGGCCTTCGAGGACGACGAGAAGCTGGTGCGCGGACTGGACTACTACACGCGCACGACGTTCGAGTTCGTCCACGACGGACTCGGCTCGCAGTCCGCGGTGGGCGGCGGAGGGCGCTACGACGGGCTGTCCGAGATGATCGGCGGCCCGGCGCTGCCGTCGGTCGGCTGGGCGCTCGGCGTGGACCGCACGGTCCTGGCGCTGGAGGCCGAGGGCATCGAGCTCGAACTGCCCGCGTCCACCAGCGTGTTCGCGGTCCCACTCGGCGAGGAGGCGCGCCGCGCGCTCTTCGGCGTCGTCACCGGGCTGCGCAGGGCAGGGGTCGCCGCCGACTTCGCGTACGGCGGCAAGGGTCTCAAGGGGGCCATGAAGAACGCCAACCGCAGCGGCGCCCGGTACGCGATCGTCGCCGGCGAGCGGGACCTCGCGGACGGTGTGGTGCAGCTCAAGGACATGGAGTCCGGCGAGCAGGCGCCTGTCGCCCTCGACTCGGTGGTGGAGGAGATCCGGGCGAGGCTCACCTGAGCGGGACGCGTGCGTCCGAAGGCCCGGCCCGCCGGGGCCGGGCCTTCGCGTTCCCGTCCCGGGGGCGGAGCCGGATCCTTACGTCCACCGAACGGTGGACAGGGGCGTGAGTGCGGCAGAATGACCGTGCCAGAGCAGTGACCGAGCGATGGAAACGGCGATATGACGACTGCAGCGGTTGACGGCGTGTCCTCCGGCCGGGAAGCGGAGCGGGTGCGCGGCGCCGTCGGCGGCAGCCGTGCGTTCGCATGGCTGCTGGTGATCACCGGAGCGGCCGGGCTGCTGGCCGCGTGGATCATCACGATCGACAAGTTCAAGATCCTCGAGGCCAAGATCGCCGGGACGACCTTCACCCCCGGCTGCAGCCTGAACCCGATCGTCTCCTGCGGCAACGTGATGGAGAGCGAGCAGGCCTCGGCGTTCGGTTTCCCCAACCCGATGCTCGGCCTCGTCACCTACGCCGTCGTGATCGGCGTCGGCATGAGCCTCCTCGCGGGTGCCCGCTTCCGCCGCTGGTACTGGCTGACGTTCAACGCGGGCACGCTCTTCGGCGTCGCGTTCTGCACCTGGCTCCAGTACCAGTCGCTGTACAGCATCAACGCCCTGTGCCTCTGGTGCTGCCTGGCCTGGGTCGCCACGATCTTCATGTTCTGGTACGTCACCTCGCACAACATCCGCAACGGACTGCTGCCGGCCCCGGCCTGGGCGAAGGGCTTCCTTGCCGAGTTCACCTGGGTCCTGCCGGTGCTGCACACCGGCGTCATCGGCATGCTGATCCTGACGCGCTGGTGGGACTTCTGGCTCGGCTGAGCCGAAGGGCGCACGACGGCCGGTGCCCTGGCGGGGCCCGGCCCGGAGGCACCCCGACGGAGGCTGTCAGTCCCCTCACTTAGGCTTCATCACGTGGAGCCCGATCTTTTCACCGCCGCCGCCGAGGAACGCCAGGAGAAGGACCCGTCGGCGAGCCCGCTGGCCGTCCGCATGCGTCCCCGCACCCTCGACGAGGTCGTCGGCCAGCAGCACCTGCTCAAGCCGGGGTCCCCGCTGCGCCGGCTCGTCGGCGAGGGCTCCGGCGGGCCGGCGGGAGCCTCCTCGGTGATCCTCTGGGGTCCGCCCGGCACGGGCAAGACGACCCTGGCGTACGTCGTCTCCAAGGCGACCAACAAGCGCTTCGTCGAGCTCTCCGCGATCACCGCCGGCGTCAAGGAGGTCCGGACGGTCATCGACGGGGCCCGCCGCGCCGCGGGCGGATTCGGCAAGGAGACCGTCCTCTTCCTCGACGAGATCCACCGCTTCAGCAAGGCCCAGCAGGACTCCCTGCTCCCCGCCGTCGAGAACCGCTGGGTGACGCTGATCGCCGCCACGACCGAGAACCCGTACTTCTCGGTGATCTCCCCGCTGCTGTCCCGCTCCCTGCTGCTCACGCTGGAGCCGCTGACCGACGACGACGTGTGCGCTCTGCTGCGCCGGGCCCTGACCGAGGAGCGCGGTCTCGACGGGGCCGTGACCCTGCCCGACGACTCCGAGGAGCATCTGCTGCGGATCGCCGGGGGAGACGCGAGACGCGCCCTGACCGCGCTGGAGGCCGCGGCGGGTGCCGCGCTCGCCAAGGGCGAGGCGGAGATCTTCCTCCGGACCGTCGAGGAGACGGTCGACCGGGCGGCGGTGAAGTACGACCGGGACGGCGACCAGCACTACGACGTGGCGAGCGCGCTCATCAAGTCCATCCGGGGCTCGGACGTGGACGCCGCGCTGCACTACCTGGCGCGGATGATCGAGGCCGGGGAGGATCCGCGCTTCATCGCCCGGCGGCTGATGATCTCGGCCAGCGAGGACATCGGGCTCGCCGATCCGACGGCGCTGCCGACCGCCGTCGCGGCCGCGCAGGCCGTGGCCATGATCGGTTTCCCGGAGGCGGCGCTCACCCTGAGCCACGCCACCATCGCGCTGGCCCTGGCGCCGAAGTCCAACGCCGCCACGACGGCGATAGGCGCCGCCCTGGCGGACGTGCGAAACGGACTGGCGGGACCCGTTCCGCGCCATCTGCGCGACGGCCACTACAAGGGCGCGGCGAAGCTCGGCCACGCCCAGGGCTATGTGTATCCGCACGACGTCCCGGGCGCGATCGCCCCGCAGCAGTACGCGCCGGACGCCGTCCACGGCAGGCGCTACTACGAGCCGACACGGTACGGCGCCGAGGCGCGCTACGCGGACGTGGTCGAGAAGGTCCGCGAGCGACTGCGCGGCGGGACCCCGCCGGGTGCCTGACCCGGCCGCCCGGTGCGGCGTCCGGTCACCCCATGGCAGCGGCGAAGAGGGTGTGCATCGAGTGCCGCAGCCCCCCGGTGTCCTTCACGGGCTCGGGGAAGTCGAAGCGCGCGTCGAAGGTACGGCCGTCCGCGGTGGTGCAGCGCAGCCGCAGCCCGAACCGGTCGAGTGCCAGCGGCACCACGTCCCGTACCGCGTCGCCCGCCTCGCCGGCGCGCTCCCCGAGCAGACCGGCCAGTCCGCGTACCTGTTCGCCGTGTGCCGAGTGCAGATGCTGCAGCAGCTCCGCCTCGTGCCGTGCGACGGGGTCGGGCTCGGCCGTCCCGAGGTCCGCGGGCTCGGCGCTGCCCGCACCCCACAGGTCGTCCACCGAGATCTCACCGGTCTCCAGTCGGACGAGCATCCAGGCGGGTCGATCCGCCTCGGTGCACGCGGAGGAGTGCTCGGGGTGCCGCTCGGCGAGCAGCCGCCCGTACCGCGCACGGTCGTCGTTGCGCACGGCGGTGAGCCAGCCGGCCAGCCGGGCCCGGCCGCGGATCCGCTGCCGCACCGCGACGGGGGCGACATCGGTGATCTCCATCACGCAGGTCAGGTCGTCGTCCTGGGCGTAGGCGGCAGCCCGGGCCGTGGGAGAATCCCATGGCACAAGGAGAACAACGTCCCCCTCGGGCGTCACGGTGCGTGCGGCGGGTTCCCAGTGGCCGGGACCGTGGTCGCGAGCACCCGGCAGCGTGAGGGATACTGAGGCGTTGTTCTCAACGAGGGTTCGTACGCGCTCGGCTTCGGTGGGCTGCCGGGCGCCTTCCCTGGGACGCGGCTGACCTTGTTCATCGTCGTCGCAAGCGGACATCGATTCCGTCGAGTCGTCCGAACTGCGATGCGCACTGGGCAGGGGGATCCCATGCGGTCGAGACATTACGTCCTCCTCGAATAAGGTAAGGCTCACCTAACTTACATGGAGGTAGGTTCCCCGTGAACCAGTCGCGACCCAAGGTCAAGAAGTCGCGTGCTCTCGGCATCGCCCTGACGCCGAAGGCCGTCAAGTACTTCGAGGCTCGCCCCTACCCGCCGGGTGAGCACGGCCGCGGCCGCAAGCAGAACTCGGACTACAAGGTCCGTCTGCTCGAGAAGCAGCGCCTTCGTGCGCAGTACGACGTCTCCGAGCGTCAGCTGGTCCGCGCCTACGAGCGCGCCAGCAAGGTGCAGGGCAAGACCGGTGAGGCCCTGATCATCGAGCTCGAGCGCCGTCTCGACGCCCTGGTGCTCCGCTCCGGCATCGCCCGGACGATCTACCAGGCCCGTCAGATGGTCGTCCACGGCCACATCGAGGTCAACGGCGGCAAGGTCGACAAGCCGTCGTTCCGTGTCCGCCCGGACGACGTCATCACGGTCCGCGAGCGCTCGCGCGACAAGCACCCGTTCCAGGTCGCCCGTGAGGGTGGCTACGCGCCCGACGGTGAGACCCCGCGTTACCTGCAGGTCAACCTCAAGGCGCTCGCCTTCCGCCTGGACCGGGAGCCGAACCGCAAGGAGATCCCGGTGATCTGCGACGAGCAGCTCGTCGTCGAGTACTACGCCCGCTGATCCAGCGGCGCGGTACCACCGGCCTTCGCGCCACGGCCCGCCGCCTCTCCGCCCTCACCGGCGGGGGAGCGGCGGGCTCTCGCGTTCCGCATCCCCGCGCCGGAGAACACGGAGCGTGAGCGGGGGCGGCGGCCCGTAGAATCCCCGCAACTCCCGTTCTGCGGTCACTGATCCGTTACGGGGTCCGACCTCGGGCGCGATAGGGTCGGACGAAGACTTTCGAAGTGACCCTCGACGAGCAGAGAGCGGTGCAGCGTGACCGGTGGAGAGGTTGCCGGGATCCTGGTGGCCGTCTTCTGGGCGATCCTGGTCTCCTTCCTCGCCGTGGTGCTGGTGAGGCTGGCCCAGACGCTCAGGGCGACCACCAAGCTGATGGCGGAGGTGACCGAACAGGCGGTGCCGCTGCTGGCCGACGCCTCCGCCACCGTCCGCTCCGCGCAGACCCAGCTCGACCGGGTCGACGCCATCGCCTCCGACGTCCAGGAGGTCACCTCGAACGCGTCGGCGCTCTCCACCACCGTCGCCTCGACGTTCGGCGGCCCGCTCGTGAAGGTCGCCGCGTTCGGCTACGGAGTGCGCCGCGCGATGAGCCGCAACAAGGACGTCGCGCCGCCCGCGCAGACCCGGCGCACGGTCGTCGTCGGCCGCACCGTACCGGCCGCGAGGCGCCGGAAGCAGAAGGACTGAGACCCGATGTTCCGTCGTGCGTTCTGGTTCACCGCCGGCGCCGCAGCAGGCGTGTGGGCCACCACCAAGGTCAACCGCAAGCTCAGGCAGCTGACCCCCGAGAGCCTCGCCGCCCAGGCGGCGAACAAGGCGATCGAGACCGGGCACCGGCTCAAGGACTTCGCCCTCGACGTCCGGGCCGGGATGGCCCAGCGCGAGGCCGAGCTCGACGAGGCGCTGGGGATCGAGCGCCCCGTCGACCGGGGACTTCCCGCACAGCGCCGCCGGGCCGCCCTGGAAAACCACAAGCACGACAAGAAGCACTACGAGATGCTTGACGAGAAGCGCTCGTACAACCGGAATGAGGACCACTGATGGAGTCGGCTGAAATCCGCCGCCGCTGGCTGAGCTTCTTCGAGGAGCGCGGGCACACCGTCGTGCCTTCGGCGTCGCTCATCGCGGACGACCCGACTCTGCTGCTGGTCAACGCGGGCATGGTCCCCTTCAAGCCGTACTTCCTGGGCGAGACCAAGCCGCCCGCCCCGCGCGCCACCAGCGTGCAGAAGTGCGTGCGCACCCCCGACATCGAAGAGGTCGGCAAGACCACCCGCCACGGCACGTTCTTCCAGATGTGCGGCAACTTCTCCTTCGGCGACTACTTCAAGGAAGGGGCCATCAAGTACGCCTGGGAGCTGCTGACCTCACCTCAGGACAAGGGCGGCTACGGCCTCGAGCCCGAGAAGCTCTGGATCACGGTCTACCTCGACGACGACGAGGCCGAGCGCATCTGGCGGGAGGTCGTCGGCGTCCCCGCCGAGCGCATCCAGCGCCTGGGGAAGAAGGACAACTTCTGGTCCATGGGCGTCCCCGGACCGTGCGGTCCCTGCTCGGAGATCAACTACGACCGCGGCCCCGAGTTCGGCCCCGAGGGCGGCCCGGCCGTCAACGACGAGCGCTACGTGGAGATCTGGAACCTGGTCTTCATGCAGTACGAGCGCGGCGAGGGCTCCGGCAAGGAGGACTTCGAGATCGTCGGCGACCTGCCGAGCAAGAACATCGACACCGGTCTCGGCCTCGAACGTCTCGCCATGATCCTGCAGGGCGTGCAGAACATGTACGAGACGGACACCCTGCGCGTCGTCATCGACAAGGCCACGGAGCTCACCGGCGTCCGCTACGGCGACAGCCACGAGTCGGACGTCTCGCTCCGCGTGGTCGCCGACCACATCCGTACGTCGGTGATGCTCATCGGCGACGGCGTCACCCCCGGCAACGAGGGCCGTGGCTACGTCCTGCGCCGCATCATGCGCCGCGCCATCCGCAACATGCGGCTCCTCGGTGCCACCGGCCCCGTCGTCTCCGCGCTGGTCGACGTGGTCGTCAAGACCATGGGGCAGCAGTACCCGGAGCTGGAGACCGACCGCAAGCGGGTCGAGACCGTCGCGCTCGCCGAGGAGGCCCGCTTCCTCAAGACGCTGAACGCCGGCACGAACGTGCTGGACGGCGCCGTCACCGAGGCCCGCAACGCCGGCTCGACCGTCCTCTCCGGCGACAAGGCCTTCCTGCTCCACGACACCTGGGGCTTCCCGATCGACCTCACCCTCGAGATGGCCGCCGAACAAGGCCTGTCCGTGGACGAGGACGGCTTCCGCCGTCTGATGAAGGAGCAGCGGGAGCGCGCCAAGGCCGACGCCAAGGCCAAGAAGACCGGCCATGCCGATCTGTCCTCCTACCGCGAGGTCGCCGACACCTCCGGCTCGACCGAGTTCACCGGCTACACGCACACGGAGGGCGAGTCGACCGTCGTCGGCCTGCTCGTCGACGGCGTGCCCTCGCCGGCCGCCTCGGAGGGCGACGAGGTCGAGGTCGTCCTCGACCGCACCCCCTTCTACGCCGAGGGCGGCGGCCAGCTCGCCGACCAGGGCCGCAT
Organism: Streptomyces sp. WMMC940; assembly: GCF_027460265.1. Classification (NCBI taxonomy): domain Bacteria; kingdom Bacillati; phylum Actinomycetota; class Actinomycetes; order Kitasatosporales; family Streptomycetaceae; genus Streptomyces; species Streptomyces sp. WMMC940. The sequence continues at coordinate 6,430,213 of NZ_JAPZBC010000001.1, forward strand.
CAAGCTCGACACGGGCGCCGTCATCGAGGTCCGCGACGTGCAGCAGCCCGTCCCGGGCGTCTCCGTACACAAGGGCTCGGTGCAGGTCGGCGAGGTGACCGTGGGCGCCTCCGCCTACGCCGCCATCGACGTCAGGCGGCGCCGGGCCATCGCCCGCGCCCACAGCGCCACCCACCTCACCCACCAGGCGCTGCGCGACGCCCTCGGCCCGACGGCCGCGCAGGCCGGCTCCGAGAACTCGCCGGGGCGTTTCCGCTTCGACTTCGGTTCGCCGGCCGCCGTCCCCGGCGCGGTGCTGACCGACGTCGAACAGCGGATCAACGAGGTCCTGGCCCGTGAGCTCGATGTCCAGGCCGAGGTCATGAGCATCGACGAGGCCAAGAAGCAGGGCGCCATCGCCGAGTTCGGCGAGAAGTACGGCGAGCGGGTCCGCGTCGTCACCATCGGCGACTTCTCCAAGGAGCTGTGCGGTGGCACGCACGTGCACAACACCTCGCAGCTGGGTCTGGTGAAGCTGCTCGGCGAGTCGTCGATCGGTTCCGGCGTGCGCCGTATCGAAGCCCTCGTCGGTGTCGACGCCTACAACTTCCTCGCCAAGGAGCACACGGTCGTCGCCCAGCTCCAGGAGCTGGTCAAGGGCCGTCCGGAGGAGCTTCCGGAGAAGATCGCCACCATGCTCGGCAAGCTCAAGGACGCCGAGAAGGAGATCGAGAAGTTCCGCGCCGAGAAGGTCCTCCAGGCCGCCGCCGGTCTCGCCGAGAACGCCAAGGACGTCCGCGGCACGGCGCTGGTCACCGGTCAGGTCCCGGACGGTACGTCCGCCGACGACCTGCGCAAGCTGGTCCTGGACGTCCGCGGCCGGCTGCAGCAACTGTCGGGGGCCGGCGACCGTCCCGCCGTCGTGGCGTTGTTCACCACCGCCAACGGACGTCCGCTGACCGTCATCGCCACCAACGAGGCCGCCCGTGAGCGCGGGCTCAAGGCCGGCGAGCTGGTCCGCGCCGCCGCCAAGACCCTCGGCGGCGGCGGAGGCGGCAAGCCCGACGTCGCCCAGGGCGGTGGCCAGAACCCGGAGGCCGTCGGCGACGCCATCGACGCGGTCGAGCGCCTGGTCGCCGAGAGGGCCTGATGCGCAGGGGACGCCGTCTCTCGATCGATGTCGGGGACGCCCGGATCGGGGTCGCCTCGTGCGACCCCGACGGGGTCCTCGCCACCCCGGTGGAGACCGTGCCGGGACGGGACGTCCCGGCCGCCCACCGGCGGCTGAGGCAGCTGGTCGAGGAGTACGAGCCGATCGAGGTGGTCGTGGGGTTGCCGCGTTCGCTGAGCGGTGGCGAGGGCCCGGCGGCGGCCAAGGTCCGGACCTTCGCCCAGGAGCTCGCCCGCGGTGTCCATCCGGTTCCGGTGCGACTGGTCGACGAGAGGATGACCACAGTGACGGCCGGTCAGGGGCTGCGCGCTTCGGGCGTGAAGTCCAGAAAGGGCCGGTCTGTCATCGACCAGGCCGCGGCAGTTGTCATCCTTCAGAACGCTTTGGAGGCCGAACGGACCTCGGGGGGTCCCCCGGGCGAGGGCGTCGAAGTGGTCATCTGATCGCGATACGGTAACGTTCCGCGCGATGCGGCGGTGTTCGAACAACCGCCGCACAACGTAGAGGCGGAGCGTTCGGCGCTCGTCTCGCGGCTCTAGGGGATCGATGACTGAATATGGCCGGGGCCCCGGCTCCGAACCGTGGCACCCCGAGGATCCCTTGTACGGGGACCAGGGGTGGAGAGGACAGCAGGGCGGCGCCGGCCCCGCGTCCTACGGCGGCCAGCCGCAGCAGCAGTACCCGCAGCAGCCGCAGGACCAGGCCCGGCACGGGGACGCCCAGTACGAGACGGGCCATCGGCAGCAGTACGGACAACAGCAGTACGGACAACAGCAGTACGGGCAGCAGCAGTACGACACCGGGCAGTACGACACGGGACAGTACGGCACCGGGCAGTACGGCACGGATCAGTACGGTCGGCAGCAGTACGACACGGGTCAGTACACAACCGGCCAGTACGGCGGCCAGGACCACGCAGCCCAGCCGTACGACGGCACCTGGGACACCGGGCAGCAGCCCGTGATGCCGTACGACCCGAACGCCGGGGCCGCCCCCTACGGCGCCGGCGCCGATCACTACGCCACCCCCGAGGCCTACCCGCCCCCGCAGCCTCCCGGCCATCGCACCGCTCCGCCGTCCCAGGGTCGGCAGCCGACTGCGGACGACGACTGGGCGACGGATCGGCAGGAGGAGGACCATCCCTTCTTCACGGGGGACGACCGTCGCGGCGACGATGACGACGAGCCGGGCGCGATGCCCGGACGCGGCGGTGACGGCCGCGGCCCGGCCAAGAAAAAGAAGAAGGGCCGCAACGGCTTCGCCTGCCTCTTCGTGGCCCTGGTCCTGGTCGGCGGTGCCGGCGGTGCCAGCTACGTCGGATACCAGTTCTGGCAGGGGCAGTTCGGTGAGGCGCCCGACTTCGACGGCCCCGGCAGCGGAAGCGTGCAGGTCGAGATCGCCCTGGGCGCCAGCGGCACGGACATCGGCAACGCACTCAAGAAGGCCGGCGTCGTGAAGAGCGTCGACGCCTTCGTCTCCGCGCAGAACGACAACCCCCGCGGCACCAGGATCCAGGACGGCATCTACACCCTGAAGAAGGGGATGTCGGCCGAGGAAGCCGTCAAGGCGATGCTCGACCCGAACAACCGCAACGCCCTCAGCATCGCCGAGGGGGCGCGGAACGCCGCGATCTACGAGTTGATCGACAAACGACTCGAACTCGATCCCGGCACCACGAGGTCCGTCGCCCTGAAGGAGGCGAAGAACCTCGGACTCCCCGTGTGGGCCCAGAACCACGAGAACGTCAAGGACCCGCTGGAAGGGTTCCTCTACCCGGCCACGTATCCGGTCGCGCCGGGCTCCAAGCCGGAGACGATCCTCAAGGCCATGGTCGCCCGGGCCAACCAGGAGTACGGGAAGATCGACCTCGAGGCCAAGGCGAAGCAGTTCAAGCTGAAGAACGCCTGGGAACTGATCACCGTGGCCAGCCTGGTGCAGGCCGAGGGCAAGAACGAGGACGACTACAAGAAGATGGCCGAGGTCATCTACAACCGTCTGAAGCCCACCAACACCGAGACCAACCAACTGCTCCAGTTCGACTCGGCCTTCAACTACCTCAAGGGCCAGAGCAAGATCGACATCAGCGAGCGGGAGATCAACAGCAACCAGGACCCGTACAACACGTACACCCAGAAGGGGCTGCCGCCCGGGCCCATCGGCAACCCGGACCTGACGGCGCTGAACGCCTCGATCGCGCCGACCTCGGACGGCTGGTTGTACTTCGTGGCGACCGACGGCAAGCACAAGACCGAGTACGCCAGGACCCACGCGGACTTCGAGAAGCTCAAGGCCAAGTTCAATGACCAGCGCGACACGAACTGACAGGCGCAGGGCCGCGGTCGTGGGCTCCCCCATCGCCCACTCGCTCTCCCCGGTGCTCCACCGCGCCGCCTACGCGGCGCTCGGCATGACCGGCTGGTCGTACGACCGCTTCGAGGTGACCGAGGGAGACCTGGCGGGTTTCCTGCAGGGGCTGGACGCGAGCTGGGCCGGGCTGTCGCTGACCATGCCGCTGAAGCGGGCCGTCATCCCGCTGCTCGACGGGATCAGTGACACCGCCGCCGCAGTCGAGGCCGTCAACACGGTCGTCCTCACCGAGGACGGCCGGCGCACCGGCGACAACACCGACATCCCCGGCATGGTCGCCGCCCTGCGCGAGCGCGGCGTCGAGAAGGTTGACCACGCGGCCGTCCTGGGCGCCGGCGCGACCGCCTCCTCCGCGCTCGCCGCACTCGGCCGGATCTGCACGGGGCCGGTCACCGCCTATGTGCGCAGCAGGGCGCGGGCCGACGAGATGCGCGGCTGGGGCGAGCGGCTCGACGTCGAGGTGCACACCGCCGACTGGGCGGAGGCGGCACACGCCTTCGACTCTCCGCTGGTCGTCGCCACCACCCCCGCCGGGGCGACGGACACCCTGGTCCCGTACGTCCCGGAACGTCCCGGCACCCTCTTCGACGTGCTCTACGACCCGTGGCCGACGCCGCTCGCGGCGGCGTGGGCCGAGCGGGACGGCTCCGTCGTCGGCGGCCTCGACCTGCTGGTGCACCAGGCCGTCTTCCAGGTCGAGCAGATGACCGGGCGTTCGCCGGCACCGCTGGCGGCCATGCGGGCGGCCGGCGAGGAGGCCCTCGCCGAACGCTGATCACCGGGCCCTCCACGGCGCCGGATCAGCCAGGTCCCGTCCCGCCCGGCCGTCCGACTGCTGGACCACCGGCCTGGTCCGCGGCCCGGACGTGGGAGGATCGGGGTAGGCGGGCCCGGGCCGCGCCGCTCCCGGCCACCACAGGGCGGGGGTGTCTCCAACCGCTGGAGGAGTGCCCCGAGGCCGCGCTGTCGCAGTTCCAGGCGCGAGCATGAGGAGCACCGTTGAGCAGGTTGCGTTGGCTGACCGCGGGGGAGTCGCACGGACCCGCACTGGTGGCGACGCTGGAGGGTCTTCCCGCCGGTGTCCCGGTCACCACGGAGATGGTGGCGGACCATCTGGCACGGCGGCGCCTGGGCTATGGACGCGGTGCGCGGATGAAGTTCGAGCGGGACGAGGTCACCTTCCTCGGCGGGGTGCGCCACGGGCTCACTCTCGGCTCGCCGATCGCGGTCATGGTGGGCAACACCGAGTGGCCGAAGTGGGAGAAGGTCATGGCGGCCGACCCGGTCGATCCGGTCGAGCTCGCGGCGCTGGCCCGCAACGCGCCGCTGACCCGGCCCCGGCCCGGCCACGCCGACCTGGCCGGAATGCAGAAGTACGGGTTCGACGAGGCGCGGCCGATCCTGGAGCGGGCGAGTGCCCGGGAGACCGCGGCCCGTGTCGCCCTCGGCGCCGTGGCCCGTTCCTACCTCGAGGAGACCGCGGGCATCGAGATCGTGTCGCACGTGACCGAGCTGGCCGCGGCCAAGGCCCCGCACGGGGTCTACCCCACCCCGGCCGATGTGGCGAAGCTCGACGCCGATCCGGTGCGCTGCCTGGACGCCGACGCGTCGAAGGCGATGGTCGCGGAGATCGACCAGGCGCACAAGGACGGCGACACCCTGGGCGGGGTGGTCGAGGTGCTGGCCTACGGCGTTCCCGTCGGGCTGGGTTCGCACGTCCACTGGGACCGGCGGCTCGACGCCCGCCTCGCGGCCGCGCTGATGGGCATCCAGGCCATCAAGGGCGTCGAGGTCGGCGACGGTTTCGAGCTGGCGCGGGTGCCCGGCTCCCGGGCCCATGACGAGATCGTCTCCACCGAGGACGGCATCCGCCGCTCCTCCGGCCGTTCGGGTGGCACCGAGGGCGGTCTGAGCACCGGTGAGCTGCTGCGCGTCCGCGCGGCGATGAAGCCGATCGCGACCGTGCCGCGCGCGCTCAGGACCGTCGACGTCAGCACCGGCGAGACCGCCGCGGCGCACCACCAGCGTTCCGACGTGTGCGCGGTGCCGGCCGCGGGCATCGTCGCCGAGGCGATGGTGGCGCTGGTGCTCGCGGATGCCGTCGCGGAGAAGTTCGGCGGGGACAGCGTCGCCGAGACCCGCCGCAATGTGCGCTCGTACCTCGAGAACCTGGCCATCCGGTGAGCGACCCGCAGGACACCGGGACCCCGCGGCCGGACACCCCGGCACCCGGTGGACCCAGGGTCGTGCTGATCGGGCCGATGGGCGTCGGCAAGTCCACGGTCGGTGCCCTGCTGGCGCAGCGGCTCGGCACCCGCTACCGCGACACCGACGCCGACATCGTGGCGGCCGAGGGCCGGGAGATCTCGGACATCTTCATCGAGGACGGCGAGCCGCACTTCCGTGAGCTGGAGCGCGCGGCGGTCCGCGCCGCCGTCGCCGAGCACACGGGCGTGCTCGCCCTCGGCGGCGGCGCGATCCTCGACCAGGGCACCCGCGAGCTGCTTTCCGGGCTGCCCGTCGTCTACCTCTCCATGGACGTCGAGGAGGCGGTGCGCCGCGTGGGGCTGAACACCGCCCGCCCGCTGCTGGTCGTCAACCCGCGCCGCCAGTGGCGTGAGCTGATGGAGGCCCGCCGGCACCTCTACACCGAAGCCGCCCGGGTCGTCGTCGCCACCGACGACCGTACGCCCGAAGAGGTCGCCCAGGCGGTCCTCGACGCACTCGAATGGAAGGACGCATGACCGAGCAGGCAGTCACCCGCATCCAGGTCGCAGGCACCGCGGGCACCGACCCGTACGAAGTGCTCGTCGGCCGCCGGCTGCTGGGCGAGCTCCCGGGACTGATCGGTCCCAGGGCCAAGCGCGTCGCCGTCATCCACCCCGAGGCACTGGCCGAGACCGGTGACGCCGTCCGCCAGGACCTCGCCGACCAGGGGTACGAGGCCGTCGCCATCCAGGTGCCCAACGCCGAGGAGGCCAAGACGGTCGAGGTCGCAGCGTACTGCTGGAAGGCCCTCGGGCAGACCGGTTTCACCCGTACCGACGTCATCGTCGGCGTCGGCGGCGGCGCAACGACCGACCTCGCCGGGTTCGTGGCCGCGAGCTGGCTGCGCGGAGTGTGCTGGATCGCCGTACCGACGACGGTGCTCGCCATGGTGGACGCCGCCGTGGGAGGCAAGACCGGGATCAACACCGCCGAGGGCAAGAACCTCGTCGGAGCCTTCCACCCGCCCGCCGGGGTGATCTGCGACCTCGGTGCGCTGGACTCCCTGCCCGTCCACGACTACGTCAGCGGCCTGGCCGAGATCATCAAGGCCGGCTTCATCGCGGACCCGGTCATCCTCGACCTGGTCGAGGATGACCCGGAGAGCGCCCGCACCCCCGCCGGCCGGCACACCGCGGAACTGATCGAGCGCTCGATCCGGGTCAAGGCGGACGTCGTCTCCAGCGACCTCAAGGAGTCCGGCCTGCGGGAGATCCTCAACTACGGGCACACGCTGGCGCACGCCATCGAGAAGAACGAGCGATACAAGTGGCGGCACGGCGCCGCGGTGTCCGTCGGCATGGTCTTCGCCGCCGAGCTCGGCCGCCTCGCCGGAAGGCTCGACGACGCGACGGCCGACCGGCACCGGACCGTGCTGGAGTCGGTCGGCCTGCCACTGACCTATCGGGGCGACCAGTGGCCCAGGCTGCTGGAGACCATGAAGGTCGACAAGAAGTCCCGGGGCGACCTGCTGCGCTTCATCGTGCTCGACGGCCTCGCCAAGCCCACCGTGCTGGAGGGCCCGGACCCGGCCGTGCTGCTCGCCGCGTTCGGCGAGGTGTCCGGGTGAGCCGCCGGGTCCTCGTCCTGAACGGCCCGAACCTCGGGCGCCTCGGCTCCCGGGAGCCGGACGTGTACGGTTCCACCTCGTACGCGGGCCTGGTCGACGCGTGCCGGTCGCTGGGCAAGGAGCTCGGCTTCGACGTCGACGTCCGGGAGACCAACGACGAGGGCGAGATGATCCGCTGGTTGCACGAGGCCGCCGACGGCTCGATCCCCGTCGTCGTCAACCCCGGCGCGTTCACGCACTACTCGTACGGCATGCGTGACGCGGCCGCCCAGCGGACCGCCCCGCTGATCGAGGTGCACATCTCGAACCCGTACGCACGCGAGGAGTTCCGCCACACTTCGGTGATCGCGGCGGTCGCGTCCGGAACCGTCGCCGGCTTCGGGATCGGTTCGTACCGGCTCGCCCTGCGCGCGCTGGCCGAGGAACTCGACGGCTGAACCGCCCGCCCCGGGCACGTCGTGCCCTCCCCGGCCGTTCCCACAGGAGCGGCCGGGGAGGGTACCGTTCGGTGCGGACGGGCCAACTCCCGTCCGACCAGCGTGAAGTCGTACGAGACGGAGTGGCGCCGGATGCAGCACGCAGTGGGAGCTCCGCTGCCTCCCCACGGGCCGGGGCACGTCCCGGGACCCATACCCGGGCACGGCCCGGCGACCGGATGGGATCACCAGTCCCAGCACCCCGGCCCGCCGCCGCAGAGCCCTCCGCCTCCTCCCCAGGGGCCGCCCGCCCCCGGCTGGAGCGACCCGGCGCGGCAGGTTCCCGCGCCGCCCGCCCCGGACACCACGGGGCACGTCTCACTCCCGCCGGGCGGACCGGTTCCGGTCCCCGCACCGCCCGCCGAGAACGGCACCGGCACCGCCACGCTCGCGGTCCTGCTGATCGGCCCGGCGGGTGCGGGCAAGACGACCGTGGCCCGGCACTGGGCGCAGCGCCGCCGCGTCCCCACCGCGCACATCAGCCTCGACGACGTCCGCGAATGGGTCTGCTCCGGCTTCGCCGACCCCCAGACCGGCTGGAACGACCAGTCGGAGGCCCAGTACCGCCTGGCACGCCGGACCTGCGGCTTCGCCGCCCGCAACTTCCTGGCCAACGGCATCTCCTGCATCCTCGACGACGCCGTCTTCCCCGACCGCCCCGTCGTCGGACTCGGTGGCTGGAAGCGCCATGTCGGACCCGGACTGCTGCCCGTGGTGCTCCTGCCCGGCCTGGAGGTCGTCCTGGAGCGCAACGCCGAGCGCAGCGGCAACCGCCGTCTGTCGGACGAGGAGGTCGCCGGCATCCACGGCCGCATGGCCGGCTGGTACGGCTCCGGCCTCCCGATCATCGACAACTCCCAGTGCGACGTGGAGACGACGGCGCGCATCCTGGACGACGTGCTGGCCCGGGCGCTGAAGAGCCCACCGGCCTGGTAGGCGCGTTGCGCGGTGGGGCCGTGCGCCGTACGTGCCGCCGGGGTGCGCCTCTCGCGGCGGCGGGGACGTGTCGGCGCGCGGAAGCGCCGGCTCCGGGCGTACGAGCGTGACACTGAGTCGCTGGAGCCGCCGCGCTCAGCGGGAGCGGGAGAGCCGTCGAGCACACCGTCCGGATACGAGCCCCGGAGCGTGCCGGCAGCGCGGCGCCACGACCGGCACAGCGCCGCCCCGCCGCGCCATGGTCGCCTGACGCGCGCCGTCCTGCGCCGCATCGGCGCCCCGCCGCGCCATAGCTGCCCGCTCCGGCGCACCGCCGCGCATCTTGCGCCGCCCGTCCCGCCCCGCCGTGCCCGCCCCGGCGCACCGCCGTGCATCTTGCGCCGCCCGTTCCGCTCGCAGGGCCGCCCGCCCCGGCCCGCCGCGCCATAGCTGCCCGCCCCGCGCCACGCGCCGTACCGCCGTGCATCTTGCGCCGCCTGCCCCGCCCCGCCGTGCCGTAGCCGCCCGCCCCGCTCGCAGGGCCGCCCGCCCCGCAGGGGAGGCGCACCCGCCGGAGGGACCCCGCACGGACGCTCTCAACCAGCCGGATCCGCTCCGCGCTCTTAGGCTCGTCACATGTCCGAGGTGTTCGCTGTCCGCCGCAGCCGGCTGCGCGACCGGTGTGTCGCGACCGGGAGCGCCGCGGCGCTGATCTCCCGGCCTGCCAACGTCCGTTACCTCGCCGGCGGCGCTCCGCCCGGCGCCGTCCTGCTCCTGGGGCCCGCAGGGGAGTCCGCGGACGAACTGCTGTGCCCCACGGCGCCCACCGGCGACCCCGTCGACGGGCGTCTGGACGAGCGACTGCGGCTGACCGTCCTGCCGGTGCACGGACACGACCCCGCCGTCGCCGCGGCGGAAACCGCGGCCGGCTCCGGCGCCGACGGACTCGCCGTCGAGGAGAACCACCTCACCGTCGCCCGCCACCGCGCCCTCGGCACGGCCGCGCCGGGTCTGCGGCTGACCGATCTGGGCGGCGCCGTCGAACAGCAGCGGATGGTGAAGGACGAGGACGAGATCGCGTGTCTGCGGATCGCGGCCGAGATCACCGACCAGGCACTCGGCGAACTGCTGGAGTCCATCCTGGTCGGCCGCACCGAGCGCCATCTCGCCCTCGAGCTCGAACGCAGGCTCGTCGACCACGGTGCCGACGGCCCCGCCTTCCCCACCTCGGTCGCCACCGGGCCGAACGCCGGACGCCGCCGGCACCGGCCCTCGGACCGGCGCGTCGAGGAGGGTGATTTCCTCTCCGTCTGCCTCGGCGCCAACTACCGCGGCTACCGCTGCGAGATCGGCCGGACGTTCGTCATCGGCACCTCTCCCGCGGACTGGCAGATCGATCTGTACGACCTCGTCTTCGCCGCTCAGCGGGCCGGACGCGAGGCGCTCCTGCCCGGTGCCGGGTACCGGGACGTCGACCGCGCGGCCCGTCACCTCCTCGACTCGGCGGGCTACGGCGAGGGACTCGCGCCCCTCACCGGCCACGGTGTAGGACTGGAAATCGACGAGGACCCGCAGCTGGCACCTGCGGCCATGGGTAAACTGGACGCTTGTGTGCCGGTCACCGTCGAACCGGGGGTCCACCTCCCGGGCCGGGGCGGAGTCCGGATCGATGACACGCTCGTCGTGCGCCAGGAGGCGGACGGCGGACCCGAGCTACTCACCATCACGACCAAGGAGCTGCTCGCGCTGTAGCTCCGCTCGCAGCGCGCACCTTCGCTCCTCCCCGGTCGTCCACCAGCGTCAGTCCAGGAGATTCCGCAACCGTGGCCACCACGAACGACCTCAAGAACGGCATGGTGCTCAAGCTCGACAACGACCAGCTCTGGTCCGTCGTCGAGTTCCAGCACGTCAAGCCCGGCAAGGGCCCGGCCTTCGTGCGCACCAAGCTCAAGAACGTGCTCTCCGGCAAGATCGTCGACAAGACCTTCAACGCCGGCGTGAAGGTCGAGACGGCCACCGTCGACCGCCGCGACATGCAGTTCTCGTACATGGACGGCGAGTACTTCGTGTTCATGGACATGCAGACGTACGACCAGCTGCACGTCGCCCGCAACGCCGTCGGCGATGCCGCCAACTTCCTCATCGAGGGCTTCACCGCCACCGTGGCCACGCACGAGGGCGAGGTGCTCTACGTCGAGCTGCCGGCGGCCGTCGAGCTCGTCATCCAGGAGACCGAGCCGGGCGTCCAGGGCGACCGCTCCACGGGCGGTACCAAGCCCGCCACCCTGGAGACCGGCTACACCATCCAGGTCCCGCTCTTCATCACCACCGGTGAGAAGATCAAGGTCGACACCCGTTCCGGCGACTACCTCGGCCGGGTGAACAGCTAACCGTGGCTGCCCGCAACAAGGCCCGCAAGCGTGCTTTCCAGATCCTCTTCGAGGCCGACCAGCGCGGTGCCTCCGTGCAGGAGGTCCTCGCCGACTGGATCCGGCACTCGCGGTCCGACGACCGTCAGCCGCCGGTCAACGAGTACACGATGGAGCTGGTCGAGGGGTACGCGGAGCACGCGGACCGGATCGACGAGCTGATCGCCACGCACGCGGTCGGCTGGACGCTCGACCGGATGCCCGTCGTGGACCGCAACATCCTCCGGCTCGGCGCGTACGAGCTGGTCTGGGTGGACAACACCCCGGACGCCGTGGTGATCGACGAGGCGGTGCAGCTCGCCAAGGAGTTCTCCACGGACGAGTCGCCGTCCTTCGTGAACGGCCTGCTGGGGCGTTTCAAGGATCTGAAGCCGACCCTGCGCGACGCGTAGGCGCGGCTGGAGTCGGGCCCGAGCCGGACAGGTCCGCAGCACCGCGGTGCTGCGGACCTTCGGCGTTCCCGTGCATGGCGCGGCGGCCGTCCACGAAGGCGCTCGCATCCCGCGGGCCCCGGACGTCCCACGGGCCCCGGAGCGCGTCCCACGGGCCCGGAGCGGGGCCCCAGGCAGTCGCCGGCAGCGGTGTCGGCCCGAGAGGGCGCGGAGAAGCCTTCCCGGCGGCACGGGCATGGAACCGAAGACCGCCGGGCCGTGGGAGGCAGCCCCTCCCACGGCCCGGCGGCAACGTTTCTGCTGTTGTGGCGTCAGCCCTCTTCGTGGGCGACAGCGCGACGCGCGTCGGCGTCCAGCACGCCCCAGCTGATCAACTGCTCGGTGAGCACCGACGGCGACTGGTCGTAGATGACGGCGAGCGTGCGCAGGTCGTCCTGGCGGATGGAGAGCACCTTGCCGTTGTAGTCCCCGCGCTGGCTCTGGATGGTCGCCGCATAGCGCTGCAGCGGTCCGGCCTTCTCGGCGGGGACGTGGGCAAGACGCTCGAGATCGAGAACGAGCTTCGGCGGCGGCTCGGCGGCACCGCCCGGCGTGGTGCCGGGAAGGAGCTCCTGCACCGGAACACCGTAGAAGTCCGCCAGCTCGGCCAGGCGCTGAACCGTCACGGCGCGGTCCCCGCGCTCGTACGACCCGACGACGACGGCCTTCCAGCGGCCCTGGGACTTCTCCTCCACCCCGTGGAGCGAGAGCCCCTGCTGGGTACGGATGGCGCGGAGCTTGGCCCCGAGCTGTTTTGCGTATTCGCTGGACATATAGCTCCCCGGACGCTGTATCACGTGCGGCACGGCCGCGTGCTGGTCACTCACTGTGAAGGTTACGCAGCGTTACTTGGCCGCGTCAAGCCGAATGGTCCGTACGCCCCTCCCGAGGGGGTGGTCAGGGCGCCTCGCGGACCCTGGTAGCGTGGACGGCGCAAAATCCGACGTCCTTTAAGGTCCGTCCCGTGAGGCGGAGAAGGAGGTCCGTTTCGTATGGACGCACACACTTCCGACGTCTCGCGCCCCGTTCTCGAGGGCCCCGACATCGCGCGGGTACTGACCCGCATCGCCCATGAGATCGTCGAGCGCGCCAAGGGCGCCGAAGACGTGGTGCTCCTCGGCATCCCGACCCGCGGCGTGTTCCTGGCCGACCGGCTCGCCGCCAAGCTCGCAGGGATCACCGGCCGCACCATCCCCGTCGGCTCGCTCGACATCACCATGTACCGCGACGACCTGCGGCTCCGCCCCGCCCGTGCCCTCGCGCGCACGGACATCCCGGCCGACGGCATCGACGGCCGGCTGGTCGTCCTCGTCGACGACGTGCTCTTCTCCGGCCGCACCATCCGCGCCGCCCTCGACGCGCTGAACGACATCGGCCGTCCGCGCGCCGTCCAGCTCGCGGTCCTGGTGGACCGGGGCCACCGCGAGCTGCCCATCCGCGCCGACTACGTCGGCAAGAACCTCCCGACGTCGCTGCGGGAGACGGTCAAGGTCCAGCTCTCCGAGGAGGACGGTCGCGACACCGTGCTCCTGGGCGTGCGGGAGACCGCCCCGGCCGGCGAGCAGTAACAGCCCGGCCCGGCCCCCGTCCCGCCCCCCGGGCAGCGCTCGCGCGCCCGCACGCCCGCACATCTCCACACCCTGGAGCACACCCAGATGAAGCGTCACCTCATCTCGGCCGCCGACCTCACCCGTGACGACGCCGTCCTGATCCTCGACACCGCCGAGGAGATGGCCCGGGTCGCCGACCGGCCGATCAAGAAGCTGCCGACCCTGCGCGGCCGGACCGTCGTCAACCTCTTCTTCGAGGACTCGACGAGGACCCGGATCTCCTTCGAGGCCGCGGAGAAGCGGCTGTCCGCGGACGTCATCAACTTCGCCGCCAAGGGCTCGTCCGTCTCCAAGGGCGAGTCGCTGAAGGACACCGCGCAGACCCTGGAGGCGATGGGCGTCGACGCCGTCGTCATCCGGCACGGCGCCTCCGGCGCCCCCTACCGGCTCGCGACCTCCGGCTGGATCGACGCCGCGGTCATCAACGCCGGCGACGGTACCCACCAGCACCCCACCCAGTCGCTGCTCGACGCGTTCACCATGCGCCGCCGCCTCGTCGGGCGGGACGCCGGCCTGGGGCAGGACCTCGCGGGCAAGCGGATCACGATCGTGGGCGACATCCTGCACAGCCGCGTCGCCCGGTCCAACGTGGACCTGCTGCACACCCTCGGCGCCGAGGTCACCCTGGTCGCGCCGCCCACCCTGCTGCCGGTCGGCGTCGGGCACTGGCCCTGCGAGGTCTCCTACGACCTGGACAGCACGCTGCCGAAGAGCGACGCGGTGATGATGCTGCGGGTGCAGCGCGAGCGCATGAACGCGGCCTTCTTCCCGACCGAGCGCGAGTACTCGCGGCGCTACGGGCTCGACGGCGACCGCATGGCGAAGATGCCCGAGCACGCCATCGTGATGCACCCCGGCCCCATGGTGCGCGGCATGGAGATCACCGCCGAGGTCGCCGACTCCGAGCGCTGCACCGCCGTCGAGCAGGTCGCCAACGGCGTGCACACCCGGATGGCGGTCCTCTACCTGCTTCTCGGCGGCAACGAGCCCGCCGTCACCCACGCCCGTACCGAGGAGACGAAGTAACCCATGAGCAAGACGCTTATCCGTGGCGCGAAGGTGCTGGGCGGCGCGGCACAGGACGTACTGGTCGACGGCGAGACCATCGCCGAGGTCGGAACCGGGATCGAGGCCGGCGGTGCGACCGTCGTCGAGGCGGAGGGCAGGATCCTGCTGCCCGGCCTCGTCGACCTGCACACCCATCTGCGGGAGCCCGGCCGTGAGGACTCCGAGACCGTCCTCACCGGCACCCGCGCGGCGGCGAGCGGCGGTTACACGGCCGTGTTCGCCATGGCCAACACCTTCCCCGTGGCCGACACCGCGGGCGTCGTCGAGCAGGTGTGGCGGCTCGGCAGGGAGCACGGCTACTGCGACGTCCAGCCGATCGGCGCCGTCACCGTCGGCCTGGAGGGCAGGAAGCTCGCCGAACTCGGCGCCATGCACGACTCCGCCGCCGCCGTCACCGTGTTCTCCGACGACGGCAAGTGCGTCGACGACGCCGTGATCATGCGCCGGGCGCTGGAGTACGTGAAGGCCTTCGGCGGTGTCGTGGCGCAACACGCGCAGGAGCCCCGGCTCACCGAGGGCGCCCAGATGAACGAGGGCGTCGTCTCCGCCGAACTGGGCCTGGGCGGCTGGCCGGCCGTCGCCGAGGAGTCGATCATCGCCCGGGACGTGCTGCTTGCCGAGCACGTCGGCTCCCGCGTCCACATCTGCCACCTGTCGACCGCCGGCTCCGTCGCGATCGTCCGCTGGGCCAAGTCCCGGGGCATCGACGTCACCGCCGAGGTCACCCCCCACCACCTGCTCCTCACCGACGAGCTGGTCCGCACGTACAACCCCGTCTACAAGGTCAACCCGCCCCTGCGCACCGAGCGCGACGTGATGGCGCTGCGCGAGGCCCTGGCCGACGGCACGATCGACATCGTCGCCACGGACCACGCCCCGCACCCGCACGAGGACAAGGACTGCGAGTGGGCCGCGGCCGCGATGGGCATGGTCGGCCTGGAGACCGCGCTCTCCGTCGTCCAGCACACGATGGTCGACACCGGGCTGCTGACCTGGGAGGGCGTCGCCGACCGGATGTCGTTCAAGCCCGCCCGGATCGGCCGCGCCGAGGGCCACGGGCGGCCCGTCTCGGCAGGTGAGCCCGCCAACCTCACCCTGCTCGATCCGGCATACCGTGGAACCGTGGACCCCGCGGGCTTCGCCTCCCGCAGCCGCAACACCCCCTACGAGGGCCGTGAGCTGCCGGGGCGCGTCACCCACACGTTCCTGCGGGGCCGCGCGACGCTCATGGACGGGAAGCTGGCGTGACGACACCACTGATCATTCAGGCGGCCGGAGAGGTCGAGCGGAAGTCGGCGGAGGTGACCGACTGGGCCGCACGGCTCGGCTGGGTCGCCGGACTGCTGCTCTTCATCGCCCTCGTCTACTGGCTGATGCGCCAGGGCTGGAAGTGGCGGGGCGAGCTCCAGTCCGGGCTGCCGGAGCTCCCGACCGCACCCGAGGACACCGGCGGGGCGAAGCTCCGGCTCAGCGGCCGGTACCACGGCTCCACGACCGCCGGGCAGTGGCTCGACCGGATCGTCGCCCGGGGCCTGGGCAACCGCAGCCGCGCCGAGCTGACGCTCACCGACGCCGGGATCGACGTCGTCCGCCCCGGGGCCGCCGACTTCTTCATCCCGGCCGCGGCCCTGCGCGGGGCCCGTCTCGACAAGGGGATCGCCGGGAAGGTCCTCACCGAGGGCGGTCTGCTGATCCTCACCTGGGAGCACGGCGACCGGCTGATCGACTCCGGTTTCCGCTCCGACCGGGCGGCCGGCCACACGGCCTGGGTCGAGGCCCTCGACTCCATGACCAAGAACGACACGACGGAAGGCGCCGCACGATGACGACCTCCACCAGGGGAACCCGCGTTCCCGCCGTACTCGTCCTGGAGGACGGTCGCACCTTCCGCGGCCGCGCCTACGGGGCCGTGGGGGCGACCTTCGGCGAGGCGGTGTTCTCCACCGGCATGACCGGTTACCAGGAGACCCTCACCGACCCGTCGTACCACCGCCAGGTCGTCGTGATGACCGCCCCGCACGTCGGCAACACCGGTGTCAACGACGAGGACCCCGAGTCGGCCCGCATCTGGGTGTCCGGCTACGTCGTCCGCGACCCCGCCCGCGTCCCCTCCAACTGGCGCTCCCGCCGCTCCCTCGACGAGGAGCTCGCGGCCCAGGGGGTGGTCGGCATCAGCGGAGTCGACACCCGTGCCCTCACCCGCCACCTGCGGGAGCGCGGCGCGATGCGCGTGGGCATCTTCTCCGGCAACGCGCTGCCCGACGAGGGCACGATGCTCGCCGAGGTCCGCCAGGCGCCCGAGATGAAGGGCGCCGACCTCTCGGCGGAGGTCGCGACGAAGGAGCCTTACGTCGTCCCCGCGATCGGCCCCGACGGCGAAGCCGTACCGGTCGGCACGGCGAGGTTCACCGTCGCCGCCGTCGACCTCGGTATCAAGGGCATGACCCCGCACCGTATGGCCGAGCGCGGCATCGAGGTGCACGTGCTGCCCGCGACCGCCACCGTCGAGGACGTGTACGCGGTCGGCCCCGACGGCGTGTTCTTCTCCAACGGCCCGGGCGACCCGGCCACCGCCGACCACGCGGTGTCGGTCATGCGGGGCGTGCTGGAGCGCCGGACGCCGCTGTTCGGCATCTGCTTCGGCAACCAGATCCTGGGCCGCGCGCTGGGCTTCGGCACGTACAAGCTCAAGTACGGCCACCGCGGCATCAACCAGCCCGTACAGGACCGTACGACCGGCAAGGTCGAGGTCACCGCGCACAACCACGGCTTCGCCGTGGACGCCCCTCTCGACAAGGTCTCCGAGACCCCCTACGGCCGCGCCGAGGTCTCCCACGTCTGCCTCAACGACGACGTGGTGGAGGGCCTCCAGCTGCTCGACCAGCCGGCCTTCAGCGTCCAGTACCACCCCGAAGCGGCCGCGGGCCCGCACGACGCCGCGTACCTGTTCGACCGCTTCGTCTCCCTGATGGAGGGCCAGCGTGCCTAAGCGCACCGATATCCAGTCCGTCCTGGTCATCGGCTCCGGCCCGATCGTCATCGGTCAGGCAGCCGAGTTCGACTACTCCGGCACCCAGGCCTGCCGGGTCCTCAAGTCCGAGGGCCTGCGCGTCATCCTGGTGAACTCCAACCCGGCGACGATCATGACCGACCCGGAGATCGCCGACGCCACGTACGTGGAGCCGATCACCCCCGAGTACGTCGAGAAGATCATCGCCAAGGAGCGCCCCGACGCGCTCCTGCCCACCCTCGGCGGCCAGACCGCGCTCAACACGGCGATCTCCCTCCACGAGGGCGGCACCTTGGAGAAGTACGGCGTCGAACTGATCGGTGCCAACGTCGAGGCCATCAACAAGGGCGAGGACCGCGACCTCTTCAAGGACGTCGTCGAGGCCGTCAACCGCAAGATCGGCCACGGCGAGTCCGCCCGCTCGGTGATCTGCCACTCCATGGACGACGTGCTCAAGGGCGTCGAGACCCTCGGCGGCTACCCCGTGGTCGTCCGGCCCTCCTTCACCATGGGCGGCGCCGGCTCCGGCTTCGCGCACGACGAGGACGAGCTGCGCCGCATCGCCGGCCAGGGCCTCACCCTGTCCCCCACCACCGAGGTGCTCCTGGAGGAGTCCATCCTCGGCTGGAAGGAGTACGAGCTGGAGCTGATGCGCGACAAGAACGACAACGTCGTGGTCGTCTGCTCCATCGAGAACTTCGACCCCATGGGCGTGCACACCGGCGACTCGATCACGGTCGCGCCCGCGATGACGCTGACCGACCGCGAGTACCAGACCCTGCGCGACATCGGCATCGCCGTCATCCGCGAGGTGGGCGTCGACACCGGCGGCTGCAACATCCAGTTCGCGGTCAACCCCGAGGACGGCCGGGTCATCGTCATCGAGATGAACCCGCGGGTGTCCCGCTCCTCCGCGCTGGCCTCCAAGGCCACCGGATTCCCGATCGCGAAGATCGCGGCCCGACTCGCCGTGGGCTACACCCTCGACGAGATCCCCAACGACATCACGGAGCAGACGCCGGCGTCCTTCGAGCCGACCCTCGACTATGTGGTCGTCAAGGCCCCGCGCTTCGCCTTCGAGAAGTTCCCCTCCGCGGACAGCACGCTCACCACCACCATGAAGTCCGTGGGCGAGGCCATGGCCATCGGCCGCAACTTCACCGAGGCCCTGCAGAAGGCGCTGCGCTCCCTGGAGAAGAAGGGCAGCCAGTTCGACTTCACCGGCGAGCCCGGCGACAAGGACGAGCTGCTGCGCGAGGCGGGCCGTCCGACCGACGGCCGGATCAACACGGTGATGGCGGCCATCCGCGCCGGAGCCACCCAGCAGGAGGTCTTCGACGCGTCGAAGATCGACCCGTGGTTCGTCGACCAGCTCTTCCTGATCAAGGAGATCGCCGACGACCTGGCCGCCGCCGAGGAGCTCGACCCCGAGCTGCTGGCCGAGGCCAAGCGGCACGGCTTCTCGGACGCCCAGATCGGCGGCATCCGGGGCCTGCGCGAGGACGTCGTCCGCGAGGTGCGCCACGCCCTGGGCATCCGCCCGGTCTACAAGACCGTCGACACCTGCGCCGCCGAGTTCGCCGCGAGGACCCCGTACTTCTACTCGTCCTACGACGAGGAGTCCGAGGTCGCCCCGCGCGAGAAGCCCGCCGTGATCATCCTGGGCTCCGGCCCGAACCGCATCGGCCAGGGCATCGAGTTCGACTACTCCTGCGTCCACGCCTCCTTCGCGCTCCACGACGCGGGCTACGAGACCGTCATGGTCAACTGCAACCCCGAGACGGTCTCCACCGACTACGACACCTCCGACCGGCTCTACTTCGAGCCGCTCACCCTGGAGGACGTCCTGGAGATCGTGCACGCCGAGCAGCTGGCCGGACCGGTCGCCGGCGTCGTGGTCCAGCTCGGCGGACAGACCCCGCTGGGCCTCTCGCAGGCCCTGAAGGACAACGGCGTCCCGATCGTCGGCACGTCCCCCGAGGCCATCCACGCCGCCGAGGACCGCGGCGCCTTCGGCCGGGTCCTCGCCGACGCCGGCCTCCCGGCGCCCAAGCACGGCACCGCGACCACGTTCGCCGAGGCCAAGGCCATCGCCGACGAGATCGGCTACCCGGTGCTCGTGCGCCCGTCGTACGTGCTCGGCGGCCGCGGCATGGAGATCGTCTACGACGAGACCCGGCTCCAGGCGTACATCTCGGAGTCCACCGAGATCGGCCCGGACCGGCCGGTCCTGGTCGACCGCTTCCTCGACGACGCCATCGAGATCGACGTGGACGCGCTGTACGACGGCTCCGAGCTGTACCTCGGCGGCGTCATGGAGCACATCGAGGAGGCCGGCATCCACTCCGGTGACTCGGCCTGCGCCCTGCCCCCGATCACGCTCGGCGGTTTCGACGTCAAGCGGCTGCGGGCGTCGACCGAGGCCATCGCCCGCGGCGTCGGTGTGCGCGGACTGATCAACATCCAGTTCGCGATGGCCGGCGACATCCTGTATGTGCTGGAGGCCAACCCGCGCGCCTCCCGCACCGTCCCGTTCACCTCGAAGGCGACCGCCGTGCCGCTGGCCAAGGCCGCCGCCCGGATCTCGCTCGGCGCCACCGTCGCCGAACTGCGCGAGGAGGGCCTGCTGCCGGCCCAGGGCGACGGGGGCACGCTCCCGCTGGACGCCCCGATCTCCGTCAAGGAGGCCGTGATGCCGTGGAGCCGCTTCCGCGACATCCACGGACGCGGTGTCGACACCGTCCTCGGCCCGGAGATGCGCTCCACCGGCGAGGTCATGGGCATCGACAACGTCTTCGGCACGGCGTACGCGAAGTCGCAGGCCGGGGCCTACGGGCCGCTGCCCACCAAGGGCCGTGCCTTCATCTCGGTCGCCAACCGGGACAAGCGCTCGATGATCTTCCCGGCCCGGGAGCTGGTCGCGCACGGTTTCGAACTGCTCGCCACGTCGGGCACCGCCGAAGTGCTCAGGCGCAACGGCATCCACGCCACCGTCGTGCGCAAGCAGTCCGAGGGCGAGGGCCCCGGCGGCGAGAGGACCATCGTCCAGCTCATCCACGACGGACAGGTCGACCTCATCGTCAACACGCCCTACGGCACGGGCGGCCGCCTCGACGGCTACGACATCCGCACCGCGGCCGTGGCCCGCGGCGTGCCGTGCCTGACGACGGTCCAGGCGCTCGCGGCGGCGGTCCAGGGCATCGACGCGCTCAACCTCGGCGGGGTGGGCGTCCGTTCGCTCCAGGAACACGCGGAGCAGCTGACCGCGGCCCGCGACTAGCAGCCCACGAGGGGGACACCGAACCGGTGTCCCCCTCTTCGTGAGGACACCCGTCCTCGTGAGGACACACAGGACGCCACTGAGATGTACAAGTTCTTCTTCAACCTGGTCTTCAAGCGGATGGACCCGGAGGAGGCCCACCACCTGGCCTTCCGGTGGATCCGGCTCGCGGTCCGCGTTCCGGTGCTGCGCACGTTCGTCGCCGCCGCGCTCGCACCCCGCTACGAGGAACTGCGCACCGAGGCCCTGGGGCTGCGGATGCACGGCCCGTTCGGGCTTGCCGCCGGCTTCGACAAGAACGCCGTCGCCATCGACGGCATGTCCATGCTTGGGTTCGACCACGTCGAGATCGGCACCGTCACGGCACAGCCCCAGCCGGGCAATCCCCGCAAAAGGCTCTTCCGCCTCGTGCCGGACCGGGCGCTGATCAACCGCATGGGCTTCAACAACGACGGTTCCGCCGCCGTCGCCGCCCGGCTCGCCGCCCGCCGGGAGATCTTCCGGACGGTCGTCGGCGTCAACATCGGCAAGACCAAGCTCGTCCCCGAGGACGAGGCCGTCGGCGACTACGTGACCTCCACCGAGCGGCTCGCCGCCCACGCGGACTACCTCGTCGTCAACGTCAGCTCGCCGAACACCCCCGGCCTGCGGAACCTCCAGGCCACTCAGGCGCTGCGCCCCCTGCTCCGCGCGGTGCGCGAGGCCGCCGACCGCACGGTCACCGGCCGTCGCGTCCCCCTGCTGGTCAAGATCGCCCCGGATCTCGCCGACGAGGACGTGGACGCCGTCGCCGACCTCGCCGTCGAGCTGGGCCTCGACGGCATCATCGCCACCAACACCACCATCGCCCGCGACGGTCTCGGCCTGAAGTCCGACCCGGCGCTGGTGAAGGAGACCGGCGGACTCTCCGGCGCCCCCGTCAAGGAGCGCTCCCTGGAGGTGCTCCGCCGCCTCTACGCGCGCGTGGGCGACCGCATCACCCTCGTGGGCGTCGGCGGCATCGGGAGCGCCGAGGACGCCTGGCAGCGCATCCTGGCCGGCGCCACCCTCGTCCAGGGCTACAGCGCGTTCGTCTACGAGGGCCCGTTCTATGCCCGAGCCGTCCACAAGGGCCTGGCCGCCCGGCTCGCCGCGAGCCCCTACGCCACCCTCGCCGAGGCCGTCGGCGCCGAGACCCGAAAGGCAGCCACCGCATGAGCCCTCTGGAACCCTTCGGCACCCGTCTGCGCCACGCCATGGACACCCGCGGCCCCCTGTGCGTGGGGATCGATCCGCACGCCTCCCTGCTCACCGCCTGGGGGCTGAACGACGACGTCAACGGCCTGGAGCGGTTCACCCGTACGGTGGTCGAGGCGCTGGCCGACCGGGTCGCCGTCCTCAAACCGCAGTCCGCGTTCTTCGAGCGCTTCGGCTCGCGCGGGATCGCCGTGCTGGAGAAGGCGGTGGAGGAGTCCCGGGCCGCCGGGGCGCTGGTCCTGATGGACGCCAAGCGCGGCGACATCGGCTCCACCATGGGCGCCTACGCGGAGGCGTTCCTCCGGAAGGACTCGCCGCTGTTCTCCGACGCCGTGACGGTCTCGCCCTACCTCGGCTTCGGGTCGCTGCGCCCGGCACTCGACCAGGCCGTCCTCAGCGGCTGCGGCGTCTTCGTCCTCGCGCTCACCTCCAACCCGGAGGGCGCCGAGGTCCAGCGCGCCACGGCGTCCGGCGGAGGCTCGCTCGCCCAGCTCATGCTGAACCACATGGCCGACGAGAACGCCGGGGCGGACCCGATGGGCCCGGTCGGCGCCGTGGTAGGGGCCACGCTCGGCGACGCGGGCGTGGACCTGGACATCAACGGCCCGCTCCTCGCGCCGGGCATCGGCGCCCAGGGAGCGACCCCGGCCGACCTGCCCGGCGTGTTCGGTCCCGCCGTGCGCAACGTCGTGCCGAGCGTGAGCCGCGGCGTCCTGCGCCACGGCCCGGACGCGGCCTCCCTGTGCGGAGCCGCGGAGCGCTTCGCCGACGAGGTCCGTGCGGCGGTCGAAGGCGCGTAGGCGTACGCGAGGGACGGCCGGGGGAGCCCTCCCGGCGGCCCGGGAGACGTTCCGGGTCCGTTCCGGGGCCGCTCCCGATGGGTCCCGGGGCTCCGTTGCGGGGTCCGGACGGGCTCGCCGGGGCGGAGTCAGAGCTTCCGAGGGCCCTGCCGAAGCACTCGGCAGGGCCCTCATCTGCGTCTTCGACCGACGCTTTCTTGACAGAAAGCGGGTCAGTATGTCTGGAATATCCAGGTCGGCCGATGCTGACCAGGACTTTTCCGCTGTTCTCGCTGACTGGAGCGGTCTCGGCCGCTAGTCTCCGTCGAGAGTCAGCGAAGCAACGGCCACTGCGTTGTTCGTTGCTCGCCTGGTGTGGGCCGACTAGGTTCCTCACCGGTCCGTATCCGACAGTTCGACATCCGAGGTGACGTAGGCGTGGCTCTTCCGCCCCTTACCCCTGAACAGCGCGCAGCCGCGCTCGAAAAGGCCGCCGCGGCTCGCCGGGAGCGGGCCGAGGTCAAGAATCGACTCAAGCACTCCGGCGCCTCCCTCCACGAGGTCATCAAGCAGGGCCAGGAGAACAACGTCATCGGCAAGATGAAGGTCTCCGCCCTGCTCGAGTCGCTCCCCGGCGTCGGCAAGGTCCGTGCCAAGCAGATCATGGAGCGACTGGGCATCTCCGAGAGCCGCCGTGTGCGGGGTCTCGGCTCCAACCAGATCGCGTCGCTCGAGCGTGAGTTCGGCGGCGGCGCCGCCTGACGTTCTCGGGCACTCCCGAGAACCTGGATAATCGCTGCATGGCAGCAGAGGCACGTCCGCGGCTGACCGTGCTCTCCGGCCCCTCCGGGGTCGGCAAGAGCACGGTCGTCGCCCATATGCGCAAGGTCCACCCCGAGGTCTGGCTCTCGGTGTCGGCCACCACCCGGAAGCCGCGCCCCGGCGAACGTCACGGTGTCCAGTACTTCTTCGTCGGCGACGACGAGTTCGACAAGCTGGTCGCCAACGGCGAGTTGCTGGAATGGGCAGAGTTCGCGGGCAACCGCTACGGCACTCCGCGCCGTGCGGTCCAGGATCGCCTGGAGGCCGGGGAACCGGTGCTCCTGGAGATCGATCTCCAGGGCGCGCGTCAGGTCAAGGAGTCCATGCCGGACTCGCAGCTGGTCTTCCTGGCCCCGCCGAGCTGGGACGAACTGGTCCGCCGCCTCACCGGCCGCGGCACCGAGGCCCCCGAGGTCATCGAGCGCCGCCTCGAGGCGGCGAAGGTCGAGCTGGCCGCGGAGTCCGAGTTCGACACCACCCTGGTCAACACCTCCGTCGAGGACGTCGCGCGTGAGCTGCTAGCCTTGATGGAAGTTGTCTGATCTTTCTGATCTCCCCCGTAGTTTCTTCGGAAGGCTAGAGCGTGTCCTCTTCCATCACCGCGCCCGAGGGCATCATCAACCCGCCGATCGACGAGCTGCTCGAGGCGACCGACTCGAAGTACAGCCTGGTGATCTACGCGGCCAAGCGCGCGCGTCAGATCAACGCGTACTACTCGCAGCTCGGTGAGGGTCTCCTCGAGTACGTCGGTCCGCTGGTGGACACCCATGTGCACGAGAAGCC
The DNA here is from genome assembly GCF_027460265.1 of Streptomyces sp. WMMC940. NCBI lineage: Bacteria > Bacillati > Actinomycetota > Actinomycetes > Kitasatosporales > Streptomycetaceae > Streptomyces > Streptomyces sp. WMMC940. The sequence goes on from NZ_JAPZBC010000001.1 coordinate 6,454,404, forward strand.
GCTCTCGATCGCCCTGCGCGAGATCAACGCGGGCCTGCTGACCTCCGAGGCCGTCGAGGGCCCGGCCCAGTAGCGTCCGGCCCGGGACCGGCCATGGCCACCCGGGAGCATGCGGCACTGTCACCACAGGCCCGGCGGAGCATCCGCCGGGCCTGTGGTGTGTCATAGAGGCGATACGTATCGCCATCGGTGGGGAGCGGGAGACGCAGTGGACAAGCCGAAGGTCGTCCTGGGTGTCAGCGGCGGCATCGCCGCCTACAAGGCGTGCGAGCTGCTGCGCCGGCTGACCGAGTCCGGACACGAGGTCCGGGTGGTGCCCACCGCCTCCGCGCTCCAGTTCGTCGGTGCCGCGACGTGGTCGGCCCTGTCGGCGCACCCGGTCTCCACCGAGGTCTGGTCGGACGTCCACGAGGTCCCGCACGTGCGGATCGGGCAGGGCGCCGATCTCGTCGTCGTCGCCCCGGCCACCGCCGACGTGCTCGCCAGGGCCGCCCACGGCCTCGCCGACGACCTGCTGACGAACACCCTGCTCACCGCCCGCTGTCCGGTGGTCCTCGCGCCCGCGATGCACACCGAGATGTGGGAGCACCCCGCCACCCAGGAGAACGTGGCGACGCTGCGCCGCCGCGGCGCGGTCGTCGTCGAACCCGCAGTCGGCCGGCTCACCGGCGTCGACACCGGCAAGGGCCGGCTGCCGGAGCCCGGGGAGATCTTCGAGGTCTGCCGCAGGGTGCTGGCCCGTGGGGTGACCGCCCCGGATCTCGCCGGCCGTCACGTGGTGGTGAGCGCCGGCGGGACGCGTGAGCCGCTCGACCCGGTCCGGTACCTGGGGAACCGCTCCTCCGGCAAGCAGGGCTACGCGCTGGCCCGCACCGCCGCGGCCCGCGGGGCCCGGGTGACGCTGATCGAGGCCAACACCGGTATGGCCGACCCGGCCGGTGTCGACGTGGTCCACGTCGGCACCGCGGTGCAGCTGCGTGAGGCGGTGCTGAAGGCCGCCGCCGACGCCGACGTGGTCGTGATGGCCGCGGCCGTCGCCGACTTCCGTCCGGCCGCGTACGCCGAGGGCAAGATCAAGAAGAGGGACGGCCAGGAGCCCGCGCCGATCGTCCTGGTGCGCAACCCCGACGTCCTCGCCGAGATCTCCGCGGAGCGGGCCCGTCCGGGGCAGCTGGTGGTGGGCTTCGCCGCCGAGACCGACGACGTGCTCGCCAACGGCCGGGAGAAGCTCCGCCGCAAGGGCTGCGACCTGCTGGTCGTCAACGAGGTGGGGGAGCGGAAGACTTTCGGCTCGGAGGAGAACGAGGCGGTGGTCCTGGCCGCGGACGGGACCGAGACACCGGTTCCCCACGGCCCCAAGGAAGGGCTCGCGGACACGGTCTGGGACCTCGTGGCGGCCCGGCTGGCGTGACGCGCGCCGCGCGGCGGTCCGGTGGCGCGGTGTGACGAAGCGCTCACTCCCGGATCCTGCCCGGTGGACACGCCGGAACCGGGTGAATCCGGGATGAATTTCTCATCCCTCGCTAAGGCCGCGTTAAATCCGGCGAATCCGGCCCTTCCGGGCGGACGTCGCCGTCGTCCGTGCCCGGGTGGCGGGTGATTCGGCCCACGGTTGGCCGCCCAGGGTGCGAGACGCTGGTCCGGCCGCCGGGAGTGCCCGATAAACTGTCCCTCGGACACGACGCGGGGCGCAGCCCCCCGGCCGGTCCACCAATGATCAGCCAGCAGCCGCTGCAACCCCAGGGAGCGTTGTGTCCCGTCGCCTGTTCACCTCGGAGTCCGTGACCGAAGGTCACCCCGACAAGATCGCTGACCAGATCAGTGACACCATTCTCGACGCGCTGCTTCGCGAGGACCCCACGTCCCGCGTCGCCGTGGAGACCTTGATCACCACCGGCCTGGTGCACGTCGCGGGCGAGGTGACCACCAAGGCGTGGGCGGACATTCCCACGCTGGTGCGCAACAAGATCCTCGAGATCGGCTACGACTCCTCGAAGAAGGGCTTCGACGGCGCCTCCTGCGGTGTCTCCGTCTCCATCGGGTCCCAGTCGCCCGACATCGCCCAGGGTGTCGACACGGCCTACGAGAGCCGGGTCGAGGGCGATGACGACGAGCTCGACAAGCAGGGTGCCGGCGACCAGGGCCTGATGTTCGGGTACGCCTGCGACGAGACCCCCGAACTGATGCCGCTGCCGATCTACCTCGCGCACCGCCTGTCCCGCCGTCTCTCCGAGGTCCGCAAGAACGGCACCATCCCGTACCTGCGCCCGGACGGAAAGACCCAGGTCACCATCGAGTACGACGGCGACAAGGCCGTCCGTCTCGACACGGTCGTGGTCTCCTCTCAGCACGCGTCCGACATCGACCTGGACTCGCTGCTCGCGCCGGACATCCGTGAGTTCGTCGTCGAGCACGTGCTGAAGCAGCTCGTCGAGGACGGCATCAAGCTGGACACGGACGGCTACCGGCTGCTGGTCAACCCCACCGGCCGCTTCGAGATCGGCGGCCCGATGGGCGACGCCGGCCTCACCGGCCGAAAGATCATCATCGACACCTACGGCGGTATGGCCCGTCACGGCGGTGGCGCGTTCTCCGGCAAGGACCCGTCCAAGGTCGACCGCTCGGCCGCCTACGCGATGCGCTGGGTCGCCAAGAACGTCGTGGCCGCCGGCCTCGCCTCGCGCTGCGAGGTCCAGGTCGCGTACGCGATCGGCAAGGCGGAGCCCGTGGGTCTGTTCGTGGAGACCTTCGGTACCGCCGCGGTCGACGTCGAGAAGATCGAGAACGCCATCGGCGAGGTCTTCGACCTGCGCCCGGCCGCGATCATCCGCGACCTCGACCTGCTCCGCCCGATCTACTCCCAGACGGCCGCCTACGGCCACTTCGGCCGGACGCTCCCCGACTTCACCTGGGAGCGCACGGACCGCGTCGACGCGCTGCGCGCGGCGGCGGGCCTCTGACGGCACCCGCTCGGCACGAGGGGCTCCGGACCGGACAGGTCCGGAGCCCCTCGCGCGTTCGCCGGGCCCCGGCGTGAAGGGCGCTCCGAGAGGCCCGGGCGCTGTCGGTGCCGTCTGGTAGGAATGTGGCTGTGAGCAGCGACGACGAAGCCTCCGTGCGGCCCGGGGACGGTTCGCCGGAGCAGCTTGCGCTCATCCGGGAGACCGTACGGAAGGCGGCGAAGCCGCGGGCCAAGCCGCGCACCTGGCGCGGGGCGGCGCTCGCCGGGGAACTGCCGGTGGCCCGGGTCGTGGTCAACAAGGGCGTGCTGCACCTCGACCAGTACTTCGACTACGCGGTGCCCCAGGAACTGGACGAGGCCGCGCAGCCCGGAGTCCGGGTCCGGGTGCGCTTCGGCGCGGGGTCCCACCAGGTCCGGGAGGGCCGCCGTGAAGGGGGCCGGCTGATCGACGGCTTCATCGTCGAGCGACGGGCCGACTCGGACTACTCGGGCCCGCTCGCCGCCCTCGCGGGCGTGGTCTCGCCCGAACCCGTGCTCGGCCCCGGGCTGCTCGGCCTGGCCAGAGCGGTCGCGGACCGTTACGCGGGCAGCCTCGCCGATGTGCTGCAGCTCGCCGTGCCGCCCAGGAGCGCACGCGCCGAGTCCCGGCCGTCGCCCCCTCCGCTGCCGCCTCCGGCGGCCCCGCAGCCGGGCACCTGGACGCGTTACGAGCAGGGGCCGGCGTTTCTGGACGCCCTGGCCGGGGGCGGCACGCCGAGGGCCGTGTGGACGGCGCTCCCCGGCCCGCACTGGGCCGGCGAGCTGGCGGGAGCCGTGGTGGCGACCCTCGCGTCCGGCCGGGGCGCGCTGGTGGTCGTCCCGGACGGGCGGGCCGTCGCCCGCGTGGACGCGGCCCTGACCGGGCTGCTCGGCGAGGGACGCCACGCGGTGCTCACCGCGGAAGCGGGCCCCGAGAAGCGGTACGGGCAGTGGCTCGCCGTACGGCGCGGCTCCGTGCGGGCGGTGGTCGGGACGCGTGCGGCGATGTTCGCACCGGTCCAGGACCTGGGGCTGGTCGCGATATGGGACGACGGCGACTCCAGCCACAGCGAGCAGCACGCTCCGCTGCCGCACGCGCGGGAGGTCCTGCTGCTGCGTGCCGCGCACGAGCGCTGCGGATTCCTGCTCGGCGGCGTCAGCTGCACGGTCGAGGCCGCCCAGCTCGTCGAGACCGGCTGGGCACGGCCCCTGGCGGCGGGCAGGGAGCAGGTGCGCCGTGCCGCACCGCTGATCCGCACGGTCGGTGACGGCGAGCTCGCGCGCGACGAGGCGGCACGGGCCGCCAGGCTGCCGTCGCTGGCGTGGCAGACCGTCCGGGACGGCCTGCGCACCGGACCGGTGCTGGTCCAGGTGCCCCGTCGCGGATATGTACCGAGGCTGGCCTGCGAGCGCTGCAGGGCGCCCGCGCGCTGCGGGCACTGCGCCGGCCCTCTGGAGGCCCCACGGGAGCAGGACCTCAGGTGCGGCTGGTGCGGACGGGACGCCTCCGGCTGGCACTGCGCCGAGTGCGGCGGGGCCCGGCTGCGCGCCCGGATAGTGGGGGCCCGGCGGACCGCGGAGGAGCTGGGCCGGGCCTTCCCCGCGGTGCCGGTGCGGACGTCGGGGCGCGACCACGTGCTCGACTCGGTACCCGGCCGTCCCGCGCTGGTGGTCAGCACACCGGGCGCCGAGCCCGTCGCCGAGGGCGGCTACGCGGCCGCGCTGCTGCTCGACGGCTGGGCCATGCTCGGGCGGGCCGATCTGCGTGCCGGCGAGGAGGCGCTGCGGCGCTGGACGGGTGCAGCCTCGCTGGTGCGCGGCCAGGCGGAGGGCGGCACGGTCGTCGTGGTCGCCGAGCCCACCCTGCGCCCCGTGCAGGCCCTGGTGCGTTGGGACCCGGTCGGCCACGCCCAGCGCGAGCTGGCCGAGCGCGCCGAGCTGGGCTTCCCGCCGGTGTCGCGGATGGCCTCGGTGACCGGTCGCGCGGAGGCGGTCGCGGGCTTTCTCGCCACGGCGTCCCTGCCCGACGACGCGGAGGTGCTGGGCCCGGTGCCCCTGCCGCCGCCTCCGCCGGGGCGACCGCGTCGACCGGGCGACCCGCCCCCGGCTTCCCCGTCCGGTCCTCGGCCGGGGGAGCAGTGGGAACGCGCTCTGCTGCGCGTACCGCCCGGCAGCGGCGCGGCGCTCGCCGCCGCGCTGAAGTCCGCGCAGGCCGCCAGGCTCGCGCGGGGCGGTGGCGACCCCGTGCGGATCCGGGTGGATCCTCCGGACATCGGCTGACGGGGAGGCGGGGGCCGGTCGGTGCCCGCGGGCCTGCCCGGGCCGCCGGGCCGGGGCCCGCCGACGTGCCGCCCCGCACGGCACCGCCCCGGCGTCCGCGAGGGTGCGCCGGGGCGGTCGGGGAGACGGGGCGGTCGGGGAGAGGGGTCAGCCGTTGCGCGGGCCGGGGAAGGCGCTCGGGCGGACCTCCTCGCGGAGCGGGTGGGCGCCGGGTCCCGGCTGTGGTGGCATGGACCGTGCCGCGGGTACCGCGGGGGCGACGGGCATCGTACGGGTCGCACCCTGCTCCGGCTCCGCGGGCACGGCGGTGGGCTGCGGCGTGGTCCGCCGTGACCCGTAACGGCGGTGCACCGCCTGCTTGGTGACGCCGAGAGCCGAGCCCACCGCGTCCCACGAGAAGCCCAGCGAGCGGTCGAAGTCGACCGCGGCGGTCACCAACGTCTCGACGCTGTCCCGCAGTTCCTGGGCCAGACGGACGGTCGGGGCGGGTGCCCGGCCGTAGACGACGAAGCCCGTGGACGGGCCCGAGCGACGCGGACGGTAGACGTTCCCCAACTGGGCCGTGAGCGTGCGCAGAGCGTCCACCTGCCGGCGGACCCGCTCGATGTCCCGCACCAACAGATGCAGACTCGCCCGGGCCTGGGCGTCGTGGGTTGCGTGGTCGGCCATGAACAAGCCTCTCGAACCGGCGTTGAAAAGGGTCGGGCCGCTCCGGCGGCCCGCTTCGGTCAATCTCTCTTGACAACGCGCCACCAGTGGTTCTGGTCACGCTGCGGAGGAGCAGGCGCATATGCGCGGGGCGCGCGGCAGTCCGCGCGCCCCCTGTCGGTGCGGCCAAATAGACTGGTGCGTCGCGCGATCACCCCGGCACACAGAGCGAGGTATTACCAGTGAAACTTGTCTTCGCAGGCACCCCCGAGGTCGCCGTGCCCGCCCTGGACGCCCTGATCGCCTCCGGCCGGCACGACGTGGCGGCGGTCGTCACCCGTCCGGACGCCCCCGCGGGCCGCGGGCGCCGTCTGGTGGCCAGCCCGGTGGCCCAGCGCGCGCACGAGGCCGGCATCGAGGTCCTGAAGCCCGCGAAGCCTCGTGACGAGGACTTCCTCGCCCGGCTGCGCGAGATCGCGCCGGACTGCTGCCCCGTGGTCGCCTACGGCGCGCTGCTGCCCAAGGCGGCGCTGGACATCCCGGCACGCGGCTGGGTCAATCTGCACTTCTCGCTGCTGCCCGCCTGGCGCGGAGCGGCGCCGGTGCAGCACGCGATCCTCGCGGGCGACGAGATGACCGGCGCCTCCACGTTCCAGATCGAGGAGGGGCTGGACTCGGGCCCGGTCTACGGCGTGATCACCGAGCACGTGCGGCCGACGGACACCAGCGGCGATCTGCTCACCCGGCTCGCCTTCGCCGGCGCCGGACTGCTGGCCGCGACCATGGACGGTATCGAGGACGGCACGCTCGAGGCCGTGCCGCAGCCGGCCGACGGGGTCACCATGGCGCCGAAGATCACCGTCGAGGACGCGCATGTGGACTGGCGCACGCCCGCCCTCCGTATCGACCGCCTCGTCCGCGGCTGCACTCCCGCGCCCGGTGCGTGGACGCTGTTCCGCGGCGAGCGGCTCAAGCTGATCAACGTCCAGCCGCTGCCTGACCGCACGGAGCTGGCGCCCGGTGAGCTCTCGGCCGGCAAGAACCATGTGCACGCCGGTACCGGTTCGCACGCCGTCGAACTCCACTGGGTCCAGCCGCAGGGCAAGAAGCCGATGCGTGCCGCCGACTGGGCACGTGGCGTGCGGATCGCTCCCGGGGAGATCCTCGGCTCGTAGGGCCGAGTCGGGCGGGGTCCGCCCGTCGGGGAGCGGAGTCCGGTGCACGGTTCCCCCGGCCCTCAGGGCCGGGGGAAGGACCGCAGGGCGCCGGATCGACCTCGTGGCGGGCCCGCTCGGTCGGTTTCGGCAGCGCCGCGAGTCGCCGTGGCCGGCGTCGCGACGGGGCGCACCGGCCGACGAGGCACCGGCCCGCGCCCGGAGCCGGGGCGAGGGCGGGGCGGTACCGGAGCGAGGGTGGGGGCGCCCGGCCGGCCGACGTAGGCTGAAGGGGTTCGACCGTTCGGAAACGCGGAGCACCTTTGAGCCAGCAGAGCCGTCGCCGTCCCTCCCAGCCCTACCGCCCCCCGAAGAAGGACCCCGTGCGGATCCTCGCCTTCGACGCACTGCGGGCCGTGGACGAGCGTGACGCGTACGCCAACCTCGTCCTGCCCCCGCTGCTGCGCAGGGCGCGTGAACAGGGCGACTTCGACGGCAGGGACGCGGCGCTCGCCACGGAGCTGGTGTACGGCACGCTGCGGCGCCAGGGCACCTACGACGCGATCATCGCCGAGTGCGTCGACCGGCCGCTGCGCGAGGTCGACCCGCCCGTCCTCGACGTACTGTCGCTCGGTGCGCACCAGTTGCTGGGCACGCGCATCCCGACGCACGCCGCGGTGTCGGCGAGCGTCGAGCTGGCCCGGGTCGTCCTCGGCGACGGCCGGGCCAAGTTCGTGAACGCCGTGCTGCGCCGGATCTCGCAGCACGACCTCACCGGCTGGACGGACCGGGTCGCGCCGCCCTACGACGAGGACCCCGAGGACCACCTCGCCGTCGTCCACTCCCATCCCCGCTGGGTCGTCTCGGCCCTGTGGGACGCGCTGGGCGGCGGCCGCGCCGGGATCGAGGACCTGCTGGAGGCCGACAACGAGCGGCCCGAGGTGACGCTGGTCGCCAGGCCGGGCCGGTCGTCCGCCGACGAGCTGCTCGAGCTGCTGGGCGAAGGGGGCGGGCTGCCCGGGCGCTGGTCGCCGTACGCCGTGCGGCTCGCCGAGGGCGGTGAGCCGGGCGCCCTCGAACCCGTGCGGGAGGGACGCGCGGGGGTGCAGGACGAGGGCAGCCAGCTCGTCGCGGTCGCCCTCGCGGGCGCGCCGCTCGACGGCCCGGACGAGCGCTGGCTGGACGGCTGCGCGGGCCCCGGCGGCAAGGCCGCCCTGCTGGGCGCGCTGGCCGCCGAGCGCGGCGCCGTCCTGGTCGCGGCCGAGAAGCAGCCGCACCGGGCCCGTCTCGTCGAGCGGGCGCTGGCCGGCAATCCCGGCCCGTACCAGCTCGTGATCGCCGACGGCACCCGCCCTGCCTGGCGTCCGGGCGCCTTCGACCGCGTCCTCGTCGATGTGCCGTGCTCGGGCCTGGGCGCTCTCCGGCGCAGGCCCGAGGCCCGCTGGCGCCGCCGCCCCGAGGACCTGGACGGCTTCGCCCCGCTCCAGCGTGCCCTGCTGCGCGAGGCGCTGGAATCGGTACGGGTGGGCGGAGTGGTCGGGTACGCCACGTGCTCGCCGCATCTCGCCGAGACCCGCGCGGTCGTCGACGACGTCCTGGAGTCGCGCGGCGGGTCCGTCCGGGCCGAGTGGATCGACGCCCGCCCCCTGATGCCCGGTGTACCGGCCCTGGGAGACGGCCCGGACGTCCAGCTGTGGCCGCATCTCCACGGCACGGACGCGATGTACCTGGCACTGCTGCGCCGCACGGCCTGACGCCCACCGGGGCCGGCACGCCGCCGCACCTCACCGCGTCGCACGCCGCAGTCGCACCCCGGCTCGGCGCAACGTGGCCCGACCGGTCGCCGGTCGTTCGGACACACAGCCCTGCTCGCCCGGATCCCGGCCCGGCGGTGCGCATCCGCGGGAACCGGACGTGGCCGCCCGTGGTCGGGGCCGAGCGTCGACCAGCGGTCCGCCGGGGCCGCCCCGCCCGTCCTGCCGTCCACCCGGACCAGCCGTTTCCAGGGCTCGGCGAACCGGCTCGTCCCCGTGACGGGTGCCCGGCGGGTGCACCGGTGTGCCGACCCCGGCGAGGCCGCGGTCCCGTGTCCGTCCTGGGCGCACCCTGACCGCGACCGCGACGGTCACGGCCGCGGCGGTCCCGCCCGGGAGAACCCAGCGCCGCCGGACGGCGCGGCCGGCCCGACGGCGGCGCTGCGCGCGGCGGCCCTGCCGGTGGCCCGCCGAACCCGTGCCGGGCCACCGGGCGGGGCGGAATGCCGGAATCATGGCGACTGGGGCGCCCCGCACAGCCGGCGGCACCGCGGAAAGGACGGCTTCCGTCGGCTCCGAGGCCGGGAAGTGGTCCGGAGCATGGCAGTCTTGGCACATGGCCCAGATCAACCCCAGCATCCTGTCCGCCGACTTCGCCCGACTCGCCGAGGAGGCGACGGCGGTCCGAGGCGCCGACTGGCTCCACGTCGACGTCATGGACAACCACTTCGTGCCCAATCTGACGCTGGGGGTTCCGGTCGTCGAGTCGCTGAGCCGGGCGACGGACACCCCGCTGGACTGTCACCTGATGATCGAGAGCCCGGACCGCTGGGCTCCCCAGTACGTGGAGGCCGGGGCCGGATCCGTCACCTTCCACGCGGAGGCCGCCGCGGCACCGGTGCGGCTGGCGCGGGAGATCCGGGCCAAGGGCGCGCGCGCCTCCATGGCTCTCAAGCCCGCCACGCCCATCGAGCCGTACGAGGACCTGCTGCCCGAGCTCGACATGCTGCTGGTCATGACCGTGGAACCCGGCTTCGGCGGCCAGTCGTTCCTCGACATCATGCTCCCCAAGATCCGCCGTACCAGGGAGCTCATCAACAAGCACGGTCTGGAGCTGTGGCTCCAGGTCGACGGCGGCGTCTCCGAGTCCACGATCGAGCGGTGCGCCGAGGCCGGCGCCGATGTGTTCGTCGCCGGGTCCGCGGTCTACGGGGCCGAGGACCCGGCGCAGGCCGTCCGGACGCTGCGCGAGCAGGCCGACCGGACGATCGCGTCGGCACCCTGGGCGTGCAACCACTGAGCCACAGCTCGGTGAACGGGGCCCTACCGGGCTGATCAACATCACCCGGATCTGTCAGGATGGCGGTTCCGGAGTGTGAACAGCAGTGAGGAGAACGCGGTGTCTGCTATGTCGGCGGGACGGTCGGCCCTGCGGATGGGACCCGCGGAGCTGGTGCAGGCGGCGGCCATGGCCCGACGCTTCTATCTCGAGGGCAAATCCAAGATCCAGATCGCCGAGGAGTTCGGCGTCAGCCGCTTCAAGGTGGCCCGGGTCCTGGAGACCGCGCTCGAACGCGACCTCGTACGGATCGAGATCCGCGTCCCCGCCGAGCTGGACGCGGAGCGCTCCGACGCACTCCGCGCCCGCTACGGACTGCGGCACGCGGTGGTCGTGGAGTCCCCGACCGAGGGCGAGGACGAGTCGCCCGACCCGGAGAACCTCGGAGAGGTCGCGGCGGACCTCCTCGGTGAGCTCGTCACCGAGGGAGACGTGCTGGGCCTGGCCTGGGGGCGCTCCACGATCCACATGGCGGCCGCGCTCGACCGGCTGCCGCCCTGCACGGTCGTCCAGCTCACGGGGGTGTACGACGCCGGGACCGCGGAGCGCGGCTCGGTGGAGGCGGTGCGGCGCGCCGCACAGGTGTCCGGCGGCGAGGCGCACCCGATCTACGCGCCGATGCTGCTGCCGGACCCGGCGACCGCCGCCGCGCTGCGGAACCAGACGGGCATCGCCAGGGCCTTCGAGTACTTCGACAAGGTCACGGTCGCCTGTGTCTCGATCGGCTCGTGGGAGCCCGGCATCTCGACGGTGCACGACATGCTGAGCGACGAGGAGCGGGCGCACTACGCCTCGCTCGGCGTCGCGGCCGAGATGTCCGCCCATCTGTTCGACGCCGACGGCAGACGCGTCGGCCGTGACCTGGGCGAACGCTGTATCACGGTCGAGACCGACCGGCTGCGCCGCATTCCCGAAGTGGTCGCCATCGCAGGTGGCCACCGCAAGGCGGCGGCCATCGGGGCGGTCCTGCGGTCCGGCCTGGTGACCAGCCTGGTGACGGACACCTCGGCAGCGGACTACCTCCTCACGGAGTCCCGCCCCGCGCCGCGCCCGGCGCTGGAGCGGGCCGACCCGGACGACTGACCACCGGCACGGAACCTGTCCCGGCCGTAGCGAACCGCCACGGCCGGGCCGCCTTCCGGGGCCGGGCACCGTGCCCCGGCGGACGGCCGGCTCGGCGGAAGGGGCGGATGCCGCGGGCCGGGCGACGGGGCCACTCGGCCGCGGCTCGGCGCGCCCGCCCGCCCGTCGGCGCGGCTCACGACTGTGCTGCGCCCGGTCGGCCGTGGGGCCCGTGCCGCCGGGCCCGGCCGCCCCTGGAGTTCACGATTCCGCTGGGGTCGGCCCGTGGGGTCGGTGCCTTCCGGTCGGGCGCGGTGCGTCCGTCTCGCCGGTGGTGCCTCGTGTGTGCCGGGGCGGGTCGCACGCGCCTGCCGTCCGGGACCGCCCCTGTGGGCCCGCCCGCCTGTGGCGGCCCATGTATCCGCCGGGCCCGGCCGTCGGCGCGGCTCACGACTCCGCCGGGACCAGCCCGTACAGCCGCGCCGCGTTGTCCGCGGCCAGCAGACCCGCGATCCGAGTCGCGTCGCGCCCCGACCAGGCACCGGAGGACGTCCAGTCGTCGGTGAGCCTGGTGAGCGCGTCCTCGAACACCCTGGCGCCGACGAGGTACAGCTCCGGCAGCCCGTACGCGTCGCTCGAGTAGAGCAGTTTGCCGAACGGGGTGAGCTCCAGCGCCTCGGCGAGCACGGCGGCCGCCCTGACCCCCGTGTGGGACAGAGCGAGGCCCACATCCGCGTACACGTGTGTGAACGCGTGGGCGAGGTAGGCGGCGTTCCGGTGGTACGGGTAGCCGTGCAGCAGCACCAGCGGGCAGCCGTGCGGGGCGACGGCCCTGATGAAGTCCGTCAGCAGCAGGGGATCACAGCGGTCGAGCCGAAGATCCGGGTCGCCGAAGCCCGTGTGCAACTGGAGCGGCAGTCCGGTGCGGACCGCCGCCCAGAGCAGATGCCGCAGCAGCACCGGGTCCGTGAGCCGCCCACCGGGGCCGCGCTCCGCCAGCCAGCGGGCCGCGGCGGCGTGGACCTCTGCGGCGCCGGGCGGATCGGGGTCCAGCCCGAGCCCGTACCGGTACGCCGCGACCGACTTGAAGCCGATGGCCGTGCGGGCCGAGGCCGCGACGGAGTGGTCGAACACCTCCATGAAGCCGGTGGCGTCGTGGCTCGCGTCCGCCGCACGCTCGGCGAGGGACTCCAGGCGCACGATCACGCCCGCGTCCCCGCCGCCCAGCTCCGCCAGCTCGGTGGGCCCGGTGAGGTCGCCCGGAAGCCCGGTGTCCACCAGATAGGTGCCGGTGCCGCTCGCCCGCAGCAGCAGCCGCGTCGCCTCCTCGGACCCCAGTTCGCGACGGCGCTCCAGATAGCGCTCCGGCGGGCAGTGCGCCTCCAGCCCGAGCAGGGGCGGACACCAGCGGAGCACCGCGAACCCCAGCTGGCTGTCGAAGAAGCTCGTACCGGGCGCGGGCGGGGCGTCCGACTCGGTCAGGAACGAGGCGAACCCGTCCCGTGCCGGTGAGTGCCGCAGCACCCCGTGGCAGTGGTGGTCGACGAGCGGGGGCAGGACGAGGGGCATTCAGTACCGCCCGCGGGTCGCGTCGGCGATCTCCTGCGCGGCGCTGCCCGCGAACAGCTCGCTCTCCGCACGGCGTACCGCCGCGATCGCCTCGAAGAGCGCGTCGCCGAGCGCCTCACGCAGCAGGTCCGAACGTTCGAAGTGCTCCAGCGCCTCCGGAAGCGACCGGGGCAGCCGCTCGGGCCCGGTGCGCCTGGTCTCCCGGTCGGTTCCGGTGTCGGGCTCTCGTGCGGCCGGTCCGCCGACCCCTGCCCGCCCGGCCGTTCCGGTCGGCGACGGTTCGCCGTCCCCCGCCGCGCGTCCCGTCCCCGCCGGGTCCGCCGCGCCTCCCGTCCCCGCCGGGTCGCCCCGCACCGGCTCCGGGAGCCTCGCCTCCGCCGCCATGCCCGCCAGCCCCGCCGCGATCACGGCGCCCGTGACCAGATACGGATTGGCCGCCGCGTCGAAGCACTTCACCTCCGCGTTCGCACCCTCCGGATCGTCGGGGGCGCCGGTGATGAACCGCAGCGCCGCCTCGCGGTTCTCCAGCCCCCAGCACCGGAACACCCCCGCCCAGTGGGACGGTTCGAGACGGAGATAGCTCGCCGGTGTCGGCGCTCCGACGGCGAGCAGGGCCGGGAGCGTGTCCAGCACGCCGGCGAGGAACGACTCGCTCTCCCCGGACATCCCGAACGGGCCGTCCCCGCCCCGGCACAGATTGCGGCCGTCCCGCCACAGGCTCAGATGCAGATGGCCGCCGTTGCCGACACCGCCCGCCTCCACGACGGGGCCGAAGAGGGCGGTGAGTCCGTGCCGCAGGGACACCGCGCGGACCGTCTCGCGCACGAGCACGGCGAGATCCGCCGCCCCGACCGGATCCGCCGGGGCCACGGAGACCTCGAACTGCCCGACGGCGTACTCGGGATGGATCTGCAGCACCTCAACGCCCTGGGCTCCCAGCGCGCGCAGCACCTCGTCCACGTAGTCGGAGAGTTCGACGACACGGGCCATCCCGTACGCGGGTCCGGTCCACGGGTACGTCCCGTCCCGTTGCACGATCCACTCGGTCTCGAAGCCCATCCGCAACTCGATGCCCCGGTCGGCGGCCCGCCGTGCCATCCGGCGGGCGAACAGCCGCTGGCAGGCGACGTAGGGCCGGCCCTCCTGGTCGTAGCGGTCGACGGGGGCCCAGGCCCAGCCCGGCTGGGCCGCGAGCACCGTGAGCCGCTCCAGGTCCGGCACCAGTCTCAGGTCGCCGTCCGGGCCGCCGATGTGCGGGCTGGTGGTGATCGAGTCGTCCACCAGGTAGACGTCGAACACCGGGGACATGCCGACCCCTCGGGCGGCGGCATGCGCGAGGCGGCCGGTGGGGACCGCCTTGACCCTGGTGAGACCGGCATTGTCCACCCAGGTCAGAGCCACGCCGCGGACGTTCTCGGCGTCCAGCCGGGCGGCCTCCCTGCGGGCCGCGCGCTGAGTCTCGTCAGTGTGCTGCACGGGGCATTCCCTACCCGCGCGGGACCGTCCTCACCGCCTGCACCACCCCCGCGTGGCAGCATCGGCGGCATGCCGAACCGGCCCCCACGGCTCCTCCTCGCGCTGCTGTCGGCCCTCACCGTCCTGCTGCTGACCGGCTGTACGGACGACGGCGCCGGCTGGGGGACCGGCACCGCAGCGCGCAGCCCCGCGGTCTCGGCGCCCGCCGGCCTGTCCACCGTCCGGGTCGCCGACCTGCCTCCGGAGGCCCGCGAGACCCTGCGGCTGATCGACGACGGCGGGCCCTTCCCGTACCGGAAGGACGGCAGCACCTTCGGCAACTTCGAGGGGATCCTGCCCGAGCGGGAGCGGGGCCACTACCGGGAGTACACCGTGGCCACGCCGGGGGAGCGCGACCGGGGCGCACGCCGCATCGTCACGGGCCGGGAGGGGGAGGTCTACTACACCGACGACCACTACGAGACGTTCAGGGTGGTACTCCGATGAGAAACGATCCCCTCGCCGCGCTGTTCGGTGCCACCCCGGGGCGGAACATCACCGTGCTCGACCTCCACGGCGTCACCGACAAGAAGACCCTCATGGAGCGCTGCGCGGGCGACCTGGGGCTCCCCGCGTGGTTCGGCCGGAACTGGGACGCCCTCGCCGACTGCCTCACCGACCTCCCCGGCGAGGAGGGCACCCTCGTGCTCGTCTGCCGCTGGCAGGGGTACGCCGCCGCCCGGCCGGGGGAATGGGCGATCGTCCAGGAGGTCTTCACCCACGCCGTCGACACCATGCCGGGGCAGCTCGCCGTGCTGCTGGCCCTTGGAGGATCCGACGAGAGGGCGACCACCAGTGCTGGATGATCGGCCCGCACGGTCCTGCCCCCCGCTCATGGGACAATGAAGTACGTGCGTTTTCTTCCGGGCGAGTGCCCGGGACCCCTCCGAATCGACTGGGATGTTCAGCACGTGCGTTTCCTCAATGACAGCAAGCCGCCGTACGACCTGACGTACGACGACGTGTTCATGGTGCCGAGCC
Source organism: Streptomyces sp. WMMC940 (assembly GCF_027460265.1). Taxonomy (NCBI): domain Bacteria; kingdom Bacillati; phylum Actinomycetota; class Actinomycetes; order Kitasatosporales; family Streptomycetaceae; genus Streptomyces; species Streptomyces sp. WMMC940. Next base: position 6,469,686 of record NZ_JAPZBC010000001.1, read on the forward strand.
GCTCGGCCGTGGGCTCCCGTCAGGGCGTCGACCTCTCCTCCCCCGACGGCACGGGCACCACCATCCCGCTGGTCGTCGCCAACATGACCGCGATCGCGGGCCGCCGGATGGCGGAGACCGTCGCCCGCCGCGGCGGTCTCGTCGTCATCCCGCAGGACATCCCCATCGACGTCGTCACCGACGTCATCACCTGGGTGAAGACGCGTCACCTGGTGCTCGACACACCCATCGTGCTCACCCCGCACCAGACCGTCGCCGACGCGCTCTCGCTGCTGCACAAGCGAGCCCACGGCGCGGGCGTCGTCGTCGACGAGGAGCAGCGGCCCGTCGGCGTCGTCACCGAGCACGACCTGTCCGGCGTGGACCGCTTCACCCAGCTGGCCGAGGTGATGTCGAAGGACCTGCTGCTCGTCGACGCCGACATCGATCCGCGCGAGGCGTTCACCAGGCTCGACGGAGCCAACCGCAAGCTCGCTCCCGCCGTCGACGGGGAGGGCCGGCTGGCCGGCATCCTGACCCGCAAGGGAGCCCTCCGCGCCACGCTGTACACGCCGGCCACCGACGCCGACGGCAGGCTGCGCATCGCCGCCGCCGTCGGCATCAACGGCGATGTGGCGGGCAAGGCCAAGCAGCTCCTCGACGCCGGCGTGGACACGCTCGTCGTCGACACCGCGCACGGCCACCAGGAGTCGATGATCGCAGCGATCAAGGCCGTCCGCGCGCTCGACCCGCACGTGCCGATCGTGGCGGGCAACATCGTGGCCGCCGAGGGCGTCCGGGACCTCGTCGAGGCAGGTGCGGACATCATCAAGGTGGGTGTGGGCCCGGGCGCCATGTGCACCACCCGCATGATGACCGGCGTGGGCAGGCCGCAGTTCTCCGCCGTGCTGGAGTGCGCCGCCGAGGCGAGGAAGTACGGCAAGCACGTGTGGGCCGACGGCGGTGTCCGGCACCCGCGCGACGTCGCGATGGCGCTTGCCGCCGGTGCGTCCAACGTGATGGTCGGGTCCTGGTTCGCCGGGACGTACGAGTCCCCGGGTGACCTGCAGCAGACCGCGGACGGCCGGCTCTACAAGGAGTCCTTCGGCATGGCCTCCGCGCGTGCCGTCCGCAACCGTACGAGCGAGGAGTCGGCGTACGACCGGGCCCGAAAGGCGCTCTTCGAGGAGGGCATCTCCACCTCGCGCATGTTCCTCGACCCGGCCCGCCCGGGCGTCGAGGACCTGATCGACTCGATCATCGCGGGCGTCCGCTCCTCCTGCACCTACGCGGGCGCCGGTTCACTGGAGGAGTTCGCCGAGAAGGCGATCGTCGGCATCCAGAGTGCCGCAGGCTACGCGGAGGGCAAGCCGCTGCACGCCAGCTGGAACTGACGGCACGGCCGGTCCGTGTCGCCCACCGAGTGCCGTGGCGCCGGGAGATCCCCGGGGGCCACGGCGGCATCGGACGGGCGGACCGGCTTCCCGGGCCGTCCGGCTCCGGGGCGCGGGCGGTGGGATGCGGCGGGAGGTGTGGTCGATCCGCTGCGTGGCGGTTCCGGTGCGTGGCGGTTGCGTTGTGTGGTGGTTCCGTGTCGGGCTGCCTGGTGCGGCGGGCCGCCGGGCCGTTGGGCCGGCCGGCGCTGCGGTCGGGCCGCGGGCCGTTTGCGGCGGGCGGCCATGGGGCGGATCCGCTCCCTGCCCTGCTTCGTGCGGACCGGCCCGCAGCCCCGGCGTGGATCACGCTCGGCGCGGATCACGCGCTGTGTCCCGTCGTGCTGATCCCGCGCCGCGTCCGGGCCCGGCAGGTGCGGGAGGTTCAGGCGCTCCCCGCCACGGTCCCCGCGCTCCCCGTCCCCGTCCCCGCCCCCGCGCTCGCGGCGGCCGGTGCGGGTGCGAAGCCCGACGCCCGGATGGCTCCGGCCACCGCGGAGGCCATCCGGGCGTGGCCCCCGTCGTTCGGATGCAGACCGTCCGCCAGGTCGTCCGCCGTCAGCAGACCGGCACCGGGCAGCAGGGCCAGCCGGTCGTCGCCGCCTGCGACGAGGTCCCGGACGGCCTCCTCCATCGCCGCGCGGAGGTCCGCGAGCGTCGCACCGAGCGGATTCCGCGCCGTCTCCGCGTCCGGGCGCAGTACGGGGGAGACCAACAGCAGGGGGGTGGTCGGGTGCCCCCGGCGGACGAGGGTGACGAAGGCGCGGGTCTTCTCGTACAGCAGGGAGGCGGAGCAGGGGACGCCCGACCAGCAGTTGGTGCCGAAGGCGAGCGTCATCAGGTCCGCCGGAAGCGAGGCGAGCTGCTGGGCGGTCGCGAGTTCGCCGCGGGCCGACCCGGCATAGCCGAGGTTCACGCAGTCCAGGCCGAGGGCCCGGCCGGCGGCCGAGGGCCAGGCGTGCGCGGGGCGGGTGGACCACCAGCCCTCGGTGATCGAGTCGCCGTGGACCGCCCAGCGCGGCCGGCGCGGTGCCGGGAGCACCCTGCCGCCCAGTCCGCGCACCCCGAGAACCACCGGTGCCTGGGACTCCGGCGGATGGACGGTGAACGGCCCCGGCCCGGGTGGCAGCGGGATCGTGACCGTGGCCTCCTCGGCGGGCTCGGTGAACGACTCGGCCGCACAGCGGTCGCCCTCCCACAGGGCGAAGCAGTGCGCGAGGTCGCGCAACGCGTCGGCCGTGCCGGGCACCCGGGCCCGGTAGCGCAGCTCGACCGCCCGGGCGCCGTCGGGAGCCGTGAACTCCAGCCGTACGCCGATGGGGAGCGCGGCGCGTTCCCGGGTGTCCCACGGCAGCCGGGCGAGATCACCGGGGTCGGCCCTGACCGGACGCCCGCCGTCGAGCCAGGCCACGCCGCGCAGGAACGGTCCGGGGTCGAGCCAGTTCGGGTCCGGCGTCACAGAGGCCTCCGTCCGGGTCGGTCGCGGGATCGTACGCGGACTTGACTCCTACCCCGCACGCGGCGAACGCTGCCTCCCGTCCGGCCGCCCCTCCGCGGCCCGCCGGTGGTGCCGTCCGCCGACGGGCATCACCGCCAGTGGCCGGTGACCGACCCCGGCGTTACCGGGGGGAGCATTGCGCGGCCCGTGACCGATCGCGTAGCTTCTGCCCCTACCCGGCGGTAACCCGCTGGTCGTACGTGCCGAACGTCCAGGGGAGCCCATGCGCCGGCGATTGCGCCCTCCCACGATCCGTGGCCGGATCGTGGCCCTCACCGTCGTGCCCGCCGTGGCCCTGCTGGCGTTGTGGAGCTTCGCCATGGTGTCCGTGACGGGCGATCTACGAGCGCTGGTCCGGCTCCAGAGCGTGTACGAGACGTTCGGCACCCCCGTCGACACGGCCGTCGGGCAGATCCAGATCGAACGCCGGCTCGCCGCGGCCTATCTGGGCGCCGGGCAGCGGAACGCCGGGGCGGCCGACGCCGCCGCGCTGCTGGCCCAGCAGCGTTCGACCGACCGGGCCGTGGAGGCGATGCTCGACGCCGTCGGGGACCGGGAACGCCGCGAGGACCTCTCCGGCCGGCAGCGGGCGTCCCTGGACACGATGGTCCGGGCCGTCGCACGGCTCGACGCGCTGCGGGAGGAGGTGGTCGACCGCAGGCTCTCCTGGAGCGAGGCGGTCGACGCCTACACGGTGGTCGTCGAGCCGACCTTCGACGTCCAGTCCCAGCTCACCGCGCTGCAGGCCGGACAGCTCGCACGTGAGGCGCAGGTCGTGGTGGAGCTCGTGCGGGTGCGCGAGTTCGTCTCCCGCGAGGACGCGCTCGTCGCCGGGGCCCGGGCCGCCGGCATCCTCACCGACGGCCAGTACGACACGCTCACCGCCACCATCGAGGACCGCCGGGTCTTCCACCGCACCTACGTCCCCGACCTCCCGGCGGACTCCCGGAAGCTCTTCACGGACTTCCAGCGCGGCGCCGAGTACCGGGCTCTGACGTCGGGGGAGGACGCGCTGCTGCGGGCCGGTGCGGCGAACGCCGGCCAGGCCATGGCGGACGCCTCGTGGCGGACGACGACGGACCGCGCAGTGAAGCGGTACATGCTGCTGTGCACCGAGTCGGCCCTGAACGCGGCCGAGCGCGGACGTGCCTTCGCCTACCGCGAGATGGTCAAGGCGGCCGTCGTCGGCCTCACGGGGCTGTCCGCGGTCGGGCTCTCCGTCTGGCTCTCGGCGAGCGCCGGCCGCCGGATCGCCCGAAGGCTGGAGGAGTTGCGGGACGCGGCGGACGTCCTCGCCACCCGACGACTGCCCGAGGTGATGGAACGGCTCGGCGCGGGCGAGGACGTCGACCCGGCCGCGGCGGCGCCGCCGCTCGACTTCGCCGACGGGGACGGGGAGCCCGACGAGATCGCGCAAGTGGGCACGGCCCTCAACGCGGCGCGCCGGGCGGCCGTCGAGGCGGCGGTGAAGCAGGCGACGCTGCGGCGCGGCATCTTCGCCGTGCTGCTGAACATCGCACGGCGGAACCAGGCGCTGGTGCACCGCCAGGCGAAGCTCGTCGACACCCTGGAACGGCGGACGACGGACCCCGACACGCTCGAGGACCTGTTCCGCATCGACCATCTGACGACCCGGATGCGGCGCCACGCGGAGGGCCTGATCATCCTTTCGGGAGCGGCGCCCGGACGGCGTTGGCGGGGGCCGGTGCCCCTCGTGGACGTGGTGGCGGCCGCGGTCGGCGAGATCGAGGACTACACGCGCGTCGTGGTGCCCCCGATGCCGGCGGTGGGCGTCGGGGCGGACGCCGTGGCGGACGTGGTGCACCTCGTCGCGGAACTGGTCGAGAACGCCACCGCCTTCTCGCCGCCGCACACCCAGGTGACGATGCGTACGGGCGAGGCCCGCAACGGCTTCGTGCTGGAGATCGACGACCGCGGCCTCGGCCTGGACGGCGACGAACTCGTCCAGGCCCACCGCACCCTGGCGCGGCCCGGCGACTTCGACCCGGTCCAGGACGAACGCCTCGGACTGTACGTCGTGGGCCGTCTCGCCGCCCGGCACGGCATCACCGTCACCCTCACCCGCTCTCCGTACGGGGGCACCACCGCGGTGGTGCTGCTGCCGCACACGATCATCACCCCGGCGGAGCCGGAGCCGGCCCCAGTCCCGTCCTCCGTAGCGGACGTACCGGGGCGGGAGCACGCGGAGGCTCCCGCGGGCGCGGCGACGGCGAACGGGGCAGGGACCGCGCCGCCCGAGCGCGCGCAGGCTTCCGCGGGTGCCGTGCTCCACGCCCTTCCCACGCGCACCGTGCCCACCCAGGACGGGCCGGCCGGGCACGGCGGCGCCTCGTCTTCCGCAGGTGGAGGCACCACCGGCCCGCGGTCCGTTGGTGACGGCGAGGTGGCGCGCGTCCGGCCCGGCGGTGGCCCGGAGCCGGGAGCCGGTCCCGCCGCCGACGGTACGGGCGCGGGGGTCCGGCCCGTTGGTGACGGCGAGGTGGCGGGCGTCCGGCCCGGCGGCCCGCCGCGCCCGCTCCCCGACCGCCGGCGCTCCCACCCGACGGCGGAGCAGCAGGCCGCCTCCGGAACCGCTCCCGGGGCGGAGCGGCCCCCCGGCGCCCTGGCGCCGCGTCCGGACGCCGGGCCGGGGAGCGAGCCGGCGCCGCCGAGCACCGTGGCGGCCGTCCCCGGCACCCGGGCCGCCGGCGAAGCGCCCGCGCAGGAACCGGCGCCTCCGGCGCTGCCCACCCGGATCCGGCAGGCATCCCTCGCCGGCCCGCTGCGCGAGAGCCCCGGCGGAACGCGGCAGGAAGGGCCAGGGAGACCGGAGAGGGAGGTCAGCGCCGAGGAGATGCGGGCCATCCTCGGGGCCTTCCAGCGAGGGCTCGACAGCGGACGGAGGAGCGAGCCCCGCGGGAGCGAACCGCAGGGCGGCCCGCCCGACGGGCCGGGAACCACGAACGACGAAGGGACGCACGACGATGGCTGAGCCTGACGACAGAGAGACCGGACGGACCGCCGCCGGTGGCCTCGGCTGGCTCCTCGACGACCTGCTCGAGAGGACCGACCACGTCCGGCAGGCCGTGCTGCTCACCGCGGACGGCCTGGTCACCTCCGCCTCCCGGGGCATGCCGCAACGCGACATCGAGCATCTGTCCGCCGTGTGCGCGGGCTTCCACAGCCTCGCCAAGGAGGCGGGTTCCCGATTCGCGGCCGGGAAGGTGCGCCAGACCATGGTCATGCTCGACGACGCCTACCTCTTCATCACCCCGGCGGGCGACGGGAGCCGTCTCGCCGTGCTCAGCGATACCGAGACCGACGTGGGACAGCTCGCCCACGAGATGGCGCTCCTGGTGAAGCGCGTCGGCCGGCACATGGCCGTTCCCGCGCGCTCGGCCGCCGAGGCCCCAGACGCGTAGTCCCGTGAACGACCACTGGTACGAGGACGAGACCGGGGCGATGGTGCGGCCGTACACCGTCACCCGTGGCCGGACCCGTCCCGTCGCGGAGCACCACATCGATCTGATGTCACAGGTCAGGGCCGTGGAATGGGACAGGCCCGAGCCGCGGCTCGACCATGCCCGCAGCGCTCTGCTGGAACTGGTGCGGCGTGCGCCGAGACCCGTCGCCGAGGTCGCGGCGGACGCCGACATGCCCCTCACGGTCGTCCGGGTCCTGCTCGTGGACCTGGTGGAGGCGGGTCTGGTGCGGATCTCGGAGCCACCCGCCCGGCAGGGCGCGCACGCTCCGTCCCTGTTGAGGGAGATAGCCGACCGGCTGCGCGAGATCTGAACACTTTTGCGCGGCTGTGCAATGTTCCACCGCCGTCGCCTCCAGTACGCAACGATCTTGCGCGGGTGCGCAAAGCTCATGCATTACGGTCGGGAACGTCGACCTCGTAGGGTTCCTGCCTGTACGTGGAGTGGCGGGGACCGTCTGCTCGGCGATTCCCCGCGCTCCGGGCTGCCCTCAGCCATGCCCGCGCGGGCCGCCGCGGTCGCCGCCTCACCGATAGGCAGCGATAAGGAGCCTCCCCAGTGTTGGACCACGGCGCAGCGCCCACCGTCACCCCCCAGAGGGATCCCGGTGGCCCCGCCCAGGGCCTCGGCAGCCGTCTGATGCGGCGCAAGCCCGTCGAACAGCTCGTCTCCGAGGGCGGCCAGGGCGAGGGCGGCACGCTCCGCCGCTCGCTCACGATGTGGCAGCTGACCATGATCAGCATCGGTGCCACCCTCGGCACCGGCATCTTCGTCGTCCTGGGCGAGGCCACCCCGCTCGCCGGCCCGGCCGTCGCGATCTCCTTCGTGGTCGCCGGCCTGACCGCCCTGTTCTCCGCCCTCTCCTACGCCGAGCTCGCCGGTGCCGTGCCGGTCTCCGGCTCCTCGTACTCGTACTCGTACGCGACCATGGGCGAGCTGATCGCCTGGGTCTGCGGCTGGTGCCTGGTGCTGGAGTACGGCGTCTCCGTCGCGGCCGTCGCCGTCGGCTGGGGCGAGTACCTGAACGAACTGCTCGACGGCACGATCGGGGTGACCATCCCGGACGCCGTGTCCGCGCCGATCGGCGAGGGCGGATTCATCAATCTCCCCGCCCTCGTCGTCGTGCTGCTCGCCATGGTCTTCCTGATGGGCGGCGCCAAGGAGAGCGCCCGCGTCAACACGGCCATGGTCGTCATCAAGATCGTGACGCTGCTGCTCTTCATCGGCATCGGCTTCATGGGCATCAAGGCCGGCAACTACACCCCGCTCGCCCCGCTGGGCGTCACCGGCATCAGCGCCGCCGCGGCCACGCTGTTCTTCTCGTACATCGGCTTCGACGCCGCCTCCACCGCCGGTGAGGAGGCGAAGAACCCGAAGAGGGACCTGCCGCGCGCGATCATGCTGTCGCTGCTGATCGTCACCGTGCTCTACTGCCTCGTCGCCCTGGTCGCCGTCGGCGCCATGCCGTGGCAGGACTTCGAGGGCACCGAGGCGGCGCTGGCGCAGATCATGAAGGACGTCACGGGCCAGAGCTTCTGGGGCGTGGTGCTCGCCGCAGGCGCCGTCGTCGCGATCGCCAGCGTCGTCTTCGCCGTGCTGTACGGCCAGACCCGCATCCTGTTCGCGATGTCCCGCGACGGCCTGGTGCCCAAGGTCTTCGCCAAGGTCAACGAGAAGACCGGCGCCCCGCGCGCCAACACCGTGATCGTCTCGCTGTTCTGCGGCGTGCTGGCGGCCTTCATCCCGCTCGGCGAACTGGCCAACGCCACCAGTATCGGTACGCTCTTCGCCTTCGGGCTGGTCAACGTCGCCGTGATCATCCTGCGCTGGAAGCGCCCCGACATGAATCGCACCTTCAAGGTGATGCTCTTCCCGGTCACCCCGATCCTGGGCTTCGGCTTCTGCGCCTACATGATGCTCAGCCTTCCCGGCATCACCTGGGTGTGGTTCGGTGGCTGGATGGCCGCCGGGCTCGTGTTCTACTTCCTCTACGGCCTTCGCCGCTCCCGGTTGGCAACAGCAGAGAAGTGATCCACCCCCCGTGCGACTGAACGATCTCGACGAACGCATCGTCCACGCCCTCGCCGAGGACGCCCGCCGTTCCTACGCCGACATCGGTTCGCTCGTCGGCCTGTCCGCGCCCGCCGTGAAGCGGCGCGTGGACAGGCTCCGGGCGGAGGGAGTCATCACCGGCTTCACGGTCCGTGTCGACCCGGCCGCGATGGGCTGGGAGACCGAGGGCTTCATCGAGATCCACGCACGCAGCAACACCTCGCCCGAGACCATCAAGCGCGGCCTCGAGCGGTACCCGGAAGTCGCGTCCGCCTCCACCGTCACCGGTGAGGCGGACGCGATCGTCCAGGTCTTCGCCTCCGACATGCGCCACTTCGAGCGCGTCCTGGAGCGGATCGCCGGCGAACCGTTCGTCGAGCGGACCAAGTCGGTGCTCGTGCTGTCCCCCCTGCTCAGGCGGTTCTCCTCGGGGGCCCCCGCCTGAGTCCGCGGCGGCCCCGGCCCACGGCGGGAGGCGCGGTCCCACCGGCGCACGCGCTCCGGTCCGGTCCCACCCGGAGCCTTCGGGGGCCGTCGAAACAGCCGTAAGGCGCGCCGACGCCCGAGGCGCAACGAATCACCGGCCCTCGCCGGATCCACGCAACGGATCGACACGCGGAACGCAACGGTCTCGCCTTGTCCCGGCGGTTGGCCGGAACGTACCGTTTTTGACGTCTCCCCGACACCCTCCCCACTCCTTCCGAGGTAGGTCCATGCCGCCGCTGCGCACCGCCCTGCTCCAGAGCTCCGGGACCCCCGGCGACATCGCGAAGAACCTCGAGATCCTCGACAGCCACGCGGCCCGCGCGGCCGCCGCCGGGGCCGGCCTCCTCGTCGCCCCGGAGATGTTCCTCACCGGCTACGCGATCGGCGCCGACGTGCACCGCCTCGCCGAGACGGCCGACGGCGCCTCCGCCGCGGCCGTCGCCGCGACCGCCGCCCGCCACGGCATCGGCGTCGTCTACGGCTACCCGGAGCGCGGCACCGGGCACGAGGCGGAGACGGTGTACAACGCGACGCAGCTGATCGGCCCCGACGGCGCCCGCCTCGCGAACTACCGCAAGACCCATCTCTTCGGATGCTTCGAGAAGGAGTGGTTCACGCCCGGCGACGAGACGGTCGTCCAGGCCGAGCTCGGCGGCCTCCGCGTCGGCCTGCTGATCTGCTACGACGTCGAGTTCCCGGAGAACGTGCGGGCCCACGCCCTGGCGGGCACGGACCTGCTGGTGGTGCCGACGGCGCTGATGAACCCCTTCCGGTTCGTCGCCGAGAAGCTCCTCCCGGTCCGCGCCTTCGAGAGCCAGATGTACGTGGCGTACGCCAACCGCACCGGCCCCGAGGGCGACTTCGACTTCGCCGGACTGAGCTGCCTCGCCGGCCCCGACGGCATCGCCCGGGCCCGCGCCGGCCTCGGAGAGGACCTGGTGATCGGCGACGCCGACCCGGCCCTGCTGGCCGCCTCCCGCGCCGACAACCCGTATCTGCGCGACCGCCGGCCCGGCCTGTACGGGCCGCTCGCCCGCTGAGACATCCCGCCCCGCCCCGTCACACCAGGAGCAACACCCCATGACGTCCACGGTGCCCACCGCCGTCCCGCACACCGACGCGCAGCCGCCCATCACCATGTTCGGGCCGGACTTCCCCTACGCCTACGACGACTTCCTCGCCAACCCGGCGGGCCTGGGCCAGATACCCGCGACCGAGCACGGCACCGAGATCGCGGTCATCGGGGGCGGTCTCTCCGGCATCGTCGCCGCGTACGAGCTGATGAAGATGGGCCTCAAGCCGGTCGTCTACGAGGCGGACCAGATCGGCGGCCGGCTGCGCACGGTGGGCTTCGACGGCTGCGACCCGTCGCTCACCGCCGAGATGGGCGCCATGCGCTTCCCGCCGTCCTCGACGGCGCTGCAGCACTACATCGACCTGGTGGGGCTGGAGACCCGGGCCTTCCCCAACCCGCTCGCCGAAGCCACCCCCTCCACCGTCGTCGACCTCAAGGGCGAGTCGCACTACGCGGAGACCATCGACGACCTGCCGCAGGTGTACCGCGACGTCGCGCAGGCGTGGAACGCCTGCCTGGAGGAGGGCGCGGACTTCTCCGACATGAACCGCGCCATGCGCGAGCGCGACGTCCCGCGGATCCGCGAGATCTGGGCGAAGCTCGTCGAGAAGCTCGACAACCAGACCTTCTACGGCTTCCTCTGCGACTCCGAGGCCTTCAGGTCCTTCCGGCACCGCGAGATCTTCGGCCAGGTCGGCTTCGGCACCGGCGGCTGGGACACCGACTTCCCCAACTCCATCCTGGAGATCCTCCGCGTCGTCTACACCGAGGCGGACGACCACCACCGCGGCATCGTCGGCGGCTCCCAGCAGCTGCCGCTGCGGCTCTGGGAGCGCGCGCCGGAGAAGATCACGCATTGGGCGTACGGCACCTCGCTCGCCACACTGCACGTGGACGGGGCGCCCCGGCCCGCCGTGACCCGGCTGCACCGCACCGCGGGCAACCGCATCACCGTCACGGACGCCTCCGGCGACATCCGTACCTACCAGGCGGCGATCTTCACCGCGCAGTCCTGGATGCTGCTCTCCAAGATCGCCTGCGACGACTCGCTGTTCCCCATCGACCACTGGACGGCGATGGAGCGCACGCACTACATGGAGTCGTCCAAGCTCTTCGTCCCGGTGGACCGGCCGTTCTGGCTGGACAAGGACGAGCAGACCGGCCGTGACGTCATGTCGATGACGCTCACCGACCGGATGACGCGCGGCACCTACCTGCTGGACGACGGCCCGGACAAGCCCGCCGTCATCTGCCTCTCGTACACGTGGTGCGACGACAGCCTCAAGTGGCTGCCGCTGTCCGCGAACGAGCGCATGGAGGTCATGCTCAAGTCGCTCGGCGAGATCTACCCGAAGGTCGACATCCGCAAGCACATCATCGGCAACCCGGTGACCGTGTCCTGGGAGAACGAGCCCTATTTCATGGGCGCGTTCAAGGCCAACCTGCCGGGCCACTACCGCTACCAGCGGCGGCTGTTCACCCACTTCATGCAGGACCGGCTGCCCGACGACAAGCGCGGCATCTTCCTCGCCGGCGACGACATCTCGTGGACGGCCGGCTGGGCCGAGGGCGCGGTGCAGACGGCGCTCAACGCCGTGTGGGGCGTGATGCACCACCTCGGCGGCGCCACCGACGCCACCAACCCGGGCCCGGGCGATGTCTTCGACGAGATCGCCCCGGTGGAACTCCCCGAGGACTGACGCCCCTCCCGGGACCCGCACGCCGCGGGTCCCCGCCGAACGAACCCCCGCCGCCGACCGCGATCCGGCCGGCCCCGGGAGGTCGCCCCAGCCGCCGCCGGCCGGACACCCCGGCCGGCGGCGGCCCCGTGTGCGCGCCGGGCCCGGCGCGGCAGGTCCCGTGCGGGCCGCCCGTGCCCGGGCCCCCTCGGCCGGGGCCGCGCGGTCAGCGGAGCGGGGTGAGGAGGCAGCGCCCGACCAGGCCGACCCCGGCGTCCAGCCGTTCGGTGAACTCCTCGGCCAGAGAGGGCAGTTCCCGCAGTCCCCACAGCAGGCGCGCCGCGGTCCAGGCGCCGTCACGGGCCCGCTCCAGACTCCAGGCGCCGAGGAGATGGGTGAGGGGATCGGCGATCTCCAGCAGATCGGGCCCGGGCATCAGATCCTCGCGGATGCGTTCCTCCAGCATCGTGAGGATGTCGCCCACGCGGTCGAAGTCGGCTTCGAGGTCGGGCGGTCGGCAGTCGAGCGTACGGCAGGTGTCCACCACGGCCAGCGCGAGGTCGTGTCCGATGTGCGCATTGATCCCGGCCAGCGCGAACTGCAGCGGGCGTACGCCGGGATGACGCCGGAACTGGAACAGCGGGCGCCAGCAGGCCGGCGCCCGGCCGCCCGCGGCGACCGTGTCCGCGGCCGACAGATAGCGCTCGGCGAAGAGGACCTGCAGGGTGACGGCGGACTCGCGGTCGGGGAACCCGCCGTTGTCGATGCACCGGGCGAGTCGTTCCGTGACGGTCAGGTAGACGCGGTTGAAGACCGCGATCCCGTCGTCCGCGGGCCAGTCGGAGCGGAACGCGCGCATCCGGTCCAGCACCGTGCCGACCGGGGCACGGCGCGCTCCGCCGCCGGCCGAGTACTGTGCGATCTTCGCCATGGGGGCAGCGTCCCAGCCATGGGCTCGGACACGCGCCGCCCGGCCGCAGGCGTCCCCGGAACGGGGGAACGCCACGGCCGCGGCGGCCTGGGGAGGGAGCACAGCACATGTCAGGCGTACGCAATCGGCGCCGGGCGGAACGGCAGGACCGGCGCCTCGCGGCCGGCCGGGGCGTCATGGCCGCGGCGGCCTCCGCGGTGGTGGCCCTGGGCACCGTCGCCGGGCTGGTGTCCACCGCGGGACGGGGCGGCGAGGACGGCACGGCACGGCCCGAGGTGAGGAGTTCGCCCGTGACCGTCCCGCTGCCCGCACGCCCGAGCCGCACGCCGTCCGCGCCCGAGCAGTCCCCCGCGCCCTCGCCGTCACCCGCGGCCCCGGCCGTGTCCGCCACCCCGTCCCCGAAGAGCCGCCCGACCGGCGGCCCCCGAACGCCCGCGGCGGCCGGGCGGCTCTACCGCCATCCGCAGTCCCAGGTCCTGGACTGGGTGCGGGAACACCGTGACGATCCCCGCAGGCCGCTGATCGAGTCGCGCATCGCCGCGCACCCCGCCGCGGTCTGGTTCCCCGAGTACGACCCCGGCCGGATCGCGGGCCGGGTGCGGGCGGTGACCTCGGGTGCCGCCGCCTCGGGCCGCGTGCCGGTGCTGGTGCCGTACGCGATCCCGGACCGGGACTGCGGCGGCGCGTCCCGGGGCGGCGCGCCCGATCTCGCCGCGTACGACGCCTGGATACGGCAGTTCGCCGCCGGCCTCGGCGACGGTCCGGTCATCGTCGTCCTCGAACCCGACTCCATCGCCCTCGCCGACTGCCTCGCGGATGACCGGCGGGCGGCCCGCTACGGCTCGCTCGCCCGCGCGGCGCGCACCCTGAAGGCCGCCAACCCCCGGGCGAGGGTCTACTTCGACGCAGGCCACTCCGGCTGGCACCCGGTCGCGAAACAGGCCGCCGAGCTGCGCGCCGCGGGCGCCGCCACCAGCGGCGACGGCATCTTCACCAACGTCTCCAACTTCCACGGCACCGCCGAGGAGGCGCGGTACGCACGCCGGGTACTGGACGCCCTCGGCGGGCCCCCGGGCCTGGGCGCCGTCATCGACACCAGCCGCAACGGCAACGGCGCGCCGCGACGGGGCGCCTGGTGCGATCCCGCCGGCCGCGCCCTCGGCAGGGCCCCGACCACCGGGACCGGCGAGGCCCGGATCGACGCCTACCTGTGGGTGAAGCTGCCCGGGGAGTCGGACGGGTGCAGGGGCGCGGCGGGCACCTTCACCCCGGACTACGCCTACGACCTGGCGACCGGCTGACCGCCGCCGTCACCCTCGACGTACGTGGACGTGCCCGCGTCCAGCAGCGGCTCCCGCGTCTTCGTGCGGGCGGGGGGCGAGGGTGCGCAGCACGTGGTGGCCGGTGATGACGACGGTGCCGAGGGCGATGCCGCCGAGTTCGAAGTTCTCGGTGAACTTCGGGGTCCAGCCCCCTCGGCACCGGCGCCACGAACGACGCGCCGAACATGGGCACGACGTGCTGGGCGCCGAGCCCTGTCGTGCGGGGCCGCGAAAGGCGTTCCTCGGGCCGTACGACTTCTCCCGGAGCGGGGGTTCGTCCGTCGCGAGGTGCAGGCTCCGGCGCACGCCGAGGTTCGGACGGGCCTCACTTCCGAGGGGGCGGTGATCAGCGCCCATGGCACAAGGAACGTGATGCTCCGCTTCTGTCGCCGGGTCGGCGGGAAGTGCGTCCCACCGCCCCGCGGCGCAACCCCCGCGCTACGCCCGGAGATCCGGTGCCGGCACCGGAGCGGGGACCTGAGTGCCGGATGCCCCGGGCGCGGCCGGCGCCGGCCGCCGGCCGCTGCCCCGTAGCACTCCCGCCCCCAGCACGAGCCCGAACGCGAGCACCGTCACCAGCCCGAACGACACGACCAGTGAGGTCAGATCGGCGATCCCGCCGATCGCCGAGGGGGCGATCAGGCCGGACGTGTACGTGATCGTCGCCACCCCCGCGATCGACTGGCCGGCGTTCGTCCCGGTGCGCCCCGCCGCCGCGAACGCCAGCGGCACCACCACGGCGATACCGAGCCCGATGCAGCCGAACCCCGCCATCGCGGCCGCCGGATGGGGCGCCAGGACCACCAGCACGCCTCCGGCCGTCGCCAGCACCCCGCCGACACGGACCGTGCGGACCGGGCCGAACCGGTCCACGACCCGGTCGCCGGCCAGCCGTGCCACCGCCATGGTCAGCGCGAACGCCGTCGTGGACGCGGCGGCGAGCCCGGCCGAGGTGCCCAGCACGTCCCGCAGGTACACCGCCGACCAGTCCAGGCTCGCACCCTCGGCGAACACCCCGCAGAACCCGATCGCGCCGATGACCACCGCGGACTTCGGCGGCAGCGCGAACCGCGGGGGCGGCTCCTCGTCCGCGGATCCCCGCAGGTCGAGCACTCCCCGGCAGGCCAGCAGCCCGACGGCCGTCAGGGCGGCGGACGCGAGCACATGGTGGAGCCGTGCGTCGCTGCCGAGGTGCGCGGCGACCGTGCCCGCGGCGGAGCCGAGGAGCGCGCCGACGCTCCACATGCCGTGCAGCCCGGACATGACCGAGCGGTCGAGACGGTTCTCGACCTCGACCCCGAGGGCGTTCATGGCGACGTCGGACATCCCCGCGGTGGCGCCGTACACGAACAGCGTGGCGCACAGGGCGTACACGTCGGGGGACACTGCCGGGAGGGTCAGGGACAGCGTCCAGAGCGCGAGCAGCCCGCGCAGCGCGGTGCGAGCCCCGAAGCGATGGCTGACGGCGCCCACGAGGGGCATGGCGAGGGACGCGCCGATGGCGGGGAAGGCGAGTGCGAGACCCAGTTGTCCCGCGCTGACGCCCGCGTGGTCCTGGACCCACGGGATGCGGGTGGCGAAGCTGCCCGTCACGGCACCGTGCACGCAGAACACGGCGGCCACGGCGTGGCGCGCCCTGGTCAGCCGTCGCTTGTCGTAGGCCACCTCTGTCGGCATCGGCGCCGTCCTCCCCGGGGATCGTGGTCTGCGCGTAAACTATCAGGAACCCTGCCTGATAAATACCCTGCAGTGAGGCAGGCATCTGGAAGGATTCCGGCATGCCCGCATCCCCGAGCACCGCCCGGGCCATCAACGACCGGCTCGCGCTGCGACTGCTGCAGCAGCAGGGCCCGTTGACGGCAGGCCAGCTGAAGACGCTCACCGGACTCTCCCGGCCGTCCGTCGCGGACCTGGTGGAACGGCTCCAGGTGTCGGGACTGGTCCGGGTCGTGGGAGAGGCCGGCGAGCAGCGCCGCGGGCCCAACGCCCGGCTGTACGGGATCGTCGCCGACCGCGCCCACCTCGCGGCCCTCGACGTCCGCACCCAGGGCCTCTCCGTCGTGGTCGCGGACCTGGTGGGCACCACACTGGCCGAGGCGACGCTGCCCATCGGAAGCGACACGGGCACGGAACCGGCCGTCGAGCGGGCCGTGGCCCTGCTGGAGGGCGCTGCCCGCGAGGCCGGCGTCCGGCGTCTGCACAGCGTCGGCATCGGCGCGCCGGGGCTGGTCGACCCGGTCACGGGAGAGCTGCGGAACTCCGGCAAGCTGCCCGCCTGGCACCGCAGACTCGTCGCCGCCCTCCAGCAACGGCTCCCGGCGGCCGTGCTCGTGGAGAACGAGACCAATCTCGCCGCCGTCGCCGAACAGCGCCTCGGGTCCGCCCGCGGCCTGGACGACTTCGTGCTGCTCTGGCTCGGCCAGGGGGTCGGCGCGGCCGTCGTCCTCGGCGGAGCGCTGCGGCGGGGCGCGTCGGGCGGTGCGGGTGAGATCGGCTTCCTGCCGGTGCCCGGCACCGGAGGACTGCCGTCCGCGACGGGCTGCGACGCCGGTTTCCACGCGCTGGCCGGCGCGGCCGCAGTCCGGGAACTCGCCGTGCGCCACGGCATCGACGCGCCGGCCGAGGAGGCGGTACGGGCCGCGGCGGCGGGGGAGTGCCCCGACGGGCGGGGTGACGCCTTCCTCGACGCGCTCGCCGGGCAGTTGGCGGTGGGGGCCGCCGCGGTCGCCGCCGTGCTCGACCCCGGCTGTGTGGTCCTCGGCGGGGAGATCGGGTACGCCGGTGGCGCGGCCCTCGCCGGACGGGTGGAGGCGCGCCTGGCGGCCCTGTCGCCGCTGCGCACGGGCATTCGGCCGACGGAGCTCGGCGGTGAGGCCGTGCTGCGGGGTGCCCTGCTCGCGGCCCGGGACGCGGCCCAGGCGGAGCTCTTCGCGCCGGCGCCCTGAGGGCCTGCCTCTCCGCGGGCGTCCGCTGTGCCGCTGCCTCGACGGGTACGCGTGCCGGCGGGGAAGCCGTACCGCGTGAGGTGGTCGCCGACGACGCCGCGCTCCAGGTTCTCGGCGTGCCGCATCGGGCTGGAGCCGGCGGGCGGCTCCCCGCCCGCGGTGTCTCCGTCGTGCCAGAGGTCGTCGATCCCGACCGCGCCGTCACCGCCCCTGTTCAGTCCCGTGCCGGCGCTCATGGGGAGGGTGGAGTCACAACTGGCACCGGGGTGGGTCGTGTTGGCCCCGTGTGCGCACACCGGGCGGCTTTCTCCGCGGAAGTGACGCAGAGCCCGACAGGACTGGATCATTGCGGTCGATGGGTCTGGACCATTCCGGGGCGAGGGGCTCCTGTGAGCCAGCACACAGAGGGTCACCCGTATGGCCCGCGGTCGCCCGTGGCACACTGGGCCTGTATCAGCAGCAGCGCACTCCGGGGTCGGTGCAATTCCGAACCGGCGGTTACAGTCCGCGACCCGTCCGCAGCCAGCGGCCGGTTGACCAGGTGAAATTCCTGGACCGACGGTGAAAGTCCGGATGGGAGGCAGTGCGCGGCGGGCGGCTCTCGCGGTCCGCCGGCCGTAGCGGCTGATCGCCTTCGAAGGACACCTCCGGGGGCGATCGGAACCGTTGACGCCGGCGTTTCCCGAGGTGTTGTTCGCTCTCTGTCGACATCGACAGCCCCGGAGTCCGTGCCCGAAGAGGCAGGAGGACCCGGTGGCCACCGCAGCCGACACGCACGCCATGCGCCGAGCCGTCGCGCTCGCCGCCCGCGGTCTCGGCTCCACCAGCCCCAACCCGGTCGTCGGGTGCGTCGTCACCGACGCGTCCGGGCGCCGGGTCGGCGAGGGCTTCCACCAGCGCGCCGGCGGCCCCCACGCGGAGATCCACGCCCTCCGGGAAGCGGGCGAGCACGCCCGCGGCGGCACCGCGTACGTCACCCTCGAGCCCTGCAACCACACCGGCCGCACCGGCCCCTGTGCCCAGGCCCTGGTCGAGGCCGGGGTCGCCCGTGTCGTGTACGCGGTCGCCGACCCGAACCCGCAGGCCACCGGAGGCGCCGACACCCTGCGCGCGGCCGGTGTCCGGGTCGAGCAGGGCCTTCTCGAGGAGGAGGCGGAGGCAGGGAACACCGCTTGGCTCACCGCGGTGCGGCTGCGCCGCCCCTACGTCGTGTGGAAGTACGCCGCCACCCTCGACGGCCGGATCGCCGCCGCCGACGGAACCAGCCGCTGGATCAGCTCGGCCGAGTCCCGTGCCGACGTCCACAGGCTGCGCGCCGAGGCCGACGCCGTGGTCGTCGGCTCCGGCACCGCCCGGGCCGACGACCCGCACCTCGCGGTCCGCGGCATCGACGGCGCCACCCAGCCGCTGCGGGTGGTGCTCGACACCGACGCCCGGGCCGTGAAGCCGGGCGCCCGGGTCCTCGACGACGCCGCGCCCACCCTGGTCGCCGTCGCCGAGGACGCCGAGACCGCCCTCCCCGGCGTGCTGCGGCTGCCCCGGGAAGGCCGCGGCCTGTCCGTCCCCGCCCTCCTCGAAGCGCTGTACGCGCGGGGCGTCCGCGCCGTGCTCCTCGAAGGCGGCCCCACACTCGCCGGATCCTTCGTCGCCGCGGGCAGCGTCGACCGAGTCGTCGGCTACCTCGCGCCCGTACTCCTCGGCGACGGCCCCGCGGCCCTCGCGGGCGCCGGAATCACCACCATCACCGAAGCGTTGCGGCTCGACGTGGCCGAGACCGTGCGTCTCGGCCCCGATCTGCGCATCACCGCGACCGTCCCCAAGGGAGCCTGACAGTGTTCACCGGAATCGTCGAAGAGCTGGGCGAGGTCACCGCCGTGGAGAACCTCGGCGACGCCTCCCGCTTCCGAGTGCGCGGACCCGTCGTCACCGAGGGGGCCACGCACGGCGACTCCATCGCCGTCAACGGCGTCTGCCTCACCGTCGTGGAGACCGTCGACGGCGAGTTCACCGCCGATGTGATGGCCGAGACGCTGAAGCGCTCCGGCCTCGGCGCACTGGAGGCCGGCTCCCGGGTCAACCTGGAGCGGCCCATGGTCGCCGACGGACGCTTCGGCGGGCACATCGTCCAGGGCCACGTCGACGGCACCGGCACGATCGTCGAGCGCACCCCGTCCGAGCACTGGGAGATCGTCAAGGTCTCCCTCCCTGCCGAGCTCTCCCGCTACGTCGTGGAGAAGGGCTCCATCACGGTCGACGGCGTCAGCCTCACCGTCGTGGACGCGGCCCGGGACCACTTCACCGTCAGCCTGATCCCCACCACCCTCGCGCTGACCACGCTCGGCACCAAGGAGCCAGGCGACCCGGTCAACCTCGAGGTCGACATCGTCGCCAAGTACGTCGAGCGGATGCTCGGCGACCGCTCCCACCGTGCGGGGGGGACCGCCGAGTGAGCGCCGTCGACTGGCTGAACTCCGAGGCGTTCACCGCCTTCGGCCAGCACATCAAGTGGTCCGACATGACCGGCAACGTGATCGGGCTGATCGCGCTCGCACTTGGCTGGCGCCGCTCCATATGGACCTGGCCCGCCCAGTTCCTGTCCGGACTCATCCTCTTCGTCGCGTTCGCCCCGCATCTGACCGGCAGCGCCGGCAAGCAGGTGGTCGTGATGGCCGTGGCCGGCTGGGGCTGGTGGCAGTGGACCCGGGGCCGGGAACAGGCCCGGGACGGCTCCATCGCAGTCCGCTTCGCCACCTGGCCCGAGCGCGGCCTCATGCTCGCCGTGGCCGCCCTCGGCACCGTCGCCGTCGCCCTGCTCTTCACGGCCTACCCCACGCTGTCGTGGGACCCCTGGCCGGACGCCTACATCTTCGTCGGCACGCTCGTCGCCATGTACGCCCAGGCCCGCGGCATGGTCGAGTTCTGGTTCGCCTGGCTCCTGGTCGACCTCGTCGGCGTGCCGCTGAACTTCGCCAACGACTACGCCTTCTCCGGTTTCGTCTACGTCATCTACGGCGCGCTCGTCCTGTGGGGCCTGCGCGACTGGTGGCTCCGGTCCCGTACGACCACTGCTCTGGAAGGAGCGGCAGCATGAGCGTCCGCCCGTCTCCCACCACCGCCCTGCCCGACGCGGCGGGTCCCGTCGCCCCTTCGCCCTGGTTCCCGGCCGACGGCGGCGAGGAGGACCTCCGCCTCGACCCCGTCGAGCAGGCGGTTCGCGACATCGCCGCCGGCCGGCCCGTCGTGGTCGTCGACGACGAGGACCGCGAGAACGAGGGCGACCTCGTCATCGCCGCCGAGATGGCCACCCCGGAGATCGTCGCCTTCATGATGAGCGAGTGCCGCGGACTGATCTGCGCGCCCATGGAGAGCGAGGAGCTGGAGCGGCTCGAGCTGCCCCAGATGGTGGCGCACAACACCGAGTCGATGAGCACGGCCTTCACCGTCTCCGTCGACGCCGGGCCCGCGCACGGCGTGACCACCGGCATCTCGGCCGCCGACCGTGCCACCACCCTGCGGCTGCTGGCGGGCGGCGCGGCGGACGCGACCGACTTCGTCCGCCCCGGCCACATCTTCCCGCTGCGCGCCCGGCCCGGCGGTGTCCTGGTGCGCCCGGGCCACACCGAGGCCGCCGTGGACCTCGCCCGGCTCGCCGGGCTGCGCCCCGCCGGCGCGATCGTCGAGATCGCCGGCGAGGACGGGGTGATGCTGCGGCTGCCCGAACTCGTGCCGTTCGCCCGCAAGCACGGGCTCACGATCATCTCCATCGAGGACCTGATCGCCTACCGCCGCAGCGCGGAGCCGACCGTCCGCCGCGAGGCCGAGGTCGACCTGCCCACCGCGCACGGCGCGTTCACGGCCTACGGCTACCGCTCCACCGTGGACGGCGTCGAGCACATCGCGCTCGTCCACGGCGACATCGGTGACGGCGAGGACGTCCTGGTCCGCGTCCACTCCGAGTGCCTCACCGGCGACATCTTCCACTCGCTGCGCTGCGACTGCGGCCCCCAGCTGCGGGAGTCCATGGAGCGCATCACCGAGCACGGCCGCGGTGTGGTCGTCTACCTCCGCGGTCACGAGGGCCGGGGCATCGGACTGGTCTCCAAGCTCCGCGCGTACGAGCTGCAGGAACAGGGCCGTGACACGCTGGACGCCAATCTCGAGCTCGGGCTGCCCGCGGACGCCCGCGACTACGCCGCCGGCGCCCGGATCCTGGACGACCTCGGCGTACGCAGCCTGCGGCTGATGACCAACAACCCCGACAAGACCGCCGCCCTGGTGCGGCACGGGCTGAAGGTCGTCGACCGCGTGGCCATGCCCGTGCAGGCGGGCGAGCACAACCTGCGGTACCTGCGCACCAAGCGCGACCGCATGGGGCACGACCTGCCCTGGCTCGACTCCGTGACGGCGTCGACCTGCGGCAACCAGTAAGACCTGCGGTAACCAGTAGGAACAGGAACGAGGAGACACGTGAGCGGCAAGGGCGCACCCGAACTGTCCGTACGCAACTGCGGAGACCTCCGCGTGGCCGTCATCGCGGCCCAGTGGCACGAGAAGATCATGGACGGACTCGTCGACGGCGCCCTGCGTGCCCTGCACGAGCTGGGCATCGACGAGCCGACCCTGCTGCGGGTCCCCGGCAGCTTCGAGCTCCCCGTCGTCGCCAAGGTGCTGGCCGGCCGCGGCTACGACGCCGTCGTGGCGCTCGGAGTCGTGATCCGCGGCGGCACGCCCCACTTCGACTACGTGTGCCAGGGCGTCACCCAGGGCCTGACCCAGGTCTCCGTCGACACCGGCGTCCCCGTCGGCTTCGGCGTGCTCACCTGCGACACGGAGGAGCAGGCGCTCGACCGGGCCGGTCTGGAGGGCTCGAACGAGGACAAGGGACACGAGGCGGTCACCGCCGCGGTGGCGACCGCGGCGACGCTGCGTTCAGTATCCGAACCCTGGCGCTGAGGAGAGCCCACTTCCGCGTAGGGTGGGACCACCATGTCCAAGAAGACGTTCGAGGAGCTCTTCGCCGAGCTCCAGCACAAGGCCGCCAACGGCGACCCCGCGACCTCCCGCACCGCCGAGCTGGTGGACAAGGGCGTCCATGCCATCGGCAAGAAGGTCGTCGAGGAGGCCGCCGAAGTGTGGATGGCCGCCGAGTACGAGGGCAAGGAAGCCGCCGCCGAGGAGATCTCGCAGCTGCTGTACCACGTCCAGGTGATGATGGTCGCGCGCGGGATCAGCCTCGACGACGTCTACGCCCATCTCTGAGCACACTCGTCCCGTACACCCGAACACTCCCCGCACAAGCACCTACGCACCCGAAGGAAGCCCGTCTCATGCTGCGCATCGCCGTCCCCAACAAGGGTTCACTCGCCGGACCTGCGGGGGAGATGCTCCATGAGGCGGGCTACCTCCAGCGCAAGGACTCCAAGGAACTCGTGCTCGTCGACCCCGAGAACGAGGTCGAGTTCTTCTACCTCCGCCCGCGCGACATCGCGATCTACGTCAGCTCGGGCCGCCTCGACATCGGGATCACCGGGCGGGACCTGCTCCTCGACTCCGGCGCCAACGCCGAGGAGATCCTCCAGCTCGGCTTCGCCCGCTCCACGTTCCGCTACGCCACCAAGCCCGGAACGGCCTCCGGCGTCGAGGAGTTCGGCGGGCTGACGATCGCCACCTCGTACGAGGGCATCGTCGCCAAGCACCTCGCGGACAAGGGCATCGACGCGTCCGTCGTCCACCTCGACGGAGCCGTGGAGACCGCGATCGAGCTGGGCGTCGCCCAGGTCATCGCCGACGTCGTGGAGACCGGCACGAGCCTGCGCAACGCCGGCCTCGGGGTCATCGGCGAGCCGATCCTCACCTCCGAGGCCGTCGTGATCCGCCGTACGGGCGCCGAGGCCGACGACCCCAAGGTGCAGCAGTTCCTCCGCCGCCTCCAGGGCGTCCTGGTCGCCCGCTCCTACGTGATGATGGACTACGACTGCCGGGTCGAGCACCTGGAGAAGGCCGTCGCCCTCACCCCGGGCCTGGAGTCGCCGACCGTCTCACCGCTCCACCACGAGGGCTGGGTGGCCGTCCGCGCGATGGTCCCGGCCAAGGAGGCGCAGCGGATCATGGACGACCTCTACGACCTGGGTGCGCGCGCGATCCTGACGACGGCGATCCACGCCTGCCGACTCTGAGGACCGGGACGGCACGGAGCATGCACATGGACCAACAGGAGCTGCCCACGCTCCCGGTGACCTTCCGGCCCACCCGCACGCGGGCGGTCCTGCTGTCCGTCGGGACCGTGATGTTCGCGGTGATCACCGCGGTCGCCGTCGCGCTGGAGAAACTCAGTCCGGGGGAGCGGATCAGCTTCGTCCTGACCGCGGTGCTGTTCTTCGCCGTGCTGGCGCTGCTCAGCCGCCCCAAGGTCGTCGCCGACGACCGGGGCGTCACGGTCGTCAACCTGACCCGGACCCGCCGGCTCGACTGGGCGGAGATCCTCCGTGTCAACCTCCGTCCGGGTGACCCCTGGGTGTTCCTCGATCTGAGTGACGGCACCAGCTTGCCGGTCCTGGGGATCCAGCCCGGAATCGCCCGCCACCACGCCATCCGCGACGCCCGGGCGCTCCGGATGCTCGCCGAATCGCGAGGCACCGGCACGGACGACCGCTGAGCCCCTGCCCCTCGGGGCGGACTCGTGATTACTCTTGACCCGGAGGCGCCGAGTGCGCCTCCGCCTCACACCTGTGGGCCGGCCACGGCCCGTGAGGCACCCCTGCGACCCGAGGAGTGACCCCCTCCGGCAATGGACGGATCGTCCGGTAGTACCTGCGCCGCCCCCTCCCAGGAGGCGGCGGCATGATCATCCCGCTACTGCTGCTCTTCGCGGCATTCCTGCTCATCCTCGCCAACGGGTTCTTCGTGGCCGCCGAGTTCGGCCTGGTCACCGTGGAGCGCGCGGACGCCGAACGCGCCGCCGCCGAGGGCGACCGCCGCGCCGGGACCGTCGTCCGGGCCCTGCGCGAGCTGTCGTTCCAACTGTCCGGCACCCAGCTCGGCATCACCATCACCTCCCTCGTCGTCGGCATGCTGGCCGAGCCGGCGCTCGCCCGGCTGCTCGGCGGCCCGCTCGCCGCGGCCGGGATTCCCGGCGGGGCCGTCCCCGGCGTCGCCGTCGTGATCGGCATGTTGCTCGCCTCCGCCGTCCAGATGGTGGTCGGCGAGCTCGTCCCGAAGAACTGGGCCGTGTCGCGGCCTCTGCAGGTCGCCCGGTTCGTGGCCGGTCCGCAGCACCGCTTCTCGGCGGTGTTCCGGCCGGTGATCGCGCTGCTCAACGCCGTGGCCAACCGTCTCGTGCGGGCGTTCGGCGTGGAGCCCGCCGAGGAGCTGGCCTCCGCCCGTACCCCCGGTGAACTGGTCTCCCTGGCCCGTCACTCGGCCCGGGCCGGTGCCCTGGAGGAGGACACGGCGGACCTGTTCGTCAGGACCCTGTCGCTCGGCGGGCTCACCGCCCAGCACGTGATGACCCCGCGGGTGAAGATGAGCGCCCTGCAGTCCGACGCGACCGCGGCTGACGTCCTCAATCTGACCCGGGCCACCGGCCTCTCCCGGTTCCCCGTCTACCGGGACCGCATCGACGAGATCGTCGGCATGGTCCACCTCAAGAACGCCCTGGCGGTGCCGGCGCACGCGCGGCTGCGCACCCCGGTCGGCCGTATCGCCGTGCCCCCGCTGCTCGTGCCCGAGACCCTGCCGGTGCGGCAGTTGCTCGGGCGGCTGCGCAACGAGCAGCCCATCGCCGTGGTCGTCGACGAGTACGGCGGCACCGCCGGCGTCGTCACCCTGGAGGACATCGTCGAGGAGATCGTCGGCGAGGTCCGCGACGAGCACGACGCCGAGGCCGACGGCGTGCCCGAGCTGGCCCCGGCCCCGCCCGAGGACGGCAGCCCGGCCTGGGAGGCCGACGGCAGCTGCCGCGTCCTCACGCTGCGGCGGATAGGCCTCGACGTGCCCGACGGCCCGTACGAGACCGTCGCCGGCCTGGTGGCCGACATCCTCGGCCGGATCCCGGCGCCCGGCGACCGCGCGGAGCTGCCCGGCTGGCGGCTCTCGGTCCGCCAGGTCGACCGCTACCGCGCCGAACGGGTCAGGCTCGTCCGCACGGCGAACGCCAAGGCCATGGCGGAGGCCGCCCGGTGAGCGTCCTCCAGCTGCTGTTCGCGCTGCTCCTCGTGCTCGCGAACGGCTTCTTCGTCGGCGCGGAGTTCGCTCTCGTGTCGGTGCGCCGCAGCCAGGTGGAACCGCTCGCAGCCCAGGGCTCCTCCCGGGCCCGGCAGGTCCTGCACGGGCTCGAGAACCTGCCGCAGATGATGGCGGCGGCCCAGTTCGGCATCACCGTCTGCTCGCTGACCCTGGGCGCGGTCGCCGAGCCGACCGTGGCGCACCTGCTGGAGCCGGTGTTCCACGCCCTGCGGGTGCCCGAGGCGCTGGTCCACCCCCTCGGTTACGTGATCGCCCTCGCCGTCGTGGTCTTCCTGCACCTCGTCGTCGGCGAGATGCTGCCGAAGAACCTGGCCATGGCCGCACCGGAGAGGACCGCGCTCTGGCTCAGCCCCGCGCTGGTCGGGTTCGCCCGGCTGTGCCGCCCGGTGACCGCGGCGTTCGGCGCCTGTTCCCGGCTGGTGCTGAGGCTGTTCGGGGTCGAGCCGAAGGACGAGGTCGAGGCGGTCTTCACCAGCGACCAGCTGGGCCGGCTGGTCGAGGACGCCGGTCAGGCCGGACTGCTCGACCCGGAGGAGCAGGAGCGTCTCGGGGACGCCCTGGAGCTGGGCAGCCGCCCCGTCACGGACGTCCTGATCGCCCGGTCCTCCCTGGTCACGGTGCCGCCCTCGGTGACGCCGAGACAGATCGAGGAGCTGACCGTCCGTACGGGCTACTCCCGGTTCCCCGTGCGCGGCGAGGGCAGCGGGAGGTTCATGGGCTACCTCCACGTCAAGGACGTCCTGGACCTGGAGGACGACGAGCGGGCCGTACCGCAGCACATCTGGCGCCCCATGGCCACGCTGCGGTCGGAACTGCCGCTCGACGACGCGCTCACCGTGATGCGCCGCGCGGCCACGCATCTGGCCCAGGTCGCCGACGCTTCGGGACGCGTCCTGGGCCTCGTCGCCCTGGAGGACGTCCTCGAGATGCTGGTGGGAGAGGTGCGCGACCCGGCCCACCGTCCGGTGCCGCCCCCCGCGCCCGTCCGCGGCTCCCACGCGACGGTCCTGCGGGGCGGTCTGCGGACGGATCCGCCGCACCAGCAGGACGTGCGCTCCCAGCAGCCGAGCCCGAGCGGAGTGTGACGCCTCCGGCTCCGTCCGTCCGTCCGGAGCCGGAGGCGCCGCGACGGTGCCTCCGGCCACGGGCCGTTCCGGTCGCGTGATCCGGAGGGTTCACGGCCCGGTGGGGTCCTGGGGGCCGCGGTCCCGCGGACCGCGGCCCGAGAGCACCTCCCCGTACGCCTGCATCAGATCGGGCAGCCGCAGCGTCGCCAGGTCCTCGCGCGTCGGCGTGCCCGCGTACCCCGAGAGGCGCAGGTCCCGGTAGGCACAGCTCTTCTCGTACAGCGTGCGCAGGAAGCGGCCGTTGCCCAGTTCGTCGATCCAGCTCTGGTCCACCACATGGCCGCTGATCGACCGCAGCTCGTCCAGCGCCTCCTCGTCCCACAGGTCACCGTTGGCCGCCGCGAGCACCTCGCCGATCGCCGTCAGCTCCAGCGGCCGGTACGAGGGGAAGTCGACCCGGGTGGTGAACCGCGAGGACAGCCCGGGGTTGGTGGCCAGCAGCCGGTCCATGCCCTCCGGGTATCCGGCGAGGATGACCACCAGATGGTCCCGGTTGTCCTCGGCCCGCTTCAGCAGCACCTGCAGTGCCTCGTCCCCGTAGGCGTCGCCCTTGCTGTAGCCGGTGTTGGAGAGCGCGTACGCCTCGTCCACGAACAGCACGCCGCCGAGCGCGGAGTCGATCAGCTCATTGGCCTTCACCGCGGTCTGGCCCAGGAACTCCCCGACCAGGTCGGAGCGCTGCGCCTCCACCAGGTGGTCGCCGCCCAGCAGCCCGAGCGCGTAGAAGACCCGGCCCAGGATGCGGGCCACGGTCGTCTTGCCGGTGCCGGACGGGCCGGAGAAGACGAAGTGCCGCTTCGGGGGCTGGACGGGAAGGCCCTGCCCGGCCCGCAGCCGGGCCATGTGCAGCTGTGCGGAGAGGGCCTTCACCTGCCGTTTCACCGGCTCCAGGCCCACCATCCGCTCCAGCTCCGCGAGCGCCTCGGCGAGCAGCACCGGATCGGTGGGCCCGGACGGGAACGGCGGCGCCGACCGGCGCGGAGCCCCCGACTTCTCCCGCACCCGGTCGGCCGGGCCCGCGGCGGCCGCGGACCCGAGCGGAGGCTGGGGCTCGCTCCCGTAGCGCGGTTCGGGTACGAAGGGCGCCTCGGCCTCGGCCGGCTGGGCGTCCGCCGCGTCCTGCCCCGCACCCGCTCCCGCGCCCGCCAGCGACACGGTGGCCAGGCCGGCGACCTCGTCCGTCCCGTCGAACCCGTCGATGCCGTCGTAGTCGGCGATCGCGGTGAGCCGGGCCGAGGTGTCCATGAAGGCCGGGTCCACCCGGTGCACGGCCCGGTACAGCGGCAGCGCGGCAGCGCTTCGGCCGGTGCCCTCGTGGGCCCGGGCAAGCCAGTAGCGGAGTTCCTTGCGCTGGGGCTGCTCGCTGCGGCAGCGCATCAGCGCCGCGGACAGCAGCGGCTCCGCCTGCCCGTACATCTCCAGTCGCACCCGCGCCATGCCGGCGAACAGGCCGGCCTCGATCCCGAGCAGCGGATCGTCCACGAGCGGTTCGGTGTGCCGCACCAGCTGCTCCCAGTCCTTGACCAGGTAGGCGCGGCAGGCGTGCAGAAACCGGACCTGCGGATCGGCGTCGACCGGCGGCAGCCCCGCGAGCGCCCGGTCCAGCTCGGGCACATGGCGTCCGTCCAGCCAGTGGGAGGCGTGCGCGAGCAGGAGGTCGCGCGGGCTCTCCAGCACGGGTTGCACCCACCAGCCGAGCCAGTACCAGGAGTTCAGCGTGCGGCGGTGACGGCCCCGCTGCTCGCCGAAGCGCTCCCGGTTCCGGTACATCCTCAGCAGCGCGGTGGTGGTGTCCACACGCAGGGCGTGCAGTCCGAGCCAGCCGTCGGCCATCCCGGGGTCGAGCCGCACCGCGCTCCTGAACTCCTCCTCCGCCTGCGGGTACGCGCCCATGGTGTAGGCGTCCACGCCGCGCACCCAGGCGAGGTCGGCCGGGGCCGGTGAGCCCTGCGTGCCGATGTCCATCGGGTCCCCCACATACCTGCCCCCGTGCTGTCCCACCGGGCGGACGCCCGGCGGAGCGTGCCGAACCACCGTGTCGCGGACGGGAATTGACCGCACCGGGGTGCATCGTACCTGCGCAGGGGGCGGCTGATTAAGGGCGCGAGAGCAGGGCGCGTACGGTCACCCTGGGTGAGCGTGGAATGCCCGAGGAGTGCCGGGGGAACGTGCCGAGGGGCAGAACGAAGCCCCCGATCACGGGGGAACAACCGGGGGCTTCGCGTCCGGGCGACTCCGAAAAGCCGCACATTGAGAACGTAAGACCTGTAAGGGCCCTGGGTCAAGCGGAGTTGGGGCACCCGGCAGGGTGGATTTCCGACTGCTCAGTACGGTGGTCGGAGGTGGTCACATTCCGTGAGGGGATGGTTCACCCCTGCGGTCGCACCCGGCCCTGGCAGCCACTCGTACCCCTCGGGCAACTCGCGTACCAGGGTGTCGGCGAACGGGCGCGAGGGGTCGTCCGCGAAATGGCGGCTCTCCGCCACGGTCCAGCCGTCCCAGAAGCCGGAGAGCTCCGGTCCGTCGCGGCGCCGGCCGCGTATCCACGACTCCCGCGGGCCCCGCTCCATCCACAGCAGGGCGGCCAGATGGGGCCGCAGCGCCCGGCGGCCCGCGCCCACGCCCTCGACCAGGACGACCGGCGCCGCGGGCAGGGCGCGTGGCGCCCCGAAGCGGCGGAGGTTCCAGTCGTACGGGCGATACATCCCGCTCTCGCCACGCGACCACGGGTCGATCACCTGTTCAACCAATCGGCCGGTCCAGGAGAAGAGTTCGTCGTGGGTGGCGACGTCGTCGAGGCGCAGCACCGGCGCTCCACCGAGTGCCTCCGCGAGCCCGGCGGCGAACGTGCTCTTGCCGGAGCCCGCGTGGCCGTCGACCGCGATCAGCCGGACCGGGCCGCAGGAGGGCGGCAGTGCGCGCAGACCCGCGGCGGCGCGTTCGAGGGACAGGGGGCGGCTCATGGGGATCACCCTAAGGGGACGGCCGGGTCGGCCACCGGGCCGTCGCAGGACATGCCGCTGGTCGAGACCAATATTGGTCGGGGTGACGCCGTGCGAGTCACTGGCAGAAGTCTTTCCGGAACCGCGATAGTTGGCCCACCGACGCACCCCCGAGACCGCTTCCGGAGGTCCGATGACCACGTCTGCCTCGCGCAGATCCGTACTCACCGCGGCACTCGCGGCCGCGGCCGGGGGAAGCGCCCTGACCTCCGCCGCCACCGCGGCCGCCACCGGTGTTCCGGCGCCAGGCGCGGCCCCCCGTCCACTCGTGGACAACCGTTTCTGGAACTCCTGCACGGACTGGCGCAGCGGTGA
Organism: Streptomyces sp. WMMC940; assembly: GCF_027460265.1. Classification (NCBI taxonomy): domain Bacteria; kingdom Bacillati; phylum Actinomycetota; class Actinomycetes; order Kitasatosporales; family Streptomycetaceae; genus Streptomyces; species Streptomyces sp. WMMC940. The sequence goes on from NZ_JAPZBC010000001.1 coordinate 6,499,256, forward strand.
GGGCGCGGGCACCCGCGCCGTCGCGGGCAGCCGCCCGGGACTGGTGATCGGCGCCCCGGCGGGCCGCACGCGGTACGCCGACCCCCACACCGGTCGCACCACGGCCTGGGAGTACGCGCGCTGGACCTCGCCGGAACACCGCCCCCGGGTGGCCGCCACCGAGGTCATCGCCTCCTGGAACGCCCGCACCCCGGCCGGAACCTGGCTGCAGACGGAACTGTCCGGCACCTACAGCGACGGCAGCACGACCCCGTGGTTCGTCATGGGCCGCTGGGCGGCCGGCGACGGGGACATCCTGCGCACCTCGGTCGACGGCCAGACCGACGGCAGGGGCCGTGTCTGGACCGACACCTTCTCGGTGAACGACCCGGCGAGCGGGCTGCGGCTGGTCTCCCACCGGATCCGGCTGACCCTCTACCGCAGGCCGGGGACGGCCCTCACTCCGACCGTGTGGCGCGTCGGTGCCATGGCCTCGGACGTCCCGGACCGCTTCACCGTGCCGGCCTCCCCGCCCCGGGTGGCCCGTGAGCTGGTGGTGCCTCGCTACTCGCAGAACACCCACCTCGGCCAGTACCCCGAGTACGACAACGGCGGCGAGGCCTGGTGCAGCCCCACGTCCTCGCAGATGATCGTCGAGTACTGGGGCCGCAGGCCGACGGCCGGGGAGCTGGCCTGGGTCGACCCGGACTTCGCCGACCCCCAGGTCTGCCACGCGGCCCGCCACACCTACGACCACCAGTACGAGGGCTGCGGGAACTGGCCGTTCAACGCCGCCTACGCGGCCACCTACCGCGAGATGAACGCCGTGGTCACCAGGCTGGAGTCGCTCGGACAGCTCGAGACACTGGTCGGTGCCGGCATCCCCGCCGTCACCTCCCAGTCCTTCGTGAAGGGGGAGCTGACCGGCGCGGGCTACGGCACCTCCGGCCATCTGATGACCGTGATCGGCTTCACCGCCGGCGGGGACGTGATCGCGAACGACCCCGCCTCGCCCAGCAACGAGGCCGTGCGCCGGGTGTACCGGCGGGCGGAGTGGGAGACGATCTGGCTCCGCACCAAGCGGTACGACGCGAACGGGAAAGTGGCGTCCGGCACAGGCGGCGTCTGCTACCTCTTCTGGCCCGAACGCCCGACGGCCGCCCAGCGCAAGGCCCTCGCCGCCCTCGGTATCGACTGACGAGCCACCGGCCGCGCCCGGGGCCGTGACCGGTGTCACTGCCCGCGGGCGGCGCGCCTGGCACTGTGGTCGGGGCAGGTCGCCCGCACCCCCGTGAGGGCGCGGCCGGGGCTGCCGGGGGCGACCGGAACCACAAGGACGACCGAGCGAGCCGACATGACCACGACCACCGCCGACACCACCGTCGCCCGGGCCCGCACCGGAGGCCCACAGGACGACGGCCCCAAGATCGTCGAGCACATCATGGGATGGGTGCTCGTGGTGGTCCTGGCGATGCTCGTCACCCAGGCAGGGCTCCTCTGACGGCCCGCACGCGCGTATGGGGGGCGGGGGGCCCGAACGGCTCCAACGCTCCGCCCCGGTGCCTGCCGCTCAGCCGGTCGACCGCGGGGACCCGCCGGTGCCCGGGGCGAGTCCGGTAGCCGTGCCGCTACGGAACGCCGGTGCACGGGGTGCACGCGGTGAGCGGGGGAGTGCGGCGCGGTCGGGCGCTCGTCCGCCCAGGCCCCACGAGGTGAATTCCGCCCGTGACGGACGGCGTCCGATGGGGCATACTCAAGCCGCCACAGCCGCTGGTCAGCCACTTCCGTGATCCGGGAGGGCAGCATCGGCGCACCAGTGACATCCGGCGGCGCCGCCCAACCCTTCGCGCGCGACCGCCGCAGCGCCCGACAGGGAGGAGAGCGCCGCCATGCCCGACCGCGCCCCGCAGCCGGTGGACCGCACACTGCCCACCGAGGAGGCCAGGGATCTGATCACCCTGGTCCGAGAGATCGTCCAGCGGGAGATCGCTCCACGCGCGGCCGAGGAGGAGGAAGCGGGCCGCTTCCCGCGCGAGCTGTTCTCCCTGCTCTCCGAGTCGGGACTGCTCGGTCTCCCCTACGATTCCGAGTACGGCGGTGGCGACCAGCCGTACGAGGTCTACCTGCAGGTCCTCGAGGAACTGGCCGCGGCCCGCCTCACCGTGGGCCTGGGCGTCAGCGTGCACTCCCTGGCCTGCCACGCGCTCGCCGGCTACGGGACCAAGGAGCAGCGCGGAGAACACCTCGCCGCGATGCTCGGCGGCGGGCTGCTGGGCGCCTACTGCCTCTCCGAGCCGTCGTCCGGTTCGGACGCGGCCTCCCTGCGCACGAAGGCCGAGCGCGACGGCGACGCCTGGGTCATCACCGGAACCAAGGCCTGGATCACCCATGGTGGGGTCGCCGACTTCTACACCGTGCTGGCCCGCACCGGCGGCGAGGGCGCCCGCGGCATCTCGGCGTTCCTCGTGCCGGGCGACGCCGAGGGGCTGAGCGCGGCGGCCCCCGAGAAGAAGATGGGCATGAAGGGCTCGCCCACCGCCCAGCTCCACTTCGACGGCGTACGCGTTGCCGACGCCCGCCGGATCGGTGACGAGGGGCAGGGCTTCGCGATCGCGCTCTCCGCGCTCGACTCGGGACGCCTCGGCATCGCCGCCTGCGCGATCGGCGTCGCTCAGGCCGCGCTCGACGAGTCCCTCGCCTACGCCACCGGCAGGAAGCAGTTCGGCCGCCCCATCGCCGACTTCCAGGGCCTGCGTTTCATGCTCGCGGACATGGCCACGAAGGTCGAGGCCGGCCGTGCGCTGTACCTCGCCGCCGCGCGGCTGCGCGACCGGGGCCTGCCGTTCTCGAAGGAGGCGGCGATGGCCAAGCTGTTCTGCACGGACACCGCGATGCAGGTCGCCACCGACGCCGTGCAGATCCTCGGCGGCTACGGCTACACCGCGGACTTCCCGGTGGAGCGGCTGATGCGCGAGGCCAAGGTGCTCCAGATCGTCGAGGGCACCAACCAGATCCAGCGGATGGTCATCGCCCGTCACCTCGCCGGGCCAGAGTCCCGCTGACCCAGCCGGTCCGCCCGCTCCACACCGGTGCCGCCGTGAGCCTGTTCCACTCCTGGTCACGGCGGCCCGGCAGGGTCCGTCCGGCGCTGGCCCAGCGGTGCAGCAGTTCGCGGTAGATCGGCGGATCGGGCGTATGCGGAACCGATTCTTCTTGATGTGACGTCATCAGCCAGCGGCGGCCCTGGCCGCCCTTGGGGTGCTGCGCGGTCATGCCCGTCCAAACGGCCTCCGGCCGCGCGGAGTCACCCTCGACGTCATTCGAGCACCGGTTCGCCCGCTCACCGGGGCGGGCGGGCCCGGCCCCGGCCGGGTGCCCTCCGGCGCGCACGCGCCGCAGGGCGAGATGTACGCGCCCCGCGGACGACCGTCGTACGCCCCGGACGTGACGTGCCGTCACATGTCCTTCGGTCGACGGGAGACGACGGAGGAACCGGACCGGACGATCCCGCACCGCGACAGCGGCGCCGTCGAGGGGCGGGGGAGATCCGGGGTGGCCGGGGAGCCGCCGCTCAGGCGGCCCGCCGCATCGGGGGCACCTTCAGGGGCCGCGAACCCGGGCCGCCCACGTGCGAGAAGGGTTGCGTCCGCCAGTCCAGCCCCTGAGGGAGCGTCAACAGCAGTGCCGTGTCCTGTTCCTGGACCTCGAGGGTGTCGTCCGCGGGGCGGGCCTCCACCGCCGCCCGGCCCGTCCCGGCGCAGACCGAGAGGACGAACGGGTTCCACGGCGTCGGGCACAGTGCGTGCTCGGGGAGCACGTGCTCGTCCGCGAGCAGCGCGATCGGCTGCGCGCAGTCCGGGCAGACGACCCGGTACATCTCGAAGGTCTCGTAGGAGTCGAGCTCGTCGTCCTCGTGGGACACGACGGAATCAGCAGGCTCCGGTTCGTGACGTCCGGTGCGCTTCAGGCTCTGCATGGAGAATCTCCCCCTCGGGTGGGCCGACCAGGCGCTTGCGGCCTCGACCACAGCAAGCACTTCCCTCCCGGCGCGCGGGGTAACCGCGCGGCCCCGGCGGACACGGCCCCATGCCTGTGGTGTTCGTCACATGCCTGCCGCAGGTGCCCTCCCGGGGGGCGGTCGACTGTGCCGGAGGGCGCCCGGGGCAATAGGTTGACCTGCATGGAGGAGCTGGATCGTCAGATCGTCGAGTTGCTCGTCAGGGACGGGCGCATGAGCTACACCGATCTGGGCAAGGCCACGGGCCTGTCCACCTCGGCGGTGCACCAGCGCGTGCGCCGGCTCGAGCAGCGGGGCGTCATCCGGGGGTACGCCGCCGTCGTCGACCCCGAGGAGGTCGGACTGCCGCTCACCGCGTTTATCTCGGTGAAACCCTTCGACCCCAGTGCTCCCGACGACATCGCCGAGCGGCTGGCCGGCGTTCCCGAGATCGAGGCCTGCCACAGCGTCGCCGGGGACGAGAACTACATCCTCAAGGTCCGGGTCGGTACCCCGCTGGAGCTGGAGGAGCTGCTGGGGCAGATCCGCTCGCTGGCCGGTGTCTCCACGCGCACGACGGTGGTGCTCTCCACACCGTACGAGGCACGGCCGCCGCGAATCTAGGCTGTTCCCATGAGTGAGAGCGCGACCCCGGCCGAACACCGCACCGTGCTGCTGCGCGGTGGCGAAGTCCACAGCCCCGCCGACCCCTTCGCCACGGCGATGGTGGTCGAACGCGGGCACATCGCCTGGGTGGGCTCCGAAGGGGCCGCGGACGCCTTCGCCGGGGGGGTGGACGAGGTGATCGACCTGGAGGGCGCCCTCGTCACCCCGGCCTTCGTGGACGCGCACGTGCACACGACGGCGACGGGCCTGTCACTCACCGGACTCGACCTCTCGTCCGCCGCCTCGCTCGCCGAGGCGGCGGAACGCATCCGGGCGTACGCCGGGACCAGGCCCGCCGACCGGGTCCTCATCGGACACGGCTGGGACGCCTCGCGCTGGCCCGAGCGGCGTCCGCTCAGCCGCGAGGAGCTGGACGGGCTCACAGGCGGCCGCCCCCTCTACCTCACCCGGATCGACGTCCATTCGGCGCTGGTCACCACCGCGATGCTCGACCTCGTGCCCGCGGTCCGCGGCACGGACGGCTTCCGCGACGGCGAGCCGCTCACCGGCGAGGCGCACCACGTCGTCCGGGCGGCCGCGTACGCCTCGGTCTCGCCAGGGCAGCGGGCAGGGGCCCAGCGTGCCGCGCTGCGGCACGCCGCGTCCCTCGGCATCGGCACCGTCCACGAGTGCGGCGGGCCCGACATCTCCTCCGAGGACGACTTCACGGGGCTGCTCAAGACGGCGGCCGACGAGCCGGGGCCGCGCGTCGTGGGCTACTGGGCCGACACGGACGTGGAGCGGGCCCGCGCCGTCGGGGCCGCCGGAGCGGCCGGAGACCTCTTCGCCGACGGTTCGCTCGGCTCGCACACCGCCTGCCTGAACGAGCCGTACGCCGACGCCCCGCACACCGGTGCCGCCCACCTCGACGCGGCCGCCGTCACCGCGCATGTCACCGCGTGCACCGAGGCCGGGCTCCAGGCCGGCTTCCACGCAATCGGCGACCGCGCGATCGGCGACGTCGTGGCCGGAGTGAGGGCCGCCGCGGACGCCCTCGGGCTCGCCCGGATCCGCGCCGCCCGCCACCGGGTCGAACACGCCGAGATGCTCACCCCCGAAACGGTCGCCGCGTTCGCCGAGCTCGGTCTGACCGCCTCGGTGCAGCCCGCGTTCGACGCGGCCTGGGGCGGCGACACCGGTATGTACGCGCAGCGCCTGGGCGTCGAGCGGGCCCGCACCCTCAACCCGTACGCCGCCCTGCTGCGCGCCGGGGTCCCGCTGGCCTTCGGCTCGGACAGCCCGGTCACCCCCGTCGACCCGTGGGGGACCGTCAGGGCCGCGGCCTTCCACCGCACGCCCGAGCACCGGATCTCCGTACGCGCCGCCTTCACCGCCCACACCCGCGGCGGCTGGCGCGCCGTCGGACGCGACGACGCGGGGACGCTGGTGCCCGGGGCCCCCGCGGACTACGCGGTCTGGCGCACCGGTGAGCTCGTCGTCCAGGCGCCCGACGACCGGGTCGCCCGCTGGTCCACCGACCCCCGTTCCGGGACGCCCGGCCTGCCCGATCTCACCCCCGGAAACACGCTCCCGGAGTGCCTGCGGACCGTGGTCTTCGGACAAACGGTCTACGTACGGCCGGGCGAGTGACATCGGGACGAATCCTCCCGGAGGTCGCCGCCGTGCGGGTTCCTCCACGACCTGCGGATCTTCGTCGCTGACCAGCCCGAACGGTCAATCGCCGCAGATCGCACGACTGTTGACAGAGTGCGCCCGTGGGCCGGTAGGTTCGGCAGGTCCACCACAGGACATCCGACCGGCCGGCTTCCACGCAGTCGTCGAACGCCGCTGGGCCAGGGGGTGGAGCGCCGCACCGGCACTCCACCACTGGGAGCCAGGTCCAGCGCCCGCGCCTCGGGGCGAGGGAAGGCCGCGGCCGGTGGGGGTCCCCCCTGCTCCCACGGAGCTCGGGGGAAGGTGCGACCCGGGTGGGGCCCGGCGTTCAGTAGACAACGGCTCTCGGTCGACCCGCAGCCAGCGGTTCCCAGGCCGGCCCGAAGGACGCCGGGCCCCACCCTTCGCCCCGCACCGTGCCGTCGTCGCCCCACCGGCGGCGCTCGCTATGGTGGGTCCCTGCGTACGGACGTTAAGGGGCAGCATGAAAGACGGCGGTCAGAGGCGGTACGGCCCGCTCGGCAGAGCCTTGGTGATCATTCCGACCTACAACGAGGCGGAGAACATCGAGCCGATCGTCTCCCGGGTGCGTGCCGCCGTGCCGGAGGCCGACATCCTGGTCGCCGACGACAACAGCCCCGACGGCACGGGAAAGATCGCCGACGAGCTCTCGGCCGAGGACGGCCAGGTCCACGTACTGCACCGCAAGGGCAAGGAGGGCCTCGGAGCCGCCTACCTCGCGGGCTTCCGCTGGGGCATCGACAACGGCTACGGCGTCCTGGTCGAGATGGACGCCGACGGCTCCCACCAGCCGGAGGAGCTGCCCAGGCTCCTCACCGCGCTCAAGGGTGCCGACCTCGTGCTCGGCTCGCGGTGGGTGCCCGGCGGGCGCGTCGTGAACTGGCCCAAGTCCCGGGAGTTCCTCTCGCGCGGCGGCAGCACCTACTCGCGACTGTTGCTCGGTGTCCCGATCCGTGATGTCACGGGCGGCTTCCGCGCCTTCCGCAAGGAGACCCTCGAAGGGCTGGGGCTGGACGGTGTGGCCTCGCAGGGCTACTGCTTCCAGGTGGACCTCGCCCGGCGGGCCGTGGAGGCGGGGTTCCACGTGGTGGAGGTGCCGATCACCTTCGTCGAGCGCGAACTGGGCGACTCCAAGATGAGCCGAGACATCGTCGTCGAGGCGCTGTGGCGGGTCACCGCCTGGGGCGTCGGCGCCCGGGCCGGCAAGATCATCGGCCGTAGGCCGTTCTGACGGGTCCCGGCCGCACGAGCCCCTGAGCCCTTGACCGCCGCTCCCGGCCCCGCGGCAGGTCCCCGGTACCGGGCCGGGCGTCGGTCCGGCAGACCCGGCGCGGTCGGTCGGACCGCCCCGACACCGGCCGCGGCCCCGGCCCGGCGTTCCCAGCCCGCCGGCCGGATTGCCGACCGGCCTTACGTCACTCCTGCCGCGACCCAGGCACACTGGGAGCATGACGACCGGCGCAACGACACCGACGGCCCCCAGGCGCTCGCGCGCCCGCACCTTCGTTCCCCTCGGCATCGCCGCCTGGCTCGTGCTGGAGATCTGGCTGCTGACCGTCGTGGCCGGCGCCGCGGGCGGGCTCACCGTCTTCGCGCTGCTCGTGGCCGGAGGCGTGCTCGGCGCCGTGGTGATCAAACGGGCCGGGCGTCGTGCCTTCCGCAGTCTGTCGGAGACCATCCAGCGGCAGCAGTCGGGCACGGCGAGCACCGCCGGCGCCGAGGACGCACGGAGCACCGGGAACGGCTTCCTGATGCTCGGCGGACTGCTCCTCATGCTGCCCGGCCTGGTGTCGGACGCGGCCGGTCTCCTGCTGCTCGTGCCGGCGGTCCGCACGGCGCTCGGGCGGAGGACCGAGCGGTCGCTGGAGCGCCGGATGCGGCAGGCGGGTCCCGGTTCCCTCGGTGACGCATTCCAGCAGGCCCGTATTCACCGCCCGGACGGAAAGATCGTGCAGGGTGAGGTCGTCCGGGAGGACACACCCGCGGGACCCCGACCCGAGCCGGGTCCGCGCCCGCCGCTGATGTCGTAGCCCCGCGGTCCCGCACGGTCTGCGGCCCCTCGGGACCGCGCCTGCGCGACGAAGCTGACAGGAATCCCTGGTGCCGGGCCGTCGCCGCCGGGCCCCGTGGACCCGTAGGGCAGGTGCCCGAGCCGTGTGCCCGGCGTACGGGAGCGCATACGAAGGAGCCGCGGGCTGCGGCACACGATGTGTGTGCGGCAGCCCGCGGCTCCTGCGCTATGCGCGAGTCGATGGTGCGCCCTTACGCGGACTTCCGGCTGTCGCGCGGGTGCACCGCGATGTTCATGGCTCCGGAGCGGAGGACGGCCAGCCGTTCGGCCAGCACCTCCTCGAGCTCCTCACGCGTGCGCCGTTCCATGAGCATGTCCCAGTGCGTACGCGCGGGCTTCCCCTTCTTCTCCTCGGGGCCGTCCCCGTCCACCAGGAGTGCCTGGGCGCCGCACGCCTTGCACTCCCACTCCGGCGGAATCTCCGCCTCGACCGAGAACGGCATCTCGAAACGATGTCCGTTCTGGCATGCGTACTCCACCGCCTGGCGCGGGGCCAGATCGATGCCGCGGTCGGTCTCGTAGCTGGTCACCACGAGGCGCGTGCCGCGAAGAGCTCGCTCACTCATGAATCGTGCCTCCCGGGCTTGTCGCCCACAGGACAGGTGTCGCTGTCGTCGTCATCCGGTCAACGTCCGGTCGGCGGTAAAGATTCCCGTTGCCGGTCATGCGTCGTCGCCCGTCGTGCCGCTGCTTTTCCAGGGTTTGGGTACCCACCAGTGCCCGGTTTGTCACATCTGGCAGAAAGTGTCACCCAGCGTTTGGAGCTTTTCAGCGCGCAGTAACGGTCCGCCTGGCAGGCCAAAGGCGTACACTACCGGCCCTTCGCTTCAACGTCTAAATCCGCTCCGGTACCGGGTTCCCCGCCGCGGCCACCGCACGCCTCACCGGGACGCGCGCCAGGAGCACGAATCCCAGTGCGAAGAAGATCACCAGGGAGATGATGGCAGTCCGGTAGCTTCCCGTCAGCTGGAACGCCAGACCGAACACCAGCGGCCCCAGCCAGCTCAGCCCCCGGTCGCTCATCTCGTACGCGGAGAAGTACTCCGCCTCCTTGCCGCGTGGGACGAGATGGGAGAACAGCGAGCGGGACAGCGCCTGGCTCCCGCCGAGCACCAGGCCGATCGCGGCGGCGAGTGCGTAGAACCACACCGGCGTCCGCGCGGGCAGGAAGTATCCGGCGGCGAGGATCGACGTCCACACGGCGAGCGAGCCCAGGATCGTGCGCTTGGCCCCGTGGACGCGGGCCAGCCGGCCCATGCCCAGTGCGCCGGCCACCGCCAGCACCTGCACCAGCAGCACCGCCGTGATCAAGGTGGTCTGGTCGAGGCCCAGCTCCTCGGAGCCGTACACCGACGCCTGGGAGATCACCGTCTGCACCCCGTCGTTGTAGACGAGGTACGCCAGCAGGAAGGACAGCGTCAGCGGATGGCGGCGCATGTCCTTCAGGGTCGCGACCAGTTGGCGCCAGCCCGCTCCGACCGCGCCCTCCGTGAGGCCGGGCGTCCCGTCCGCGGCCGTCCGGCGGTCCCGCAGGCGCCGCAGCGGCACCAGCGCGAAGGCGCCCCACCACACCCCTGCCGAGGCCAGGCAGACGCGGACCGCTTCCGACTCGGAGAGCCCGAAGGACTCGTGGCCGGTGTAGAGGACGAGGTTCATCACCAGGACCAACGCCCCCGAGGTGTAGCCGAAGGCCCAGCCGCGCGAGGAGACCGTGTCCCGCTCCTCCGGCCCGGCGATCTGGGGCAGGTACGCGTTGTAGAGGACCATCGAGACCGACAGCGAGGCGTTGGCGACGATCAGCAGGAACGCGCCGAGGAGATAGCGGTCCCCGTCGAGGAGGAACATGGCCGTCGTCGCCGTCGCCCCCAGATACGCGGCGACCGCCAGGAGCGGCTTCTTGCGGCCGGTGCGGTCGGCGATGGCACCCGCCATCGGCATCACCAGCACCGCCAGCACCACCGAGACGGACACCGCGTAGGGGAACACGGAACCGGCGCGGACCGGGATGCCGAGCGGGTGGACGAAACCGTCGGCGTCCGCCGCCGCCTTCGCCACCGCGGTGAGGTACGGACCGAGGAACACCGTCAGGACGCTCGTCGAGTAGACGGAGCAGGCGAAGTCGTAGAAGTACCAGCCACGCTGTTCGCGGCGGCGATCGGCGTCGTCCGCACCGGTGGTCCGGTCCGCGGTGTCGGCGGTCATGACCCGCCCCCCTCACTCGTCCCCGTGGGGAGACGTCACGACGCTCAGACCCAGACCCCCCGGTCGGTCATCACCGTACGCAGCATCTCCAGATGATCGGTCATGATGCCATCCACTCCCAGGTCCAGGAGAGCGGCCGTACGGTCCGGATCGTTCACCGTCCACACGTGCACCTGGAGCCCGCGGGCGTGGGCCTCGCGGACGAAGCGCCGGTCCACCACACGCATCCCGCCCTGCGACTCCGGTACCTGTGCGCACACCGCGCCGGGGCGCATCACCGCCGGGATCCCGAGCGAGCGAAGCCGCAGGCCGAGCACCCCGCGCACGCCGTACGAGGTCGCCAGCCCCGGGCCGGCGAGCCGCGCCGCACGCGACACCCGGCTCTCCGAGAACGAGCCCACGCAGACCCGGTCCCAGGCGTTCGTCCGCCGCACGAGGTCGACCAGTGGCGCCAGCGCGCCCTCGGCCTTGATGTCCACGTTCCAGCGGGCCTCCGGGAACTCCTCTAGCAGGTCCTCGAAGAGCGGCAGGGGTTCCTTCCCGGCCACCCGTGCCCGTTCCACCTCGGCCCACGGCAGCCGGTCGATCCGGCCGCGGGCGTCGGTCACCCGGTCCAGAGTCGGGTCGTGGAACGCGACGAGCCTGCCGTCCGCGGTGGTGTGCACGTCCGTCTCGAAGTAGCGGTAGCCGAGCGCGGCCGCGCGCCGGAACGCCGCCGCCGTGTTCTCCAGGCCGTCGGCCGTGCCGCCGCGGTGGGCGAACGGTATGGGGGCGGGGTGGTCGAGATACGGGTGCCTGGGGCGCGGTGCGGAAGTCACGAACGCAGTATCGCTCGTTCGGGTGACGATCCGGCGACGACCGTGCTTCCTCCACCGTCGGACGGGATGGCGAACACGCGCAGGAACAGCTGCGCCAGCGGGCCGATGGACAGGGCGTAGAGGACCGTGCCCGCGCCCACCGTGCCGCCGAGGAGGAACCCGGTGGCCACGACCGCGACCTCGATCGCCGTCCGGACCAGCCGGATCGAACGCCCCGTCAGCCGGTGCAGCCCGGTCATCAGCCCGTCGCGCGGACCGGGGCCGAAGCGGGCGGAGATGTAGAGGCCGGTGGCCGCGCCGTTGAGGACGATCCCGGCGGCCATCACCGGGATCCGCACGGCCAGGCCGTGGGCGTCCGGCACGACGGCGAGGGTGCCGTCCATGGCGATGCCGATGACGAAGACGTTGGAGACGGTTCCGAGTCCGGGCCTCTGGCGGATCGGTATCCACAGCAGCAGGACGACGGCGCCGACGACGATCGAGACGGCGCCGATGGTGAGACCCGTCCGCTCGGCCAGGCCCTGGTGCAGCACACCCCAGGGTTCGAGGCCGAGTCCCCCGCGGACCAGGAGCGCGGAGCTCGCCCCGTAGAGCGCCAGGCCGAAGTAGAGCTGCAGCAGTCTGCGGGGCAGATGCCTGCCCCGCAGACCGGACGTGATGGACAAGGTTCTGCCCCCGGTGGTGGAAGTGGACTGATGCATGACACTCTGTGGCGGGGACGGAGAGGTCAACCATGGCCAATCCGAGGAAGGTGGACTGATTGCGATGGCTCAGTGGACTTCGGCGGTGGGGGCGCCCGCGCTGGCCCGGCAACTGCAGGCACAGCAGCCGCGCCCGGCGGGCCCCGGCACCCGCAGACCGCCCGCGTACCGTGCCCTCGCGGACGGTATCCGGCTGCTCGTCCTGGAGGGCCGGGTCCCCGTCGCCGCACGGCTGCCCGCCGAGCGCGAACTGGCACTGGCCCTGGCCGTCAGTCGCACCACCGTGGCGGCGGCCTACGAGGCCCTGCGGAACGAGGGCTTCCTGGAGTCCCGCAGAGGGGCCGGCAGCTGGACGGCCGTGCCCGCCGGCAACCCGCTGCCGGCACGGGGGCTCGAACCGCTGCCCCCGGAGTCCCTCGGGTCGATGATCGACCTCGGCTGCGCGGCGCTGCCCGCCCCCGAGCCCTGGCTGACCCGGAGCATCCAGGGCGCGCTGGAGGAACTGCCGCCGTACGCGCACACCCACGGCGACTACCCGGCCGGCCTGCCCGCGCTGCGCCGGACGCTCGCCGACCGGTACACCGAGCGCGGCATCCCCACCATGCCCGAACAGATCATGGTGACCACCGGTGCCATGGGCGCCATCGACGCGATCTGCCACCTCTTCGCGGGACGGGGCGAGCGCATCGCCGTCGAGTCGCCGTCGTACGCCAACATCCTCCAGCTGATGCGCGAGGCCGGCGCCCGGCTGGTACCGGTCGCGATGGCCGAGGGGCTCGCGGGCTGGGACCTGCCCCGCTGGCGTCAGGTCCTGCGCGACGCCGCACCCCGGCTCGCCTACGTCGTCGCCGACTTCCACAACCCCACCGGGGCGCTCGCGGACGAGGACCAGCGGCGCCGGCTCGTCGACGCCGCCCGGTCCGCCGGCACGGTGCTCGTCGTCGACGAGACGATGGCCGAACTCCGCCTCGACGACGAGACCGGGATGCCCCGGCCCGTCTGTGCCTTCGACCCGGCGGGCTCGACCGTCCTGACGGTCGGCTCGGCGAGCAAGGCCTTCTGGGCGGGCATGCGGATCGGCTGGGTACGGGCCGCCCCGGACGTGATCCGCTCCCTCGTCGCCGCGCGTGCCTACGCCGACCTGGGCACCCCGGTCCTGGAGCAGCTCGGGGTCAACTGGCTGATGGGCACCGGCGGTTGGGACGAGGCAGTGGCCCTGCGCCGTGAGCAGGCCCGCCGCAACCGGGACGAGATGGTGACGGCGCTGCGCCGGGAGCTGCCCGACTGGGAGTTCGAGGTCCCGCACGGCGGGCTGACGCTGTGGGTCCGCGCCGGCGGTCTGTCCGGTTCCCGTCTGGCGGAGGTCGGTGAACGGGTCGGCGTGCGCGTCCCCTCCGGGCCGCGGTTCGGCGTGGACGGTGCGTTCGAGGGTTACGTCCGGCTGCCGTTCACCGTCGGCGGACCCGTCGCCGAGGAGGCGGCGACCCGGCTGGCGGCGGCGGCCCGGCTGGTGAGGACGGGCGTGACCACGGGCACGGAGGCACCGAGGACGTTCGTGGCGTAGGGGGGTCTTCCCGGCGTTCGGTTCTTCGCGGTACGGGCCGGTGGGCCCGACGGCCGGGGGACCCGCGTGGCGCCGTGACGAGGACGATCCGGGAGGGGCTCTCCGTCGACGCTGCCGCGGCCGGGCGCGAGGGCTGCGCCCGGCCGCGGCGGGAGCCGATGCGCTGGGGAGGGCCGGCGGGGCGGCGGCGTGAGCGTGGGGGCGGGGTGGGCCGGGAGACGGAGGGCCGGCCCGCGCCCCCTGCCGGGCGTGGTCCCGGCGGCGCGTTCAGCCCTCCGCGGGCACCGGTGCCGAGGAGGCGCGTACGGGCGCGCTCGCCGCCGGTTCCGGGACGGGACCGGTGCGCGGACCTCCCGCAGCGCCGTTTGGGAGTTCCTCGTGCGGCCCGGTCGGCGTCTCGCCGTGACCCGCCGGCTCGGTCTCCCGCTCCGTGCCCCGCCCGCCCCCGGGCATGTCCGTCGCCCCGGTGTTCTGCCTCTCCGGGAGCAGACGCAGCACGGCCTGCCGGTGTGCCTCGCTCGCCGCCTCGTCGTACGGGTCGGGCGTCGCGGGCACCTGGAGCCTGAGCACCGCTCCCGTTCCCATCCGGGCGTAACCCCGGCCGGGCGGCACGTCGGAGGTGGGGGTGGTGTGCGGGGGAGCGCCGAGCACGCCCTTCACCTGCTCCGGCGTGGTCGGGCCGAGCACGAGCCGGGCGCGTGTGTGCGTGCGCACCGTCTCGTTCAGGAACTCGAGGCTGTCGAACTGTTCGGCGACCACCACGGTCACGTGCGCGGCCCGGCCGTGCCTGAGCGGGACCTGCAGGAGCTGCTGGGGGTCGGGCCGGTCGTCCGCGGCCGCCAGATGCCCGAAGACGCTGGGCCTGTCCACCAGGATGCACAGCGGGCGCCGGGTGTCCTCGGGCGCGGGGTGACCCGCCTGCCGCGCCCGGTTGGCCGCGATGAGCCGGCGCTCCGTCTCATGGGCCGCCCACTCCAGACCGGCCAGTGCCCCGGCCAGTCCGCACTCGACGGCGAGCACGCCTTCGCGGCCCGTCAGACAGGCGTACTCGCCGGTGCCACTGCCCTCCACGACGAGGACGTCCCCGTGCGGCAGCGCCTGCAGGGCGAGGGAGCGCAGCAGGGAGGTGGTGCCGCTGCCGGGGTGTCCGACGGCCAGCAGATGCGGCTCCGTCGAGCGCGGGCCGGTGCGCCACACCACGGGGGGCGCGTCCCTCGTGGCGTCGCCGTCGAGGACGGGCACGGTCCGCTGGACGGAGTCCGGGTCGGTGAAGCCGAGGACCAGTTCGCCGGGAGCGGTCACGAAGCGCTGGGCGGCGATGGTGGTCGGCAGCGGGGGAAGGACGCTCATCAGCAGCTGGTTGGCCTCCTCGTCCCAGGCGAACAGGTACTCGCGGCCGCGGCCCGACTTGGCGTGGAGCAACTGCTCGATCCGGGCACGGGCCTCTGCCTCGCCGTCGGGGAAGTACGCCGGGTACTTCACCCGCAGCCGGGTCAGCCTGCCGTCCCCGTCGAACTCGTGGTCGCTGAGCGCCTTCGACCACTCGCCGCCGTGGGCGAAGAGCGGACTCGGATCCTCCGGGACGGAGAAGTACGGCACCAGGGCGTCGTGGAGCGCCTGGAGTCGCGCGACCTGCGACTCGTCGGGTCCGGTGCGCACCGGCGTGCGCTCCCGTCCCTTCCAGGCCGCGACTCCCATCAGGCCGATCAGCCCGAGCAGCGGCCCGTACGGGAGGAGGGCGACGGCCAGGACGCAGACCGCCGCCAGGAACAGCGCGGGGCCACGCCGGTCCTTGGGCGTGTCGGCCCACTTGCGCAGTCCGGCGGCGGCCAGCAGCCGTAGCCCGCGGCTGATCGTGATGAGCGGATGGAGGACGTCGGTGGCGTTGTCGGCGGCCGTCCGCGCCAGCTCACGGCTGCGAGCGATCCGGTCGTTGGCGCTGATCGGAATGCGGGGGAGTGGTCGCCGGGCCACGTGGTTCTCCTGCTCCTCAGAAGTGTGGGAGGGGTGGTGCGGGGAGGTCAGAACTTGATCCCGCCCAGGAGGCTGGCCAGGCTCGCGCCTCCCGCGGTGATGCTCGGGGCGATGGCCGTGCCCGCGAGGTAGAAGCCGAAGAGCGCGGAGACCAGCGCGTGCGACGCCTTCAGTCCGTCCTTCTTGAAGAACAGGAAGACGATGATGCCCAGCAGCACGACGCCTGAGATGGACAGAATCATGAGCGGTTCTCCTGGTTGAGGGGACAGTCACCATGAGTCCTTCCATCCTCACAGAAGGTATCTATACGACAAAAGGTGCATTCGGGTGAAAGTTCGCCTCTTTCACTGGACCGGCGGATGACGGATCATTGCCGAACGGGTGTTGATCTTCGCGGTGCCACTTCGCGTGATCTTCGCCAGGTGCCGCGGGATCTTCCTCACGGGTCCTGGGGAGTGATGCCCCGTGGGTGGCGCAGTACCCTGTCGGTTCGCTCGTGCGGCGCCGCCCCGCCCTACGAAGCAGCAGGTCAAGCCCCTATCGGGGGTCCGGGACGCACCGGGCGCCCGTTGTCAGCGCAGTGAAAGGCGGTCCTTCGGATGAGTGAAGCCCCGGATCCCGAGGTGGTCGAGCTGGCCTCCAGGATCTTCGACCTGGCACGCCAGGGAGACGCCGAGGCCCTCGCCGCCTACGTGGACGCGGGCGTCCCGGCGAACCTCGCCAACGACAAGGGCGACTCGCTCGTCATGCTCGCCGCCTACCACGGCCACGCAGGCGCGGTGACCGCTCTCCTGGCGCGCGGTGCCGACGCGGACCGCGCCAACGACCGCGGCCAGACACCTCTCGCCGGTGCCGTCTTCAAGGGCGAGGACGGGGTGATCCGGGCTCTGCTGGACGGTGGAGCCGACCCGGAGGCGGGAACTCCGTCCGCGGTGGATACCGCGCGGATGTTTGGGAAGACAGACCTCCTGGAGCTGTTCGGCGCCCGGTGAACGGGAGTTGAACGCGAGGCGGAACAGTCGCCCTAAATGTGGTCGCGGCGACGAAATGGCTGGGTCATCATGACGTCGGGCCCGCAGGGGGCCACCGACGAGAGGCAGAGGAAGATGGTTTGCACCAAGCGGAAGACGACGGGCAGCCGATCATGTTGCCGCGTGGCCTAGGCGAACACACCCCCGGTCGCGTCGACAGCTTGATGTGAGGCACTTTCCATGTTCGAACCAGTCATAGCGCCGAGCGGCACCTTGCTCGGCCTGCTGCAGAGGGGCCGCGGCGACGGCACGCTGCACGCGCTCGCCGCGCCACGCGCCGAAGCCCTCGCTGCCCTCAACCACTGCGTGCTCCACGACCCCCGCCACGACTGGCAGGTGGAGAACCGCTCCCTCTACTACGCCCGCCTCTTCCTGGACCTGGGCGGGGGCCTCGACGAGATCGAGGCCCACCTCTTCGCCGCCGAGGACCACCTCGACACCGAGGACACCCGGACCGGGCTCGCGCTCTCCGTGCTGGGCCACCTGGCCTCGTACGGACGCGACGACTCGCTGGTGCTGCTGCGCAGGTACGCGGCGACCGGCGCCAACTGGGCCTGGGCCCTCGACGAGCTCGCCCTGCGCGACGACGACTCCGGGCTCCGCTCACTCGCGGGAGCCGTGCTCGGCCGCTTCCCGGCCACCCCGGCAGGCGACGCCGAGCTGGCCGCCGCCGTGCGCGACGCGTTCGAGCCGAGGCCGTGGCGGCTCTGGGCCGAGGACCGCCGGGAGGCGGTCGGCGCCCGGGTGCGCGCCGCCCGGGAACGCGGGTCCTTCGACCGCTGGCAGCGCCAGATGCGGCCCACGGGGCCGCGCCCCGGCTGGAGTGTCGAGTCGGTCCTCGACTGGGCCCAGCAGAGCCTGGAGCGCGGCAGCGCTCTGCACGTGCCCGCGGCGCGCTGTCTCGGCGCCGTCGCCGGACCCGACGACCGGCCGCTGATCGCCGAGGCCGCACGCGGTGGGCCCGACGGCGCACGCTGCGCCGCCCTGCACTACCTGGCGGAGATGCGCGATCCCGCCGTCCTCGATCTCATCGAGGCCGCGGCCGCCGACCCTTCCCGTACCGTCGCCGAAGCCGCCGTCGCCGCGTTCGAGCGGATGTGCGGCGGCGACGCCGTCGACCGGGCGCGTGGCTGGATCCACCGTCCCGACGCGCTCGGCGCCTCCGCCGCAGGCGTCCTCGCCTGTCGGGGCGGCGCCCAGGACAGCGAGCTCGTCCTCGGCGCACTCCGCGAGACCGTCCGCGCCGAAGGACCCGACGCCCCCCTGCTGTGGGTCCTCGTCGACGGCACCGGCCGGCTGGGCATCGGCTGCGCCGCACCCGTGCTGCGCCACGTCTACCGCGAGACCGCCTCCTCCCAGTTGCGCGGCCGCACGGCCCGCGCCCTGGCCGCCACCGACCCCTCCTTCGCGACCGGCTTCGCCGTCGAATGCCTGTGGGACTGCGAGGAGACCACGAGAGAGGTCGCCGCACTGCACGCCGAGACCGGTGACGCACGCGTCGCCGAGCGTCTCCGCCGGCTCGCCGCCGACCCGGCGGAGGAGGCCGAGGTGCAGACGGCCGTCCGCAGCCGTATCGCGCCGGAAGCCCCTCCACGCTGACCTGACGCGCCGCGGTGCCCGCTGACCGGCGCACCGCGGCGCGTGGAGCGGAGCAACCGGCGAACCGGTCCGCGCCGGGCCACCACCGTGCGGTGCGCTGACGGGCCGCGGGGCGGGCCGAGCGAGGGCCGGTCCGGGCGAGCGGGCCAGGTCGGCTCGCCCGGCTCGGCGGCGGTTCGGGCTCCCTTGCCCCTCGGCTCGTCGGCGACGCGCGCCTCCCGCCGCTGCCGAGGAGACCGGCGGCCGAAAACACTGTGGGATCGTGGCCGGAACGGGCACGCCGGGGCAACGGGGGGCAGGTCCGGTGGGTACACGCCGGTCGGGGTCAAACGCTCATGGGACGTTCGACGCGCGGAAAGATCCACGTTGGCCGCGCCACCCCCGGCGGGACGAGAACACGATTATGCGTGTCGTCATCGTCACCGAATCCTTTCCACCCGACGTCAACGGTGTGGCGCACTGCGCCCTGCAGACCGCCCGGCATCTCGCCGCGCGCGGCCACGACCCCCTCGTCATCGCCCCGGCCGTGGCCGGACCCGACGCCGCCGCCCCCTGCCCGGTCGTGCGCGTGCCGTCCCTGCCCCTGCCCGGCTACCCCCAGGTCCGGGTCGCGCTGCCCAGCCGGCGGCTGGCCGCGGCGCTCACCGCGCACCGGGCCGATGTCGTCCACCTCGCCAGCCCGTTCGTGCTCGGCGTGCGCGGCATGGGCGTCGCCGCCAGGCTCGGGCTCCCCGCCGTCGCCGTCTACCAGACCGACCTCGCCGGCTACGCCCGTACGTACATGGGCGCGGGGGAGAACACGGCCTGGCGGCGCATCCGCACCGTCCACACGGCCGCGGACCGGACCCTGGCACCGTCCAGTGCCGCCGTCCGCGACCTGGAGGAGCACGGCGTGCCGCGGGTGCGGCTGTGGCCGCGCGGGGTGGACACCGTACGGTTCCGGCCCGAGCTGAGGGACGAGTCGCTGCGAAGGGAACTCGCCCCGCGCGGCGAGACGATCGTCGGCTACGTCGGCCGGCTCGCACCGGAGAAGTGCGTCGAGCTGCTCTCCGGGGTCTGCGCGCTCCCGGGTGTCAAGGTCGTCGTCGTGGGCGACGGGCCCAGCGGCGCCACGCTGCAGAGCTCACTGCCGGGGGCCGTGTTCCTCGGCCGTCGCACGGGCGACGACCTGGCGAGGATCTTCGCCTCGCTCGACGTGTTCGCCCACACCGGCCCGTACGAGACGTTCTGCCAGACCGTGCAGGAGGCCATGGCCAGCGGCCTGCCGGTCGTCGCGCCCGCGGCCGGCGGCCCGCTCGACCTCGTCGACCACGGCCGGACCGGTTTCCTCGTACCCCCGCACGACGCGGTTGAGGTGCGGGACGCGGTGGCGGCCCTCGTGGCCGACCCGGCGCGGAGACGGGCGTACGGCCGCGCCGCCCGGGCCACCGTGGAGGGCAGGACCTGGGCCGCCGTCGGCGACCAGCTCCTGGGCCACTACGCCGAGGTGCTCCGCGAGCGCACGGCGGTGGCGGCATGAGCGCGGCGGGCGGCACGAGCGGCGCCGGCCGCGCGGTCCGAACCCACGGCGCACACCGCGCGGACGACGCGCGCGGGCTGCGGATCGTACGGCTCGCCAACTTCGTCACACCGTCCTCCGGCGGGCTGCGCACCGCGCTGCACGAGCTGGGACGCGGCTATCTGGCGGCCGGCCACGAGCCGGTGCTGGTGATCCCCGGCGACACCGAGAGCGACGAACGCACGGCGCAGGGGCGGGTCGTCACCGTGCCCGGGCCCGAGCTGCCGGGCACCGGCGGGTACCGGGTCCTCGCCGGCCGGACCCGGCTGCGCACCCTCCTGGAGGAGCTGGCCCCCGACCGGCTGGAGGTCTGCGACCGGACCACGCTGCGCTGGACCGGGGAGTGGGCACGGCGCCGCCGCGTTCCCTCGGTCATGGTGTCCCACGAGACCGCCGACGGCGTGCTGCGCACCTGGGGTGTCCCCGGGGCGTTCGCCGAGGGCGCCGCCGACCGGCTGAACAGGCGCAGTGCCTGGTCGTACTCGCGGATCGTCTGCACCACGGAGTGGGCCGAGCGCGAGTTCGTCCGGATCGGCGCGCGGAACGTGGTGCGCGCGCCCCTCGGCGTCGAACTCGACCGCTGCCGGCCGGGACGCCGCAGCCGGGTGCTCCGCGCCCGCTACACGGAGGGCGCCGACGTCCTGCTGATGCTCTGCTCCCGGCTCTCCGTGGAGAAGCGTCCCGGCATGGCCCTGGACGCACTCGCCGGGCTGCGCGGGAGCGGGGTGCGGGCGGCCCTCGTGGTGGCGGGGGAGGGCCCGCTGCGCGCCGGACTGGTCCGGCGCGCGCGCGAGGAGCGGCTGCCCGTGCACTTCCTCGGCCATGTCTCCGACCGCGAGGCCCTGGCCGACCTCCAGGCCGCGGCGGACATCTGCCTGGCGCCCGGTCCCGCCGAGACCTTCGGGCTGTCCGCGCTGGAGGCGCTCGCCTGCGGCACACCGGTCGTCGCCAGCGCGTCCTCGGCCCTGCCCGAGGTCGTCGGCGACGCGGGGATCGCCGCCCACGACAGACCGGAGGCCTTCGCCGACGCGGTCCGGGAACTCCTCGCCCGCGCCGAGGGCCCGCGCCGCGCCGCCGCCCGCGCCAGGGCTGAACTCTTCGGCTGGAACCGTGCGGTCGCGGCCTTCCTCGCCGCCCACGACGCCCCCACCGGGGTCGCGGGCCGCCCGGGTACGGCGACATGACCACCGAGCTGGTCCCACCCCTCCGCGCTGCGGCGGCGGACGTCGGGCGCGGTACGGACATGCCCGCCCGGGACGACGGGCACACGCCGGCCGGGCCCGGTGCGGGCGATGCGGCTGTGGGAGTGGGGACCTCGCCCGGCGCCGGGGAGACGCCAGTCGGCCTGGTGGCCGTCGCCGGTTCCGCGGGCGTGACCCTTGCCGAGGACCCGGTGGCCGTTCCTCCCGGCTCCGAGGACCGGGCGGCCGCGGTGCTGACGCCACCCGTGGCGGGCGGCTCGGTCCGTCGCGGACGCTCCGGCGGCGAACCGGCCGCCGGCCCCGTACCCGGGCCGTGTGCCGGTGCCCGCGCGGGCGACCTGTCCCGGGCACTCGTCCCCGCGTCCGGAGCGGGTTCGGTGTCTGCGGCTGTGGGTGTGGTGTCCGGTGCGGGTTCGGTGCCCGGAGTCGTGGGCGTTGTGCCCGGTGCGGCGATCGCGCACGCGGCCATGACCGCCGGGCGTGTTCCGCGCTTCGCCGCCCTCGGCGATTCGCTCACCGAAGGCGTCGGCGACCGCGTCGACGGGGCGTGGCGCGGCTGGGCCGCGCTGCTGGCCGAGGGGCTCGGCACGACCGGTGAGCCCGCGGAGTTCCGCAACTTCGCGGTCAGCGGTGCCCTCGCCCGCGATGTACGAGAGACCCAGGTCCCGGCCGCCCTTGCGTACGCGCCCGACCTCGCCTCCGTCATCGTCGGCGTGAACGACACCCTCCGGCACACCTTCGACATCCGTGACCTCGCCGTACGCCTCGACGAGGTCTGCGCCGCCCTCAGCGCAAGAGGCAGCCGGCTGCTGACGGCCTGCCTGCCCGACCCGGGTGCGATGCTGGCCCTGCCCGCCCCCCTCGCCCGCCCGCTCGCTCGGCGGCAGCGCGCCGTGAACGCGGTCGTCCACGCGCTGTCCGAGCGGTACGGCGCCGTCCATCTGCATCTGGCCGACGGCTCCTGGGTCGAGGACCGCTCGATGTGGAGCGCCGACCGGCTCCACCCCGGCGAACGCGGTCACCGGGCGATCGCCCGCCGGTTCCACGAACTGCTCGCCGCCGGAGGGCTCGCCCTGGGCGCCGCGCCGGGCGGCGAACCCGAACAGCCCGCGCCCAGCCGCACGGCCAAGGCCGTATGGCTCGCCACGGCCGGTACCGCGTGGGTGGCGCGCCGGTGCACCGACCTGCTGCCCCAGCTGCTCGGCCTCGCCGGCGCCGAGCTGGGGCACTGGGCCCGGGGCACCAGCGCCCGACTGGACCACATCGCCGAAAACGCCCTCGCCTCCGCCCTCGCCTCGCTGTCCCCGGTCCCGCCGCTTGCCAGAATGGGGGAATGAGCGGGCGCTGGGAGTTCTGGATCGATCGTGGCGGGACGTTCACCGACATCGTCGGCAGACGGCCCGACGGACGTCTCGTCACCCGCAAGCTGCTGTCCCACAGCCCCGAGCACTACGCCGACGCGGCCGTCGCCGGCATCAGGCTCCTTCTCGGCCTCGGACCGGACGTTCCGGTGCCGGCGGACCGCGTCGAGGTCGTGAAGATGGGCACGACCGTCGCCACCAACGCGCTGCTGGAGCGCCGCGGCGAACCCACCGTGCTCCTGGTCACGGAGGGTTTCCGGGACGCGCTGCGCATCGCGTACCAGAACCGCCCCCGGCTCTTCGACCGCCACATCGTCCTTCCCGAGGCCGTGTACGACCGCGTCATCGAGGTGCCCGAGCGGATCTCCGCCCATGGCGAGGTGGTACGACCGCTGGATCTCGCCCCGGTGCGGGAGCGGTTGGGGCAGGCCCGCAGGGACGGCTTCGCGAGCGCGGCCGTCGTGTTCATGCACGGCTACCGCCACCCGGACCACGAGTCGGCCGTCGCCGCCGCGGCGCGTGAGCTGGGCTTCACCCAGGTGAGCTGCTCCCACGAGGTCAGCCCGCTCATCAAGCTCGTACCCCGCGGCGACACGACCGTCGTGGACGCGTACCTCTCACCGATCCTGCGCCGCTACGTCGACGAGGTCGCGAAGGAGCTCCGTTCCATCCGCCTGATGTTCATGCAGTCCAACGGCGGACTGCGGGAAGCCGCCCACTTCCGGGGCAAGGACGCCGTGCTGTCCGGTCCCGCCGGTGGGGTCGTCGGCATGGCACGCACCTCCGAACAGGCGGGCCACCGCCGGGTCATCGGCTTCGACATGGGCGGGACGTCGACCGATGTGTCCCACTACGCGGGCGAGTTCGAACGGGAGCTGGGTACCCAGGTCGCCGGTGTGCGGATGCGCGCGCCGATGATGAACATCCACACCGTCGCCGCCGGCGGCGGCTCGATCCTCCACTTCGACGGCCGGCGCTACCGCGTCGGCCCCGACTCGGCGGGCGCCGTACCGGGCCCCGCCTGCTACCGGCGCGGTGGTCCGCTCACCGTCACCGACGCCAATGTGATGCTGGGGAGGATCCAGCCGCGACACTTCCCCGCCGTCTTCGGACCGGACGGCGACCAGCCGCTCGACGCCGACGCCGTACGGGAGGGGTTCGAGCGGCTGGCCGAGGAGGTACGCGAGGCCACGGGCACCGAACGCAGCCCGGAGGAGGTCGCGGCGGGTTTCCTCGAGATCGCGGTCCTCAACATGGCCAACGCCGTCAAGAAGATCTCCGTCCAGCGCGGCCACGACGTGACCCGCTACGCCCTGACCTGTTTCGGCGGCGCCGGCGGCCAGCACGCCTGCGGGGTCGCCGACGCACTCGGCATCGACACCGTCATCGTGCCTCCGCTCGCCGGAGTGCTCTCCGCGTACGGCATCGGCCTGGCCGACGCCACCGCCATGCGCGAGCAGTCCGTGGAAGCGGAACTCGGCGAGGACACCCTGGCCCGGGTGCGTGAGCTCTGCGACGAGCTGGCCGGACGCACCCGGGCGGAACTGCGGGACGACGCCGTCCCCGACGAGGCGATCGTGACCCGCGCCCGCGTGCTCGTCCGCTACGCCGGCACGGATGCCGGGATGTCCGTGCCCCTCGGCACGGAGAGCGAGATGCGCGGGGCGTTCACCGCGGCGCACCGCGCACGGTACGCCTTCACCATGGACAAGCCGCTGGTCGTGGAGGCGGTTTCGGTCGAGGCGGTGGGTACGGCCGGGCCCCATGGGACGGTCGTCGTCGAGGAGGCCACCGGCGGCACGGGGCCGCGGGTGCGGGACACCGTGCGGATGTTCCTGGACGGCCGTTCCGCCGACGCGCCGCTCCTCCGGCGGGTGGATCTCTCACCGGGCGACACGGTCGAAGGGCCCGCGATCGTCGCCGAGGCCGACGCCACCACCGTGGTGGACCCCGGCTGGCAGGCCGCCGTCGGCGAGGGAGGACATCTGCTGCTGACCCGTGTCCGGCCGCGGCCCGGCCGTACCGCCGTCGGCACCGACGTCGACCCGGTGCTGCTGGAGGTCTTCAACAACCTCTTCATGGCGATCGCCGAACAGATGGGCCTGCGGCTGGAGAACACCGCCCACTCGGTCAACATCAAGGAACGGCTCGACTTCTCCTGCGCCCTGTTCGACGCCGACGGCAACCTCATCGCCAACGCGCCCCACATCCCGGTGCACCTGGGCTCGATGGGCGAGTCCATCAAGGAGGTCCTGCGGCGCAACGCCGGCGAACTGCGGCCCGGTGACGTGTACGCCATCAACGACCCGTACCACGGGGGCACCCACCTCCCCGATGTGACGGTCGTGACGCCGGTCTTCGACGAGGCCGGCCGTGAGCTCCGCTTCCTCGTGGCCTCACGGGGGCACCACGCGGAGATCGGCGGGATCACACCGGGCTCGATGCCGGCGTTCAGCCGCACGATCGACGAGGAAGGCGTGCTCTTCGACAACTGGCTGCTCGTACGGGACGGGCGGCTGCGCGAGGCGGAGACCCGGGCCCTGCTCACCGGTGCCCGCCATCCGTCCCGCGACCCCGACACCAACCTCGCCGACCTGCGGGCCCAGATCGCCGCCAACGAGAAGGGGATCAGCGAACTGGACCGGATGGTCGAGGAGTTCGGCCTCGACGTCGTCCAGGCGTACATGGGGCACGTGCGCGACAACGCCGAGGAGTCAGTGCGCCGGATCGTCGCGGGGCTCGGCGACGGCTCCTGCCGCTACGAGACCGACAACGGCGCGGTCATCGAGGTCACGCTGACGGTGGACCGGGAGGCCCGCCGCGCCGTCCTGGACTTCTCCGGCACCTCCGGTCAGCAGCCGGGCAACTTCAACGCCCCCAGGTCGGTGGTGATGGCCGCCGTGCTGTACGTCTTCCGCACGCTCGTCGCCGACGACATCCCGCTGAACAGCGGCTGCCTGGAACCGCTGGACGTACGCGTGCCGGACGGCTCGATGCTCTCGCCGGCCTACCCCGCGGCGACGGTCGCGGGCAACGTCGAGACCTCGCAGGCGGTCACGGGCGCCCTGTACGCGGCGCTCGGGGTCCAGGCGGAGGGGTCGGGCACGATGAACAACGTCACCTTCGGAAACGACCGCGTCCAGTACTACGAGACCGTGGCCAGTGGTTCCGGCGCCGGCGACGGCTTCCGCGGCGCCGATGCCGTGCAGACCCACATGACCAACTCCCGGCTCACCGACCCCGAGGTGCTGGAATGGCGCTACCCGGTACGGGTGGACGCCTTCTCGGTGCGGGACGGCAGCGGGGGAGCGGGGCGCTGGCCCGGCGGCCGCGGTGCCGTCCGCCGCATCCGCTTCCTGGAGCCGATGACCGTCACCCTGCTGACCGGTCACCGGCGGGTGAGGCCGTACGGCATGGCCGGTGGCGAGCCCGGGGCAGCGGGATCGAACGCCGTCGAGCGCTCGGACGGGACGATCGAGGAACTGCGCGGCGTGGACTCGGTGGAGGTCGGAGCCGGCGACGTCCTCGTCGTCAGGACTCCGGGCGGCGGTGGCTACGGGCCCCCGGCCGGCTGAATCGGACCGCCGGACCGGGGGCGGTCCGGCGGCCCGGACCGGAAGCGGCCGGTAGGGCGCCCGAGGAGCGGGCGGCCGGTGCGCGTCGCCCGGTCAGCCGGGGCGGAGGGACCGGTGCGTCCGCGGACCCGCAGAGGGAACGGCCCCCGGTCGCCGGGCAGTGGGCCGCGGAGCGCTGTGGCGGAGTGCTCGTGCGGTTCGGCCGGGCCATCGTGTCGCCCGGCCCCCCGGGGGACTGGTGCGGCCGAGGGCGTCGTCCTGCCCGCGGCTCACCCGGTGGGCACGAATCGCACGGGTGTGCCAGGGGCCGCCTGGGCCGCCGCCGCGAGGTCGTGCTCGCGGACGACGGCCACCACCGGATAGCCGCCGGTGGTGGGGTGGTCGGCGAGGAAGACCACGGGCCGGCCGTCCGGCGGGACCTGCACCGCGCCGAGCACCATGCCCTCGCTGGGGAGTTCGTCGTGGACGGTCCGCTCCAGCGCAGGCCCCTCC
This sequence comes from Streptomyces sp. WMMC940, assembly GCF_027460265.1. NCBI lineage: Bacteria > Bacillati > Actinomycetota > Actinomycetes > Kitasatosporales > Streptomycetaceae > Streptomyces > Streptomyces sp. WMMC940. Next base: position 6,525,681 of record NZ_JAPZBC010000001.1, read on the forward strand.
GTCCGCAGGCCGATGCGGTTGCTCGCCGCCGACACCCGGTGGCCGCCGGCGGCCAGCGTCCGGAGCGCCCCTTCCGTGAACCAGTCGTGACGCGGGCCGAACCGTACCCGCAGCACCAGCCCGGTCGGCGGGCCGGGCCAGGGCGACCCGTCCACGCGCGGGGGCGGGCCGGCGGGCCGGCCCAGCGGAAGGACCGCTCCGTCGCGGAGCGGCGCCGGACCCAGACCGGAGAGCAGATCCGTCGAGCGGCTGCCCAGAACCGGCTCCGCCGCGATGCCCCCGGCGAACCCCAGGTAGCTCCGCACACCCCGGGTCGCGGCGCCCACCTCCAGCAGCGCCCCTGCCGCCACGCGCACGGGCGACCCCCAGGCCACGGGCCGTCCCCCGACCCGCACCGCGCACGGGGCGCCGCCGACGGCCACGGTCACCTCGCTCCGCGGCCGTACCGCGCAGCCGGTGAGGGTGGTCTCGAGCACCGCCGCGTCCTCGGGGTTGCCCACGAGACGGTTGACCAGGCGCAGCGCGAACGGGTCCAGCGCCCCGGAACGGGGTACGCCGAGATGCGCGTACCCCGGGCGGCCGAGGTCCTGAACGGTCGTCAGCGCCCCGGCCCGCACCACGAGCAGGGCCAGATCGGTCACGGGCCGGCCTCCGTCCCGACCACGAACCGCACCCGGGAGCCCGGGGAGAGCAGTGCCGCCGGTTCCCTCGCGGAGTCCCACAGGACCGCGTCCGTCGTCCCTATCAGCTGCCAGCCGCCGGGCGAGGCACGGGGGTACACGCCCGTGTACGCCCCGGCCAGGGCGACGGCCCCCGCGGGCACCGCCGTCCGCGGTGTGGCGCGCCGTGGCACCGTGAACTCCTCACCGAGTCCGGTGAGATAGGCGAAGCCCGGTGCGAAGCCGCAGAAGGCGACGCGGAACTCGGCCGCCGAATGGATGGCGGCGACATCCGTCACGCAGACGCCCCACAGGGCGGCGACCTCCGCGAGGTCCGGGCCGTCGTAGCGGACCGGTATCTCCGTCACCGAGCTGCTGCTCGGGGCGAGCGGCGGGACGGTCCACCGGGGAAGTTCGCAGGCCAGCCGCTCCGGCTCGTCGACGCCGTCGAGGAGGACGGTCCGTGCCGCCGGGACGATCTCCCGTACCGGGGGCAGCGTGCCCGCGGCGCGGCGGCGCAGCAACTCGGCGTGGAGCGCCCCGGCCTCCTCGCCGCTGCCGAGCTCCACCAGCAGTGCCCGTTCGCCGACGGGCAACAGCCTCATACGAACGCCTCCACCCGGACGCCCGACTCCTCCAGTTGTCCCCGCACCCGGCGGGCGAGGGCCACCGCGCCCTCGGTGTCGCCGTGGAGGCACAACGAGCGGGCCCGGACGCCGACGGACCGGCCGCAGTGCGAGGTGACGACCCCGAACCGGGCCATCGACACGGAGCGTTCGACGACCGCGTCCGCGTCGGTGAGGACGGAGCCCGCCCGCCCCCGTGGCACGAGGGTGCCGTCCGCCGCGTAGGCGCGGTCCGCGAACGCCTCGGTGACCACCGGGAGTCCGGCCTTCTCGGCCATCGTGTGGAGGACCGAGCCGGGCAGCCCCAGCAGCGGCAGCCGTTCTCCGGTCAGCACCACTCCCTCGACCACGGCCCCGGCCTGCTGCTCGTCGTGGACGACGCGGTTGTACAACGCCCCGTGCGGTTTGACGTACGAGACCCGTGCGCCGGCGGCGCGGGCGAAGACCTCCAGCGCGCCGATCTGGTACGCCACCTCGGCGGCCAACTCGTCCGCGGGGACGTCCATGGAGCGCCGGCCGAAGCCGGCCAGATCGCGGTACGAGACCTGGGCGCCGATCCGCACCCCCCGCTCGGCCGCAAGCGCGCACACCCGCCGCATGGTGGCCGCGTCCCCGGCGTGGAAGCCGCAGGCCACATTGGCGCTGGTGACGACGGAGAGCAGTTCCTCGTCGTCGGTGAGCCGCCAGCGGCCGAAGCCCTCGCCGAGGTCGGCGTTGAGGTCGATCGAGGCCCAGGTCATGGGGAAGTTCCTTTCACACGAGCTCTCGGCCGCGGGTCTCCGGCAGTCCCAGCAGCGCGACGACGGCCAGTCCGTAACCCACGGCGCCGAAGACCAGGGCGCCGCCGACGCCCCAGCTGCCGGCCAGGAAGCCGACCAGTGTGGGGAAGAACGCCCCCACCGCACGGCCGGTGTTGTACGTGAAGCCCTGGCCGGTGCCGCGCACGGCCGTCGGGTAGAGCTCCGCCAGGAACGATCCGAAGCCGCTGAAGATGGCCGACATGCAGAACCCGAGCGGGAACCCGAGCACCAGCAGCAGCCCGTCCGCGCCGGAGGGGATGTTCGTGTACGCCAGGATGCAGCCCGCGGAGAGCACGGCGAACAGCGCGATGTTCTTCTTGCGGCCGAGGACGTCGGTGAGGTACCCGCCCGTCAGATAGCCGATGAACGCCCCGGATATGAGGAAGGCCAGATAGCCACCGGTACCGACGACCGTGAGGCCCCGTTCCGACTTGAGGTACGTCGGCACCCAGGTCGCCAGTGTGTAGTAGCCGCCCTGGACCCCGGTGGACAGCAGCACGGCGAAGACCGTCGTCCGGGTCAGGTCCTTGCGGAATATCGCGGTGAACGATCCGCGGTCGCGGCTCGTCCTGCGGCGCTCGGCGGCCTCGGGCGCGTCCGTCACGTTCCGGCGGACGTACACGACGAGGAGGGCCGGCAGGGCGCCCGTCCAGAACATGACGCGCCATGCCGTGTCGGCGTCGAGGAACTGGAAGACCAACGTGTAGACGATCACGGCGAGGGCCCAGCCGGCGGCCCACGCGCTCTGGATCGCGCCGAGCGTGCGGCCGCGGTGCTTCGCCGTGGCGTACTCGGCCACCAGGATCGCGCCGACGGCCCACTCGCCGCCGAACCCGAGGCCCTGGAGCGCCCGGAACACCAGCAGGGTCTCGTAGTTGGGCGCGAATCCGCACAGCACCGTGAACAGGGCGTAGGTGATCACCGTGATCATCAGGGCCCGGACCCGGCCTATGCGGTCCGCGAGGATTCCGGCGAGCGCTCCGCCTATCGCGGAGACGACCAGGGTGACGGTGGTCAGCAGCCCGGTCTGGCCGCTGTCCAGGCTGAAGTAGGCGGCGATGGCCACCATGCCGAGCGGCAGCGTGAAGAAGTCGTAGGAGTCCAGCGCATAGCCGCCGAACGCGCCGCCGAAGGCCCGGCGGCCCCGCGGGCCGAGAGCGCGCAGCCAGGCGAACGCGCCGGTGTCCTCGGGTAGTTCGCCTTGCTCGGGTTGGGTCCTGGTCGTGCTCATCGGCACCTCGCAGAGGGGGAGAGGGTGCGGCGAGTGGTGATGCTGCGTGACGAACCGGTCCTGCAGAGTGACACTGCGCATACCGTAGAGGATCGTTCAACGATCCGACAAGAGTCTTGTCGTCTTCCGTTCGGGGCGGATCCTGCTCCTACGATGGGTGGCGGACGCCGACGGGGCCGCCGGCGGTGACGGAGAGCGGAATAGAGGGCGCTGTGGGCACGACGGGGTCCGAGCTCGGTGAACTGGCCGGTGACCGCCGGCTCCTGGGGCGCACGAGCACGGCGGAGCGGGTGGCGGACATTCTGCGCACCCGGATCGCGGAGGGCTTCTTCCCGCCTGGGGCGCGGCTCTCGGAGGACGGCATCGGCAGGGCGCTCGGCGTCTCGCGCAACACCCTGCGCGAGGCGTTCCGGCTGCTGACGCACGAACGGCTGCTGGTGCACGAGCTCAACCGCGGGGTGTTCGTCCGGGTGCTCACGGTCGAGGACGTCGACGACATCTACCGCACCCGGCGGCTGATCGAGTGCGCCGTCGTCCGCGGCCTCGGTGAGCCGCCGTTCGCGCTCGACGGGCTGCGCTTCGCGGTGGTGGGCGGTGAGCAGGCGGCCCGCGAGCAGAACTGGCCGGGCGTGTCCACCGCGAACATCCACTTCCATCGCGAACTGGTCGCGCTCGCCCGCAGCGCCCGCACCGACGAACTGATGCGCGGCGTCCTCGCCGAACTCCGCCTCGTCTTCCATGTCGTGGACGACCCCCGCGGGCTCCATGAGCCGTATCTCGTGCGAAACCGGGAGATTCTGGAGGCGCTGAAGGCGGGCAGGCGTGACGACGCCGAGCGGCTTCTCGCCCGCTACCTCGACGACTCCCGGGCCCGGCTCGTCGCGGTCTACGGAGGGATCGTGGCGGACGGGGACGCGGGGGAGCGCTGAGGACCGGGGCGCCCGCGCCGCGCACGGGGTTTCTGCGCCGTTTCGACCGGTGTCAGTGCGAGGACCTAGTCTGTGCACCGTGACTTCGCCCGCCCCGACGGAATCCGTTCCGCCCCAGCTCAGCGCGGGGCCGCGTCCCGCGCAGGGCCCGGCCGCCGACGAAGGGCTCGCGCGGCGGCTCCGTGCGCTCGCGTGCACCGCCCCGCTGCACGATCTCGACACCCGCAAGGCGAACCTCGCGGGCGAGTACTCGGTCTACGCGATGGCGGAGGTCGCCCTCGCCGCCATCGACCTCGTCACGCTCAACATGGACTTCGACACCGGAGCCGACCACGAGCAGATAGTGGCCAGGCTCCTGCCGCGGATCGCGGCCCAGGCCCCGCGGCGCCCCGCCGGCGAGCACGAGCGAGTGGCGCGCTGGGTGCTGGAGAACCTGATCAACGTCGGCAGCGTCGACCGCGGCTTTCGCGCCGTGTACGGCACTTTCGGCCCGGACGGGGTGTACGTCCGGCGGGACTACGACTTCAAACTCATCGAGGAAGTCCCGGGATACGGCGGCGGTGTCTATCTGCGCACCACGGACGAGGCGGTGAACGTCCTCGTCGGCGCCCTCGACACGGACGTCACCAGCGCCCAGATCGCCGCGGAGGTGAAGCTGGAGGTGCTGATCAGCCGCGGGCGCCTCGCCGACGCCCAGCTGGCCGCGGAGCAGGCCCGCTACCGGACCGTGCAGTACGCCGAGACCCTGCGCAGGACGCTGGAGGCCACCCGGCGCAATGTGCGCGCCGTCGACTGGCTCAACGCCGTGCCCGACATGATCGCCGAAGCGCTCGACCACGTCGCCGACCGCTACCGCCACGAGAACGCGATCCTCACGAACATCCGCAAGGCGCGCGACGAGGCCGAGGACCCCGAGCACAAGCGCCGGGCCGCCGAGCTCGTCGACATCGTCAAGGACTGCATCCGCCGCCACACCCAGCTCCAGTCCCGGCTCCTGGAGGCCGGCCCGCTCTTCCGGGCCGAGCAGGACCGCCAGGCGTTCGCCGCGCCGGCGGCGCGCTCCGGCGTCGATCTGTACGGCCATCTCGTCGCGCCACTGCTGCCCCTGCCCGTCGACCGGGCCATCCGCGTCACCGACGCGTACTTCGCACACGGCACGGGCCTGCGCACTCCCGCGTCCGTCCGGGTCGCGGACCTCGTCGAACTGCTGCTCAGCCCTCCCGTCGAGCGCGAGCACCTGGGCGCCGAACTGCCCGAGCCCGATCTGATCGCGACCCCGGACGACAGCCGCTTCAGCGAGGAGCAGCTGGCGAGCGCCATGGAACTGCTGGACCTGGAGCACGACGCCCCGCGCCGGCTCTCCGGTCTCCTCGCCGACGCCCGCCGCCGCGATCCGGACCTGCCCTATCTCGTCGCCCTCCTCGCCGTCCACGCGGCCAGCCCGCCGGTCGGCACGGCCTACCGCCAGGGCGAGGAGCGGCTGCTGTTCGCCGTCGACGACGGCACCGAGCTCGACGACCCCGAGTTCGGCGGCGCGGACCTGATCGTGGGCACGGCCCTGCTGGACGCGGCCGGCATGGCCGCGGACCGCACGGAGGCCGCGTGAGGCCGCGGCCGGGGCCCGGTCTCCCCGCGTCCCCGTCTCCGCCCGTCCGCCGCGCGCACCGCACGCCCGCCCGGGAGGCCCGCGCGGCCGACGGCGCGGCGCGCCGCGCAACCGCCCGGCACCGCACACCAGCGCCCCACCACCGCACAGAGGAGCCCCAGCCGTGAGCGACCAGCACGCAGAGCACGCCGGGCCCCGGCGTGAGCCGGACGTGCCGCTCGGGCCGCCGTCCGGGCCGATGTCCGCCTCCACCGGCGTGACCCCCGCCGACGCGGCCGACGCGGCGCGGCTCGTCTCCTTCGGGCTGCAGCCCAAACTGCCGCCCGCCCGCGACGCCGAGTACGCCGACCTGCTGCGGCGCTATCGCGAGGAGCCCGCCTTCGCCCGCCTCGCCGACGCCGTCGCCACCGGGCTCGGCCTGGTCGTCCTCGAGGTGTCGCCCCGCGCGGGAATGGCCGTGACCGCGGCCGAGGACTCGGTCTTCGCCGTCCGTATGGGCGACTACGCCCGACGGGCCTCCGCCGACTCGGCCGACCGGTTCCTCCACGGCCTCGCCCATCTCGCCGTCGCCGCGCTGGCGTTCCCCCGCCCCGAGGACCTCGCCGACGACGGCTACATCGGGCGGATCACCGTCAACGGCGTCGACGCGTTCGTGCGGCAGGCCTGCCGCCGTCTGGAGGAGCGGGCCGACGAACAGGGGGAGAACACCGACCCGGCGTCCGACGCCCCGGGACTCGAAGCCGCGTGGCGCGTCTACGCACGGCGCAGCGCCACCGGAGCCACCAAGGACGCCCGCCGCCTCGCCGGCTCCACCACCGGCATCATCGCCAAGGCGGTCGCCTTCCTCACCGATTCCGGCTTCCTGCAGCGCACCGGGGAGGACTCCGGCGGCGCGTACCGGACCACCGCCCGCTACCAGTTGCAGGTCCGCGACATGGCGGGCAGCGCCGCCCTGACCGAGCTGCTGGAGCTCGGAGTCGTCCCCGTCACCGACGGCTCCGCCACGCTCGTGCCGGCGCCGGACGCTGACGACCTGGAGCTGGCCGCCGACGCCGGCCTTCCCTTCCACCCATGACCTCGCGGCGGGCCGCCCGCCGCCGTCCACCTCGCCCAAGCCGCCTCAACACCCCTGAGAACGACGAGAGTCCGCCGCCATGTACGAGCTGTCCCGGGTACGCCTCTACTCCATCGGGCCCGCCGGTGCGCGCTATGCCGACACCGTGCTGGACCTGCGCGGAGTCGGTGCGCCCGTGCCCGACCCGGCCCCGACGCAGGCCGAGTTCTTCGAGGAGGAGCCGGTCGGGCCGCCCCGCCGGCCCGCCCCCGCGGGCGTGCTCTTCCTGGAGAACGGCGGCGGCAAGTCCGTCCTCCTCAAGCTGATCTTCTCGGTGATGCTGCCCGGTCACCGCAACACCCTCGGCGGAGCCAGCTCCGGTGTGCTGCGCAAGTTCCTGCTCGCCGACGACTGCGGCCACGTCGCCCTGGAGTGGCAGCACACCCTCACCGGCGAACTGGTCGTCGTCGGCAAGGCCAGTGAATGGCGCGGCCGCCAGGTCTCCAACGACCCCCGCAAGTTCGCCGAGGCCTGGTACTCCTTCCGGCCCGGACCCGGTCTCAGCCTGGACTCGCTGCCCGTCGCCGAGTCCACCGCCGTCCGCCCGCCCGTCGAGGGCACCTCGGGCGCGCATGGCCGCCGGCGCACCATGAAGGGCTTCCGCGACGCCATCACCGAGGCGGGCAAGGCGTATCCGCACCTGGAGGTGTACTGGGAGGAGATCCACGACCGCTGGAACGAGCACCTCGGAGACCTGGGCCTCGATCCCGAACTCTTCCGCTACCAGCGGGAGATGAACGCGGACGAGGGAGAGGCCGCCGGGCTGTTCGCGGTCAAGAAGGACTCCGACTTCACCGACCTGCTGCTGCGCGCCGTCACCGACACCCGTGACACGGACGGGCTCGCCGACCTCGTCAGCGGCTTCGGCAGCAAGCTGGGCCGCCGCGCCGAGCTCATCGCCGAACGCGACTTCACCGCGGGCTCCGTCGACCTCCTCGGCCGCATCGTGGAGGCCGCAGACACCCGGACCAGGGCCCGCGACATCCATCTCGGGGCCGAGCGCCGCACCCGTACTCTCGCGCACCGGCTCTCCGCCAGGGCCGGCGAGGAGCGCGCCCGCACCGCCGAACTCGCCCAGCAGGTCACCGCCGCCGCGCACACCGTCACCGAGGCGGAGCGGACCCGCAGCCACAGCTCTCTCGTCGCGGCCGAACTGGCCTACCGGCACGCGTCGCTGGCCCTCACCGCGGCGGAGAAGTCCGCCGCCGCACAGCGCCGAGAGCTGACCGACGCACGCACCCTCCACGCCGCCTGGCAGGCCGCCGAGGCAGTGCTCCGCCACCGGGCCGCTGCGGACCGCTCCGCACGGGTGGCCGCCGCCATCCGCGAGGCCGAGCGGGACGCCGCGCCCGCGCTCGCGGCCCGCGCCGAGGCCGCCGCCGACCTCGTGCGCGCGCTCCACTCCGCGGCCGAGGACGGCGAGCGCCTGGCCAACGAGGAGGAGGAGCGCTCCGCCGGGCTCCAGGAAGCAGGCGAGGCCGCCCACCGCGACGCCACCGCCGCCGCCACTGACGCCCAGCGGGCCCGCAGTGAGGCGGGCCATCTGCGCCAGCGCCTCGCCGAGGTCGAACAGGAGACCGCGGAGGCCGTCCGCGCCGGCTGGCTCGACGACACCGCGCCCGACGCCGACCCGGCGAGGGCCGCCCTCGCGGCCAGCGACGCGGAGAAGTCCGCGGTCGCCGCCTGGGACGCGGCCCGCGATGCCGCCCGCACGGCCGCGGAACGCGCCCGTGAGGCGGCGGCAGCCGAGACCCGGGCCGAACTGACCGCGGCCCGCGCCGCGGACGCCGCCGAGGCGGCCGCCCACGCCCATGAGGCCGAGCGGCTCGCCGCCGCCTCCCTCGCCGGGTCCGAGCGCCTCGGCGAACTGCTCGGTCTGCCGGCGACAGCCGGGCCGGCGGAGGTCCCCGGACCCCGGCGCGAGCCGTCCGGTCCCGCCGCGACGGATCCGCGAGCGGTGTTCCCGGCACAGGCGACCGGCTCCGGGGAAGGCCGCCCCGCGCCCACTCCCGCGGGGACCGCGGCCGCCGACCGCCCCGAGGGCGTCCGGCGCGAAGACCGCACCGAAGTCCCCCTCACCGCCGAGGAGTTCGACCGCCACGCCGACGAACTGCGAGAGCTGCTCGATCAGGGCGTCGCGGCCGCCGAACGCCAGCTGTTCGAGCTGAGGACCGCGGCCGCGGACGACTCCCGCATCCTCGGGGCGCTCGGCGACGGCGGGCTGCTGCCTCCCGGTCCCGACGTCCTCGCGACCGTCGAGTTCCTCGGTGAGCACGGCATCCCCGCACTGCCCGGCTGGCGCTACCTCGCCCAGGCCGTCGCCCCCGCCGACCACGCCGCCGTGCTCGCGGCGCGGCCCGAGCTGGTCGACGGTGTCGTGATCACCGACCCCGTGTCGTACGCCCGCGCCCGCGAGGTGCTGACCGGCGCGGCACTGCTGCCGCGTTCCGCCGTCGCCGTGGGAACCGCGGCAGCCCTGCTCGCCCCCGTGCCGGGGCCCGCCGCCGGCACGGGCCCGGACGTGTTCCTCGTGCCGCCGAACCCGGCCATGCACGACGAGCACGCCGCGGACGAGGAGCGGCAGGCACTCCGGGCCCGCGCCGCGGAGCGGGACGAGGAGATCAGGACCCTCGCGGCGCGGTTGGCGGGCGACCGCGCCCTCGCCGCCCGTATCGGCTCCTGGCGCGCCGACTGCCCGCCCGGCATGCTCACCGAACTCGCCGGGGCCGCGCGTACCGCCCGGGAGTCGGCCGATGCCGCCGAGAAGGTGCTCGCCGAGGCCCGCACCGCCCGGGCCGAGGCCGAGGAGGCCGCCGCCGACACCGCCCGGGTGCGCGACGAACGGCAGGACACCGCCCAGCGGGCCCGCCGTGCCGCGGACGCGCTCGCCGGACTCGCCTTCCGCCTCCGCGAGCGCGCCGGGTGGCAGGCGAAGCTGCGTGAACTCGCCGACGAGGCGGCCGAGTCCGACGCCCGCGCCGGCTCCTGCCTCGAGCGGGCGAGAGTCGCCGACCAGGACCGCCGGGCGGCCCAGCGCGCGGCGGACGACGCCCGGCGCACCGCACGCGCCCTCCGCGCCGAGCGCGCGGAGATCGCGGGCGCGCCCGAGCAGTTGCCCGACGCGGACGGGACTCACGACACCCCCCGCCCTTCGCTGCCCGCCCTGCGGGAGGCGTACCGCGCCGCGTCCCAGCTGTACGAGAAGGTCGGCGTCGGGGCAGACCTCCGTGCCGAACAGGCCCACGCCGAGAGTGACGAGAGCGCCGGGCTCGCCGCACTCGACCGGCTCACCAACAAGGTCCGCACGCGCGCCGCCCAGTTGCTGGAGGGCACCGACGGGGCCGACGGACCCTCCCGCCAGGCCGCCGCGGCCCGCGCCGAGTCGCATGTGCAGATGCTGGAGACCCGCGCCTCCGAGGCCAGCGAGAAACTCGGCCGGCTGCGCGGGGAGGCCGAACGCCTCGCGCCCGTGGACGGTGACGCACACATCGCGCTTCCCGAGGAGATGGAGCCCTCGGACGCCCAGCACGCCCAGGCACTGCTGCGGACGGCCACCGGCGAGCTGGCCGCCCGTACGGAGGCGCTGGACACCGCCCGGGCGAGGCACGCCGAACTGCTGCGCGCGCACCGCACCGCCGAGGACTCGGCGAGCGGTTTCGACGAGACGGCGGCCCTCCTGCGCGATCTGCTCAGGGACCACACCGACGAGGACCAGGAACGTCCCCAGCCGTACGCGGGCGGTCTCGAGGAGGCCAGGCAGTCGGCGGCCGAGGCCCGCCGCTCCCTGCGCGGCTGCGCGGCCGATCTGTCCTCCGCCGAGTCGGCTGTGCGCGAGGCGAGCGATGTGCTCGTGCGCCATGCCAACTCCACCCGCTACGAGGCGGTGCGCACACCGGCCCGTCTGCAGATCCGCGAGCTGCCCGCGTCCTCCCTGCCGGAGCACTCGGCGCGCTGGGCCGAGGCGTTCGCACCACGGCTGCGCGTACTCACCGACGAGTTGGCGCAGTTGGAGCGCAACCGCGACTCCATCGTGGACCGGCTCCGCGGACTGGTGGAGTCGGCCCTGACCACGCTCCGCTCGGCCCAGCGGCTCTCCCGGCTGCCCGAGGGACTGGGTGAGTGGTCGGGCCAGGAGTTCCTGCGCATCCGCTTCGAGGAGCCCGACCAGGCGACCCTCACCGAGCGGCTCGGCGAGGTCATCGACGAGGCCACCCGCGCCGCGGTGAGGAAGAACTCCGATCTGCGGCGCGACGGGATGTCCCTGCTGCTCCGCGGCGTCCGGGCGGCTCTCGAACCGAAGGGCGTCGCCGTCGAGATCCTCAAGCCGGACGCGGTGCTGCGCGCCGAGCGGGTACCGGTCGGGCAGATGGGCGACGTCTTCTCCGGCGGCCAGTTGCTCACCGCGGCGATCGCGCTGTACTGCACCATGGCCGCGCTCCGCAGCAACGACCGGGGGCGGGACAGGCACCGGCACGCGGGCACGCTGTTCCTGGACAACCCCATCGGCCGGGCCAACGCCACCTATCTGCTGGAGCTGCAGCGTGCCGTGTCGAATGCCCTCGGCGTCCAGCTGCTCTACACCACGGGCCTGTTCGACACCACCGCCCTCGCGGAGTTCCCGCTGGTCATCCGGCTGCGCAACGACGCGGACCTACGAGCGGGCCTCAAGTACATCAGCGTCGAGGAGCATCTGCGCCCCGGCCTGCCGCAGCAGCGCACCGAGGGCGAGACCGTGCACGGGGAGATCACCGCGACCCGGATGTTCAAGAGGGCCGCGGACGAGCCGTCGCCCGCGCCGGTCGAGAGCCCGAGGGGGATCTCGACCGAGGCGGGGGCCGCGCCCCCGACGGGTGCCGTGCCGCGGTCAACGAGGCCGGCAGCCGCTTCCGAGGACGCCGGCACCGACTCCCGGCCGGGGTCCGGCTCGCCAGAACCCCCCGTCCGTCGCGAGGAGTAGCCGGCGACCCGCCCCCGAGGGGCCGCACGGTTCAGGGATCCCGGCATCTGAGGCTCCCGGCCCGGACGAACCCGGGCCGGGAATCCCCCGGACCTCGGAGGTCCTCAGGCCTGGGACAGCCGGCCCGCACCCGTTCGTCGTATCCGCGCGGACTCACGCGCCTCCGTGCGGGCGATCCGCCGTGCCTTCCTCCGCTCACGCCGCAGTTGCCGCGCTGTGCTGCTCGGCATCGACACCACGCCGTGCCGCTGGTTCCACACCTGGCGCGTCACCCACACGTCCAGCACCGCCCAGGTCGCACCGACCGTGCTCGCCACACTGCTCAGGACCAGGGGGAAGGCCAGCCATGATCCCGTCACCGAGAAGAAGAAGGCCATCAACGCCTGAGTGATCGTCACTGCCGTCACGATCACGGCCCGCACGGCCGCCGTGCGCACCGGGTCGGGCAGCCGCCGTCGTCCCACCGGTTCCTCGACCCAGAGCCGCCGCGGTGCTCCCACCTCGTCCGCCGTCGCCATGGTCTGCGCTCACTCCCCACGAATGTCCGACTGCAGGGTTGGCTACCCGCTTCCGGTCCGTGCACGCGCCGGCGCGGCCCGTCGGTCGACCCGTAGGCCGATTCCCCCGCAACTCCTGTTCCCCGTACACAAAGACGCACGGAAGCAACCGAAGATTCCCGTTGGAGCGAAGATATCCGGCCATACGTCCATGAAGGGTTTGTGACGTCCGTCCAGGTGTCATCGGCCACAGTTCCGAGTGGCAAGTCCGCGAATACCAGGACAACCCCTGATCAACGACTCGACGCCCGGCCGAAAAACGTCCGGACGAGCCTTCGAGTTGTCACTCCGTCAGTAGTAGGCTCGCGCCGTTTGTTGACGCAGGACGAGCGACTCCTGGCACAACTCGGCACCACTCACGACAGACAACGGCACCACACACCAAGCGGACATCACCACCCGCGCCGTCCGCGCGGGTCGAGCTGGGGGAGGCCATGCGCTTTCGCGGGAAGTCGATCCGCCGGAAGATCGTGGCGTTGCTGCTCGTGCCGCTCGTCTCCCTGACCGCGCTGTGGGGGTTCGCGACCGCACTGACCGGCCGTGAGGCAAAGCAACTGCTGGACGCCGGGTACATCTTCGAGAAGGTCGGCCTGCCCCTCGAGGAAACGGTCCGCGTCATCCAGAAGGAACGCCGCCAGACCCTCGTCCACCTCGCCGACCCCCGCGCCGCCGACTCCCTGATCGCCCTGCGCGGACAGCGGTCGCAGACCGACAGGGCCGTGGCCGAAATCCGCGCCAGCGCACAGGACTCCGGGGTCAGGAGCTCCCTCAGCCCGGACGCGTCCCGGCGCCTCGACCGGCTCGTCGACGCACTCGACGGCCTCGGTTCCCTGCGGCGGAACGTCGAGCAGAGCGCCATCACCCGTGCCCAGGCCATGGAGTTCTACAACCGCCTCGTGGATCCCTGCTACGGCTTCCTCATGTCCCTCAACGGCCTGGAGAGCGTCGAACTGGAGAGGCAGGGCCGCGCTCTCGTCGGTATCGTGCGCGCACGCGAACTGCTCTCCCGCGAGGACGCGCTCGTGACCTCGTCGCTGGTCGCGGGCAAGATCACGCCCGGGGAGATCCGCGCCGTCACCGATCTCGCCGCCAACCGCAAGCTGCTGTACGAGATCAACCTCGAGGTCCTGCCGGCCTCCGAGCGCGAGATCGTCGAGCGGTACTGGGGCAGTCCCGACACCCAGCCCCTGCGCGAGACCGAGGAGAAACTGATCGCCGCGGGCCCCACCGGCAAGCCGCGCGTGGTGGACGCCGAGCGGTGGCAGCAGCTCGCCGGGCCCGTCCTGGACGACCTGGCCCGCCAGTCCAGCGAGGCCGGCGACCGCTACCGGGACCGCGTGGAGCCGGCCGCGTACGGCGTGCTCGTCAAGGCCGGCATCGCCGGTGTCCTCGGCTTCCTCGCCCTCCTGGTGTCCCTCGTCGTCTCCGTGCGCATCGGCCGCGACCTCGCGCGTGCGCTGTCCCGGCTGCGCAAGGAGGCCCACGAGGTGTCCGGCGTCCGCCTCCCCAGCGTGATGCGCCGGCTCGCCGCGGGCGAGAACGTCGACGTGGAGACCGAGGCGCCCCACCTCGAGTACGACAAGGACGAGATCGGCCAGGTCGGCCAGGCGCTCAACACCCTCCAGCGGGCCGCCGTCGAGGCCGCCGTCAAGCAGGCCGGCATGCGCCGCGGCGTATCCGAGGTCTTCGTGAACCTCGCCCGCCGCAACCAGGTCCTCCTCCACCGCCAGCTCACCCTCCTCGACACGATGGAGCGCCGCACCGAGGACGCGGAGGAACTGGCGGACCTGTTCCGGCTGGACCACCTCACCACCCGTATGCGTCGGCACGCGGAGGGCCTGGTGATCCTCTCCGGCGCGGCCCCCTCCCGGCAGTGGCGCAAGCCGATCCAGCTCATGGACGTCGTACGGGCGGCCGTCGCCGAGGTGGAGGACTACGAGCGGATCGAGGTCCGGAGGCTGGCCCGCGTCGGCGTGGCGGGACCCGCGGTCTCCGACCTCACCCACCTCATCGCCGAACTGCTGGAGAACGCCACGGTGTTCTCGCCCCCGCACACCGGTGTGCAGGTGCACGGCGAGCGCGTCGCCAACGGCTTCACCCTGGAGATCCACGACCGGGGCCTCGGGATGGCCCCCGAGGCACTGCTCGACGCCAACCTCCGGCTGGCGGAGACGCCCGAGTTCGAGCTCTCCGACACCGACAGGCTCGGCCTGTTCGTCGTCAGCCGGCTCGCCCAGCGGCAGAACGTGCGCGTCTCCCTGCAGCAGTCGCCGTACGGAGGGACCACCGCGGTCGTCTTCGTACCGGCGGCGCTGCTCACCGACGCCCCCGACACCGAGGGCACCGGCTTCCGCCTCGACCGCAAGAACTCCCCGGGCGGACGCGACGGCTCCGCCCGCCGCTCCGAGGCCGGCCGTCTCACGGCCCTCTCCCAGGTTCCCGCGGGGCTCACGGTCCCCGCCGTCCTCGACGGCCCCGTCGAACTCGAGGCGCCCGTAGGAAGTATGGGGTTCGAGGACCGCCAGGCCCTGGGCGCCCGGACGGAGCGCATCGACACGGCCGAGCCGATCAACGCCGTGCCCGACTCCGCGGCGGACATCGAGGACACCGAGAGCGAGCGCGGCGGACTGTTCCGGGCCCGGGACTTCCTCCGCACCCCTGACGAGCAGCACCAGCAGGCCTCCGACCAGACGCCGGAGCGACCGGGGAACGGCCCGCGCCGGGCGTCCCCCAGCCCCGTTCCCCTGCCTCGCCGCAAGCCTCCGACCCTGGTCGCCGACAACGGGCGCCGGATCGCCGAGCGGGGCCGGCCACACCCGTTGCCCGGACCCGGCAGGGACGAACCGGAGGCCTCCGGCGCGCGCCGGGACTCCGACTCCGCGAGCCCGGCGCCGGGCCGTCCGCCCTCCGCTCCGGTGCCGCTGCGGAGCAGGCCGCCTCGTGGAACCGGCGGCCCCGAGCGTTCCGGCGGTGCCGCGCGGGCGGACGGCCCGAGGAGCGGCGCAGGCGCCGGCACGGGCGCCGCCCGCCCGGTGCGCGGCTCCTCGGGACCGACGGCCGGCGGGCTGCCCCGCCGGGTGCGCCAGGCCAGCCTCGCGCCGCAGTTGCGCGAGACCTCCGGCGCCCGCGCCAGGCCCACCGCGGCGGAGGACGCCCAGGACTTCGAACGCGACGCGGAACAAGTACGCGACCGCATGGCCTCGCTGCAACGCGGCTGGCAGCGCGGACGTCGCCAGAACGCCGAGGATGCCACGGGCCCCGGCGAGACAGCACCAGGAACGACACCGGAGGGGGACGGTCGATGACCGCACCGAACGCCGCAGCAACCGACACGACCAAGAACGGCGAGCTCAACTGGCTCCTCGACGAACTGGTCGAGCGCGTCGGTTCCATTCGCAAGGCCCTCGTCCTCTCCGGCGACGGTCTCGCCACCGGCGCCTCGAAGGACCTCACCCGTGAGGACGGAGAGCATCTCGCGGCTGTGGCCTCCGGGTTCCACAGCCTCGCCAAGGGCGTGGGCCGCCACTTCGACGCCGGCCGGGTGCGCCAGACCGTCGTCGAGCTCGAGGACGCCTTCCTCTTCGTCACCGCCGCCGGGGACGGCAGTTGTCTCGCCGTCCTGTCCGACGCCGACTCCGACGTCGGTCTCGTCGCCTACGAGATGACGCTGATGGTCAAGCGCGTCGGAGCCCACCTCGCGACGGCACCCCGGACCGGGCTCTCCGCCGGAGGGTGAGTGGACCGGCCATGACTGACGGCAGACAGCAGGTCCGGCACGCCCCCCGGTGGTACGACGACGACGCGGGTCCGGTGGTCCGTCCGTACGCGATGACCCGTGGCCGGACCACGAGTACCACGGAGCACCGGCTCGACCTGATCGCGCTCGTCGTGCCCGAACCGGCCGCCCAGGATCCCGGCCGGGACCAGGTGCTCTCCCCGGAGCACGTGGAGATCGTCGAACGCTGCTGCACCACCCCGCAGTCGATCGCCGAGCTCGCCGCGGGCCTGGACCTCCCCGTCGGGGTGATCCGGGTCCTCGTGGGCGATCTCGTCGACGACGCCCTGGTCCACGTGACCCGTCCCGTACCGCCGGCCGAGCTGCCGGACGTCAGCATTCTCCGCGAGGTGATCAATGGTCTTCGGGCGCTCTAGCCGACGGGAGACACCGGTGGAGCCGGTGACACTGAAGATTCTTGTGGCCGGTGGCTTCGGGGTCGGCAAGACCACCCTCGTGGGGGCGGTCAGCGAGATCAAGCCGCTCCGTACCGAGGAGACCCTGAGCGAGGCCGGCCGGCCCGTGGACGACCTCGACGGGGTGGAGTCCAAGAGCACGACGACCGTGGCGATGGACTTCGGCCGGATCACCCTCCGGGAGGACCTCGTCCTCTACCTCTTCGGCACCCCCGGTCAGGACCGGTTCTGGTTCCTCTGGGACGAGCTGGCCCAGGGCGCGCTCGGCGCGGTCGTGCTCGCCGACACCCGCCGCCTGGAGGACTCCTTCGCGGCGATCGACTACTTCGAGCGGCGCGGCATCCCGTTCACCGTGGGGGTCAACCGCTTCGAGGGAGCCGACGAGTACCCGGAGGAGACCGTGCGGGCCGCCCTCGACCTCGACCCCGAGGTACCGCTGATGACGTGCGACGCCCGTGAGCGGGAGTCGGTGAAGTCGGTGCTGGTGGCGGTCGTGGAGCACGCACTGGTGCGGTCCACCCGTGAGCGGGAGCCCGCGGCGACCTGACGCGCCCGCACGCCCGGGGCGGCGACGGCGTGGCGACGACACGGCCCGTACCCCCACCGACAGGGGTACGAGCCGTGGTCCACGGGTGGCGGGCGGCTACGCGCCGTCCTCCTTCTGCCAGCCGAAGCTCCGCTCCACGGCCCGGCGCCAGTTGTCGTACTCGCGCTCCCGCACGTCCGCCTGCATCCGCGGCGACCACTCGGCGTCGCGCTGCCAGTGCGCCTTCAGTTCGTCCAGCCCGCCCCAGACCCCGGTGGCGAGTCCCGCCGCGTACGCGGCGCCCAGGCACGTCGTCTCGGACACCTTCGGTCGGATCACCGGCACGCCCAGTACATCGGCCTGGTGCTGCATCAGCAGCCCGTTCGCGGTCATGCCGCCGTCCACCTTCAGTGTGGTGATCGGCACCCCCGAGTCCTGGTACATCGCGTCGACCACCTCACGCGTCTGCCAGCTCGTCGCCTCCAGCACGGCCCGGGCGAGATGCGCCTTGGTCACGTACCGGGTGAGTCCCGTCATCACGCCTCGGGCGTCGGAGCGCCAGTAGGGCGCGTACAGCCCGGAGAAGGCCGGCACGATGTACGCCCCTCCGTTGTCCTCGACGCTCGCGGCCAGGGTCTCGATCTCGTCCGCGGTGCGGATGATCCCCAGCTGGTCGCGGAACCACTGCACCAGGGCGCCCGTGATCGCGATGGAGCCCTCGAGGCAGTAGACGGGGTCGGCGTCACCGATCTTGTAGCCGAGCGTCGTGATGAGCCCGTTCTTGGAGGGCACCGGCCGGCCGCCCGTGTTGAGCAGCAGGAAGCTGCCGGTCCCGTAGGTGTTCTTCGCCGTCCCCGTCTCGTAGCAGGCCTGGCCGAAGACGGCGGCCTGCTGGTCCCCGAGCGCGGAGGCGACCGGCACGCCGTCCAGCTGGCCGACGGCGGTCCCGTAGACCTCCGCCGAGGAGCGGATCTCGGGCAGGACCGCCTCCGGGATGTTCATCGCGGAGAGGACCGAGGCGTCCCACCGGAGGGTCTCCAGGTTCATCAGCATGGTGCGCGAGGCGTTGGTGACGTCCGTGACGTGGACGCCGCCGTCCGTCCCACCGGTCAGGTTCCAGATCAGCCACGAGTCGATGGTGCCGAAGGCGATCTCGCCCCGCTCCGCCCGCCCGCGCAGCCCCGGCACCCGGTCCAGCAGCCAGGCCGCCTTCGGTCCCGAGAAGTAGCTCGCCAGCGGCAGACCGGTGGTGTCGCGGAAGCGGTCCTGTCCGTCCGCGCCGCCGAGTTCGGCGCAGAGCGCCGAGGTGCGGGTGTCCTGCCAGACGACGGCGTTGTGCACGGGCCTGCCCGTCGACCGGTCCCAGAGCACCGTGGTCTCGCGCTGGTTGGTGATGCCGAGGGCGCTGAGCTGCCCCGCGCGCAGTCCCGCCCCGGCGAGCGCTCCGGCGACCACCGCCTGCACCTTGGACCAGATCTCGGTGGCGTCGTGCTCGACCCAGCCCGGCTTGGGGAAGATCTGACGGTGCTCCCGCCGGTCGACGGCGACGATCGCGCCGTGCTGGTCGAAGATGATGCAGCGGCTGGACGTGGTGCCCTGGTCGATGGCGGCGACGTATTTCTGGGAGGTGTCCGTCATGACGTCCTCTTGTCGGATGGCGCTGCCCTGAGGCTGCGGTGGGAAGGGTGCTGTCCGGTCGGAGCTCCCGGAGCACGCTGTCTGTGCGGCGGATCAGAAGACGATGTTGAAGATCAGGCCCGAGAGGAGTCCGCCGATGAGCGGTCCGGCCACGGGCACCCAGGCGTAACCCCAGTCGGACGTCCCCTTGTTGGGGATCGGCAGCATCGAGTGCGCCAGCCGGGGGCCCAGGTCGCGGGCGGGGTTGATGGCGTATCCGGTCGGGCCGCCGAGTGACAGCCCGATGCCGACGACGAGCAGCGAGACCAGCAGGACCGAGATCCCGGAGCCGTAGATCCCCGCCGCCTCGCCCGGGACCTGGCCGATGCCGATGCCGGCGTTCCGCCCGAAGGCCAGGATCGGCAGCACCAGCCCGACCGTGGCGATGGTCTCGGTGACGAGGTTGGCGGTGGGACTGCGGATCTCCGGGGCGGTCGAGAAGATCCCCAGCGTGGGCTGGGCGTTCGCGGGGTCGGCGTTCGCCCGGAACTGGGCGTGGTAGGCGAGCCAGGCCAGTACGGCCCCGAGGAGCGCCCCGGCCAGCTGGGACAGGACGTACAGCGGGACCTTGCCCCACTCGCCGGTGTCGACGGCGATGCCCACGGTCACGGCCGGGTTGAGGTGGCCGCCGGACAGCGGAGCCGCCGTGTACGCGCCCGCCAGTACGCCGAACCCCCAGCCGAAGGCGATGACGATCCAGCCGGACGCCTTGGCCTTGGAGTGGTTGAGGGTCACCGCGGCGCAGACCCCCGCGCCGAAGAGAATCAGGATCGCCGTGCCGATGAACTCGCCGAGGAAGATGTCTGCGTTGCTCATGGCGGCTCCAGGGCTGGGTGTGGTTCCCATGGCTACGGAGCGTGGAGGCAGGGCGGAGTGCGGGGCCGTGCCGTGCGCGGTCTCCGTGACGAGCGTGGTGAGCGTGCCGTGACGCCGTGCTGCCGTGGGCAGCGGCGCCGACGAAGAGGCAGTTTTCCCCCGGGTTACCGCCCCGTCAAGGTCGCCTGCACCACAGGGGCTCCGGTCAGCGTCTCCGGTCTTGCGCACGCGAACGGGCCGTCGGATGGCCGGGGTTGCTCAGCGGACCGCGACGACCGCGGAGCCGTGCCCGAACAGCCCCTGGTTGGCGGTGATCCCGGCGCGCGCTCCGGCGACCTGTCGTTCACCCGCGGTTCCGCGCAGCTGCCAGGTCAGTTCGCACACCTGGGCGATGGCCTGCGCGGGGACGGCTTCCCCGAAGGAGGCCAGGCCACCGCTCGCGTTGACCGGGATCCGGCCGCCCAGGGCGGTCGCGCCCTCGCGCAGCAGCCCGGCGCCCTCACCGGTCCCGCACAGCCCCAGGTCCTCGTACCACTCCAACTCCAGCGAGGTGGAAAGGTCGTACACCTCGGCCAGCGACAGGTCCTCCGGTCCGAGCGCGGCTTCCTCGTAGGCGGCACGGGCGATCGACTCCCGGAAGCCCAGCGCCGGCGGCTCGACGGCGACCGCCGAGTCCGTCGCGATGTCCGGGAGGTCGAGCACGGTCCGGGGATACGTGGGAGTCACCGTCGAGACCGCGCGGATGCGGACCGGGTTCCCGGCGCCGTGCCCGCGGGCGTACTCCATGCTGGACAGCACCAGCGCGGCGCCGCCGTCGGACGTGGCGCAGATGTCGAGGAGCCGCAGGGGATCCGCGACGACGGCGGAGGACGCGACCTGCCCGGCGTTCACGGCCGTCCGGTAGCGGGCGTAGGGGTTGAGCGCCCCGGCCGCCGCGTTCTTGACCTTGACCTGGGCGAAGTCGTCCAGGGTGTCGCCGTGGAGGGCCATGCGCCGGCGCGCGTACAGGGCGAAGTACGCCGGGTTCGTGGCGCCCAGCAGCCGGAAGCGCAGCCAGTCCGGGTCGTCGGGCCGGTCGCCGCGGGCGGGGGCGAAGAACCCCTTGGGCGCGGAGTCGGCGCCCACGACGAGCACCACCTCGGCCATGCCCGCCAGGATCTGGGCCCGCGCGGAGTCGATGGCCTGGGCCCCCGACGCGCAGGCCGCGTACACGCTCGTGACGCGTGCGCCCTGCCAGCCCAGGGCCCGGGCGAAGGTCGCGCCCGCGACATGGCCGGGGTAGCCGCCGCGGACCGTGTCGGCGCCGACGACCGACCGGACCTCCTGCCAGCCGATCCCGGCGTCCGCGAGCGCGGCCCGGGCGGCGGCCGTGCCGTACTCGACGAAACTGCGGCCCCACTTTCCCCACGGGTGCATGCCCGCGCCGAGCACCGCGACATCGTTCACCGGGCCTCCTCCACCGGGCGCCAGTACCAGGTCGTCCACGCCGTGTCCGCGTCCTCCGAGAGGACCCCGGCCACCACCTCGACCTCCGTGCCGACGCTCAGATCCGCGACCGTGACCCCCGGCACCGCCTGGCCGAGCACCACCATCCGCTCGGCCGCGAGCTCCACGGCGACGAGGGCGTACGGCTCCCACGCGGCCTCCGGATCGGAGACGTACGGCGCCGGCGGACGGTAACGGCCGGCCGTGTACGACCACACGCGTCCGCGCTTCGACAACGGCACCTCCGCCAGCTCGCCGCCCGCGCACGCGGGGTTGCGGCAGAACGAGTCCTCCCGGGGGAAGAAGACGGCGGAGCAGGCACCGCAGCGGGTGCCCAGCAGCCGGAACTCCCGATCGTCACCGCCCTCGGTGAACCATCGCGCCACCACCGGTCTGCGCACACGCGTCAAGGCCCCTCCCCGGTCGTCCGCGCGGGACCCGTCCGTAACTGACGGGTCGTCAGGACAATGGACAGTGTGCCACGCCGAGGGCGCGCGCACGACCCCGCGCGGAACACGCTGCCGGAGACGGCCGGGGGGTGAACCGATCCGCCGGATACCAGAACCGCGCAGGCCCGTTCGGCGTCCGGTACCAGTGGAACGGGTGGCCGGAACCCACGGGGGTGGTCCCGGCCTCCTGTTCCTGGTAGACGGTGCGCATGACGCGCACGAGAGGACCCGCCGCAGCCCGCGGAGCCCTGACCGCCCTTGCCGCCGCCCTGGTCGCCCCGGCCGTCGCCGCGCCGCCCGCTGCCCGGGCCGCCACCGAACCGAAGGCCCCCGGGGAGTTCGTCGCACTGCGTTCCGTGGACCCGACGATCCTCCACGACATGCGCTACACCACGGCGCACAACTTCGTGGGCGAACCGATCGACGGCTACCGCCGGCCGGTCTGCATCCTCACCCGCCCCGCCGCCCAGGCGCTCCGCAGGGCCCAGCGCACCCTTCTGCGCAAGGGCCACTCGCTCAAGGTCTACGACTGCTACCGGCCACAGCGGGCCGTCGACCACTTCGTGCGCTGGGCCGAGGACCTCTCGGACGAGCGGATGAAGCAGGAGTTCTATCCACACGTCGACAAGTCGAGACTCTTCGCGGACGGCTACATCGCCGGGCAGTCGGGCCACAGCCGCGGCAGCACCGTCGACCTCACCATCGTCCCGCTCCCGGCCGGGAAGACCCGCCCGTACGTCCCCGGCGAGCCCCTCGTCCCCTGCCACGCCCCGAAGCCGGAGCGCTTTCCGGACGACT
Source organism: Streptomyces sp. WMMC940 (assembly GCF_027460265.1). Lineage (NCBI taxonomy): Bacteria > Bacillati > Actinomycetota > Actinomycetes > Kitasatosporales > Streptomycetaceae > Streptomyces > Streptomyces sp. WMMC940. The sequence continues at coordinate 6,548,102 of NZ_JAPZBC010000001.1, forward strand.
CCGCCGACATGGGCACCGGGTTCGACTGCTTCGACACGCTCTCGCACACCGACGACCCGCGCATCCGGGGAGCCCAGCGCACCAACCGGCAACTGCTGAAGGACACCCTCGCCGGCGTCGGCTTCGTCAACCTGCCCGAGGAGTGGTGGCACTTCACCCACAAGCCCGAGCTGTTCCCCGACACCTACTTCGACTTCCCGGTGTCGAGGCGATCCCTGACCCGATCGTGAGGACCGCGGGGCCCGGCGTCGCGTACAGTCCGCGTGTGACCGAGCCCCGCGAACCCACGCCCGAACCCGGCACCGCCGGAACGACCCCCGCGCCCGCGCACCGGACGCCCGTGCGGGACTCGCACTGTTCCAGCTGCGGCGCCCCCCGCAGTGGCCCCGCGGGCTGGCCCAGGACCTGCGCCGAATGCGGTGACATCGCCTACCGCAACCCCCTGCCCGTGGCCGTCGCCCTCCTCCCCGTCACGGGCCCGCACCCCACCGGACTCGTCGTCGTCACCCGCACCATCGAGCCCCAGCGCGGCGGGATCGCCCTCCCCGGCGGGTTCATCGACCACACCGAGGACTGGAGGCACGCCGTCGTCCGCGAGCTGAAGGAGGAGACCGGCATCGACGCCGCGCAGGGGGACGTCCGGCTCGCCGACGCCCTCAGCTCGCCCGGCGGGCACCTCCTGATCTTCGGCCTGCTCCCGCCCCGCCCGGCGGACACACTCCCCGAATCGGCCCCGACCGACGAGACGGAGGGCTGGCACGCCTTGCACGAGCCCGCCGAACTCGCCTTCCCGCTGCACACCACGGCGGTCCGGAACTGGTTCGCCGGCCGCTACGGCTGAGAGCCGCGGGGCGACCGCGCCCCCACCCCGCCGCGCACCCGCAGCGGGCGCCCCGGCCGCACGGCACCGGCGTCGGACACCCGCTCCACGACCACCCCGCCGTCCACCAGCCGTGACGCGTAACGCTCCACCGCCGGCCGCGCCCCCGGGGCGGCGCGGTCCTCGACGACCAGACCGCTGCCGGTGCGGCCCGCGGCCGGCGCCCACACCTCCAGCTCCGTCCCGCCGTCCTCGCCGCGCACCGGAACCACCGAACCCGCCCGGGCCAGAACCGGGATCCGCGACAGCGGTGCCTCCAGCAGGACCTGGCCCGGGCCCTCGTACGCCTCGCCGGACACCGTGTCGTACCAGCGCCCCCGCGGCAGCCGCACCGCACGCCGGTCCGCCCCCGGCTCCAGTACCGGCGCCACCAGCAGCGCGTCGCCCAGCAGGAACGCGTCCTCGCAGTCGCGCAGCGCCCGGTCGCCCGGCGCACCCCACCACAGCGGCCGCACGTACGGGGCCCCGGTCAGTCGTGCCAGATGCGCCAGGGTCACGAAGTACGGACGCAGGCGCTCCCGTTCGAGCAGCGCGGCCCTGGCGTGCCCGAGGACCTGCGGGCCGAACTCCCAGGGCTCCCTGCGCCCCGCCCCGATCGCCGCATGCGTACGGAACAGCGGCAGGAACGACCCCAGCTGGAACCAGCGCAGGAACAGCTCGGGCGACGGGCTCCCGTCGAACCCGCCCACGTCCGGACCCGAGTAGGGCACCCCGCACAGGCCGAGCCCCATCACCAGCGACAGCGACGCCCTCAGGCCCGGCCAGCCGGTCGCCACATCACCGGACCACGTCCCGCCGTACCGCTGCATGCCCACCCAGCCCGAGCGTGAGAACAGGAACGGCCGCTCCTCCGGACGGAGCCTCCGCAGCGCCTCGTGGCCCGCCCGCGCCATCGCCAGGCCGTACACGTTGTGGGCCTCACGGTGGTCCCCGCCCCGGCCCTCCAGTCGGTGCCGGGCCGAGCGCGGCAGCGTCATGTCGCCGAAGGGCGTGAACGACACCGGCTCGTTCATGTCGTGCCACACCCCCGAGAAGCCCTGTGCCAGCCGCTCCTGGTACAGACCGCCCCACCACGCGCGGACCTCCGGGTCGGTGAAGTCCGGGTACACGCACTCGCCGGGCCACACCTCCCCGCGCACCTCACGGCCCCGCCCGTCCCGGACGAACGCGCCGGCCGCCGCGCCCGCGTCGTACACCTCGTTGCCGGACTCCGCCTTCACCGCCGGGTCGACGATCGACACGAGCCGTACCCCATCGGCCCGGAGGTCCTTCGCCAGCCGCGGAAGATCGGGGAAACGCTCCGTGTCCACCGTGAAGACCCGGTGGCCGTCGTAGTGGTCGATGTCCAGGTGCACCGCCGACAGCGGCAGGCCCCGGTCCCGGTAGCCCGCCACCACCCGGCGCACCTCGCGCTCGCAGCCGAAGCCCCAGCGCGCGTGCTGCGGACCCAGCGCCCACGACGGCGGCGGCACGGGCGCGCCCGTGAGCCCCGTCCACCTCCGCAGCACCCGGGCGGGTGTGCCGACGACGACCCAGCACCGAAGCGGCCCGCCGCCCATCCGGACCTCGCTCGTCCCCGGACGGTCGTGACCCGACCCCGCGCCCTCCTCCCCCTCTCGCAGGGTGACCTGACCCTCCCAGGAGTTGTCGAGGAACGCCAGATGCGTGCCCGCGTCCGCGACCACCAGCTGCACGGGCATCGTGATGTACAGCGGGTCGTCGTCCGGCCCGAAGCTCCCGCGCGGATCGGTGTTCCACAACCGGTACGTGCCGTCTTTCAGCCGCGGCCCCGACGCACGGCCGCCGAGGCCGAAGAACCGCGCGTCCGCGGCCACTTCACTGCGCTGGAGCCAGCGGGCCGGCCCGCCGCCGACCGGCTCCCACCAGCGCGGCGGCAGCTCCCTGCGCAGGACCACCCCGCCCGGTGTCCGGATCTCGACCCCGCCGTGCCGGGACACGGCCACCGTGACCCGCTGCGAGACGATCCGCCAGCCGCCGTCCTTGTCCGGCTCGAGTTCCGCCCGGGGATCGGGCCGCGGAGGCGTTCCGTCCAGCGCGTACGACGGTTCGGGCGCCGCACCGTCCCACCCCCAGAAGACGACGCCCGAGGCAGCCACCCGCACCCGCAGCTCCGAACGCGCGAATCGGACGATCCCGCCGCCCGGCGACGGCTCCGCCCCGGTCACCGGCCCCGGCACCCGCGCCCGCTCCGCCCCCCGCGGCGGCAGCCCCCATGCGTCCGTACGCCTCCGGCGCCACGCCGAACGCGTCGCGCGCAGCCCGCGCACCGTCCCGAAGACCTTCACCGCACGCACCAGATCACGACCGTCCATGCGGCTCACCCTGCCATCCGCGCAGGCCGGGGCGGGGTTCGTTCAACTGCCGTTCACCTCGCGGTGCGAGCACCCGCCCACCACGACCCGGAACCCGGCACCCGTGGCCGCAGCACATAATCAGCCACCCCGCCATGGGTGGGGAACCCTGGTGCGGAAGACGATCACATGGCATCGTCCCTGTCAGCCGCGCGAAGGCACACCCACGCCCCGCCGGACACACACGTGGACCACGTGCCGACCGAGTGCCCACCACGCACAGAGCCGCCGAGCCGCCCGGGAGCCGCCCCATGACCTCAGCAGCGAACCCTGCCCCCCTCTGGCAGCCGGACGCCGACCGCATCGCGGCGGCCCGGATCACCCGCTTCCAGGCATGGGCCGCCGAGCGCCACGGCGCACCCGCCGAGGGCGGCTACCCGGCTCTGCACCGCTGGTCGGTCGACCGGCTCGACTCCTTCTGGCAGGCGGTCGCCGACTGGTTCGACGTACGGTTCTCCACCCCCTGCGAGCGCGTCCTCGCCGAGCGCGGCATGCCCGGCGCCCAGTGGTTCCCCGGCGCCACCCTCAACTACGCCGAACACGCCCTGCGCACCGCCGAGGACCCCGCTCTCGCCCATGAGCCGGCCCTCATCCATCTGGACGAAACACATGACCCGACCCCCATCAGCTGGGCCGAACTGCGCCGCCAAGTCGGATCGCTCGCCGCCGGACTCCGCGCTCTCGGCGTCCGCCCCGGCGACCGGGTCAGCGGCTATCTGCCGAACATCCCGCAGGCCGTGACCGCCCTCCTCGCCACCGCCGCCGTCGGAGCCACCTGGACCTCCTGCGCCCCCGACTTCGGCGCCCGCAGCGTCCTCGACCGCTTCCAGCAGGTCGAGCCGGTGGTCCTGTTCACCGTGGACGGGTACCGCTACGGCGGCAAGGAGCACGACCGCGCCGAAACCGTCGCCGAACTCCGCCGGGAACTGCCCACGCTGCGGGCCGTCGTCCACATCCCCCTGCTCGGCACCCCCGCCCCCGAAGGCGCGCTCGAATGGTCCGCCCTCACCGCGGACGACACCGAGCCCGTCTTCGAGCAGGTCCCCTTCGACCACCCGCTGTGGGTCCTCTACTCCTCCGGAACCACCGGGCTGCCCAAGGCGATCGTCCAGTCCCAGGGCGGCATCCTGCTGGAGCACTTCAAGCAACTCGGACTGCACTGCGACCTCGGTCCCGGGGACCGCTTCTTCTGGTACACCTCCACCGGCTGGATGATGTGGAACTTCCTCGTCTCCGGCCTGCTCACCGGCACCACCGTCGTGCTGTACGACGGCAGCCCCGGCCACCCGGACACCGGCGCCCAGTGGGCGATCGCCGAACGCACCGGGACGACCCTCTTCGGTACCTCCGCCGCCTACGTCATGGCCTGCCGCAAAGCCGGCGTGCACCCCTCGCGCGACCACGACCTCTCGACGGTCAAGTGCGTCGCCACCACCGGCTCCCCGCTGCCGCCCGACGGCTTCCGCTGGCTCCACGACGAGGTCCGCGAGGACCTGTGGATCGCGTCCGTCAGCGGCGGCACGGACGTCTGCAGCTGCTTCGCGGGCGCCGTCCCGACCCTGCCCGTCCACATCGGCGAACTCCAGGCCGCCTGCCTCGGCACCGACCTGCAGTCCTGGGACCCGCACGGCAAGCCCGTCATCGGCGAGGTCGGCGAGCTCGTCGTCATCAACCCCATGCCGTCCATGCCGATCCGATTCTGGAACGACCCCGACGGCAGCCGCTACCGCGAGAGCTACTTCGAGATGTTCCCGGGCGTCTGGCGGCACGGCGACTGGATCACGATCACCGACCACGGCTCCGTCGTCATCCACGGCAGGTCTGACTCCACCCTGAACCGCCAGGGCGTCCGCATGGGCTCCGCCGACATCTACGAAGTGGTGGAACGGCTCCCCGAGATCAAGGAGTCCCTCGTCATCGGCCTCGAGGAACCGGACGGCGGTTACTGGATGCCGCTCTTCGTCCACCTCGCCCCCGGCGCCGCCCTCGACGACGACCTGCGCTCCCGGATCAAGCGGACCATCCGCGAACAGCTCTCCCCGCGCCACGTCCCGGACGACATCATCGAGGTCCCCGGCGTCCCGCACACCCTCACCGGCAAGCGCATCGAGGTCCCGGTCAAGCGCCTGCTGCAGGGAACCGCCCTGACGAAGGCGGTGAACCCCGGCTCGGTGGACGACCTCGAACTGCTGCGCTTCTACGAGGAGCTGGCGCGCGAGCGCGGCGCCGATCGCGGCTGAACCGGGGACGCCCCACGCCCCCGAGGCCACGAGGACGCGTTGTCAGTGCTCACGACTACGGTGAGTGAGCACTGAGCAACAGCGCTCACGCGACCAGGGGGATCCCATGCAGCACGGCAAGCACGACGCAACGGCCCGGACCACAGCCCACGGCACGGAGGGCGCTCACCGCAGGCACGACGGCCCGGACCGCACCACCGCGGGCACCCGCTCCGGGCAGCGCGGCCGCACGGGGGCGCGCGCCCGTGCCGGCGACTCCCGTCGAGCCCGTCACCGGGCGCTGCGCCGCGAGGTACCCGCAACCGTCGGACTCCTCGTCGACGACCAGGACCTCGCGGCCATGCGCCGGTACCCAACTTTCGCCTTCGACGACCATCCGGACTACCTCCGCCACGCGGAGGGCCTGCTCAGAGCACTCTCCGCCCAGGGCGGGCACACCACCGTCGCCCTCTTCGACCCGGAGGAGTTCGCGGAGTACTGCAGGGAGACCGGGCTCGACCCCGACTCCTCGGCCAGCCGCAGCCGCTACACCGCGGAGGTCGCCTCCACCGGCGCGACGGTCGCGTACACCGGACAGCCGCTCGACGAACTCGTACCACTGCTCCTCAACCGCACGGCCCGGCAGACCACATGGGAGTACGCCACCTCCCTCCTCGCCGGCCTCGGCACCTGCTCGGACTGCGGGGAGGACACCGGCCGGTCCGCCTTCGACCGGGCCTCACGGCTGCTGGTCGACCTGCTCGACGGCGCCGGCCCCGGTGCGCACCACCTGGTCTGCAGCGTCCCGGCGGAGAAGGGGCAGCAACTCCTGGCGGTCCTCCACACCACACGCGCCGCCGACGCGCCGGCCGTCCTCGACTCCTCCGAAGCCGCCGAGTTCGCGACGGTCCTGGCGGTCGGAATCGCCCTCGACAGTCCCGGCGGAGTCGTCCTCAGGACGTCCACGGCCGAGACCCCCGACCGGCTCCACGGCTGGCGCCTCCACGGTGGCCGGCTCGTCGCGCTCAGCGAGGCCGAGGTCTTCAGCGCCTACTGCACGGACGCCGACACGGGAGAGCCGCTCTCCCCGGAACCGGGCGTCGAGTACCGCGCGGGCTTCCCCCTCGGCGAGGCACATCCTTAGGGGACGGACGCACGGGGAGCCCTCGACACGCGCAAGACCCCCACAACTGAAGAGGGGCGTCCCCGCCGCGACGGCGAGGACGCCCCTCCACACACGGGCCGTCACTCCCCGGACAGCACCGCCTGCGCTGCACGCCGCGCCTCGTCGGCGGAGTCCGCGGCCCGTGCCGCCGCGGCGGCACGCTCGCACTGGGCGAGCGTGTACTTCGCCAGCGTCGCCCGCACATACGGGATCGACGCCGCACCCATCGAGAGGGAGGTGACACCCAGACCCGTCAGCACACACGCGAGCAGCGGATCCGACGCCGCCTCACCGCACACGCCACAGCTCTTGCCCTCGGCCTTCGCCGACTCGGCGGACAGCGCCACCAGGTCGAGCAGCGCGGGCTGCCAGGGGTCCTGCAGCCGGGACACCGCACCCACCTGACGGTCGGCGGCGAAGGCGTACTGCGCCAGGTCGTTCGTGCCCAGCGACAGGAACTCGACCTCCTGCAGGACCGACCGCGCCCGCAGAGCCGCGGACGGGATCTCCACCATCGCGCCGCACTTCGCGTCGAGCCCGGCCTCGCGGCACGCGTCCGCGAACGCCCTGGCGTCCGAGCGGTCGGCCACCATCGGCGCCATGACCTCGAGGTACACGGGCAGACCCTCGGCGGCCTTCGACAGCGCGGTCAGCTGCGTCCGCAGCACCTCCGGGTGGTCGAGCAGCGACCGCAGCCCCCGGACGCCCAGTGCCGGGTTCGGCTCGTCGGCCGGAGTCAGGAAGTCCAGCGGCTTGTCCGCGCCGGCGTCCAGCACCCGCACGACCACCCGTCCCTCGGGAAACGCCTCCAGTACCTGCCGGTACGCCTCGATCTGCTTCGCCTCCGACGGCGCCTGCCGGCTGTCGTCGAGGAACAGGAACTCGGTGCGGAACAGCCCCACACCCTCGGCACCGGCCGCCAGCGCGGCCGGGACGTCACCGGGACCGCCGACGTTCGCCAGCAGCGGCACCTTGTGGCCGTCCGATGTCGCACCCGGACCGGTGGACGCCGCCAGCGCGGCCTTCCGCTCGGCCGCGATCTCGGCCAGCCGCGCGCGCCGCGCCTCGCCCGGCGCCACGAACACCTCGCCCGTGCTGCCGTCCACCGCGACCACCGTGCCCTCGGCGAGTTCGCAGACACCCGGGAGCGCGACCACGGCCGGCACCCCGAGCGCCCGGGCCAGGATCGCGCTGTGGCTGGTCGGGCCGCCCTCCTCGGTGACGAACCCGAGCACCAGCGCGGGGTCGAGCAGCGCCGTGTCGGCGGGTGCGAGGTCCCGGGCGATCAGGACGTACGGCTCGTCGCTGTCCGGCACGCCCGGCATCGGTACCCCGAGCAGCCGCGCCACGATGCGGTTGCGAACGTCGTCGAGATCGGCCACCCGCCCGGCCAGGTACTCACCGGCACCCGCCAGCAGCGCCCGGTAGGCGGCGAAGGCGTCGTAGACGGCTCGCTCGGCCGTGCTGCCCACGGCGATCCGCCGCTCGACGTCCGCCATCAACTCGGGGTCCCGCGCCATCATGGCCTGCGCCTCGAGCACGTGCTGTGCCTCGCCGCCGGCCAGGTTGCCGCGCGCGACGAGATCGGCGGCCACGGCGTCCACGGCGTGCCGGGCGCGCCCCTGTTCGCGCTCCGCGTCCTCCACCGGTATCTGCTTGGCCGGCGGCTCCAGCACCGCCGTGCCCATGTGCCGAACCTCGCCGACGGCCACACCGTGGCTGACCCCGACGCCCTGCAGCGTTGTCTCCATGTCACCCGTCTCCGATAGTGCGGCGGTCCCAGCCGCCGCGGTGGATGTTCGACCGGTCCCCCGACCAGGGAGGGGTCACTGCCAGCTGAACAGCTCGTCGCCGGTCTTGACGTCGCCGTCCTGGCGGAGCCCGCCCAGTGAGTCGGCGGAGGCCTCGAGGGCGACCACGGGGCAGATCGGAGACTTGCCGGCCGCTTCGACCGCGACGGGGTTCCAGCGCACGATGCCCTGGCCGCGGGTGACGGTGTCGCCCTTGTTGATGAGGAGCTCGAAGCCCTCTCCGTTGAGCTGCACCGTGTCGATGCCGAGATGGGTCAGCACTCCGTGTCCCTCGGAGTCGACGACGACGAAGGCGTGCGGGTGCAGGGAGACAACGATGCCATCCACGGGGGAGACCGCCTCGGACGGTTCTCGCACCGGGTCGATAGCGGTACCGGGACCGACCATCGCACCGGAGAACACCGGGTCGGGCACTGCGGCGAGCCCGATGGCGCGCCCGGCCAGAGGCGACGTCACGGTTGTCATGGGGGCCTCCCAGGGTGGAGATTCACGTGCCGCCGCCACTGCCTGTGCCGGGCGGCGTACTGTTCAGAGCGTATGTCATAGGTAGTCCAGGTTCCGTCTGTGACTTACCAGTTGGCGGGCCTGGAGGGCTCCGGAAACGATTTGCCTCGTCTGCCGGTGAGATGTAACGTCGTACCCCTGCCTGGCCACGACGCGTCTCTGGGTCGCAGGTCGGCAGCACCTGTCGAGTCGACATCCTAACTGGTCTACACCACTGGTCTACACCTCTGTGTGCGCACTGGTGAGTGTGGTCGGGACAGCGGGAAAAGACTGGTAGGGTTTTTGACGCCGGAAAGGGAATTCGCGAAAGCGGAGGAACGGCCCGGCAGCCCGGTCCAGCGGGTGGCGGAAACGGAAATCGGATCTGCTAGGCTGGAAACACCGAAGGGAAGCGCCCGGAGGAAAGCCTCAGACAGTGTTCTGCGGGTGAGTACGAAGGAAGCGTCCG
>NZ_JAPZBC010000001.1:7460000-7630919 GCF_027460265.1 Streptomyces sp. WMMC940
TCGACCAGGAACCGCAGCACGGAGGCCACCCCAGCCCCGTCGAGGACGTCCTCGGGCCAGACGGAGAACTCGATCTCTTCTTCGTCGCAGGGCAGGGCGAAGAACCACACGGCGCCGAAGCGGGCCCGGAAGGAGAAACTCGTCCCCCGGCCCTCCGGGTCGTCTGCCCAGACGCGGAAGAGGTCGGCGAAGGGCGGACGCACGGGATCGAGCCGGGGGTAGGGGTGCTCCACCTCGGTCTCGTCGGCTACAACACGCAGGCGTTCGAGGACCGCGATCCACTCGCCGCGGGTCGTGTCGAGGACCCGAATGTCCCTCAGGCTGCCGTCGAGATGGAAGACATCGCACATCCACGGCTCGGGCAGGCACCGCGCGCGGGCGCCGTGCTCACCGGCGTGGACGTCCTCGTGCGTCAACTCGACCCGCCGCCTCGCGTTCGACTCTCCCATGGCACCAAGGTAAAGGTCGCCACTGCAGGGAAGGACCTGCCCGGCCGTTCAGGGGCGGCTGATCGAATATTCCGGGTCCTGCGGCACCACAAGATCCCCGACAGAGCCGAGTTACGTGATCGTTGACACCTGGTGCATGACTGGTCCGGTCCGGCGACCGCCACCGCCGGCAATCGCACCACCGTGCCGGGTCAGCCCACATGGGACGACCGGGTCAGCCTGGACGAGCCGCGCACTGCGTTCGCGAAGACCTCGGGTGGCGAGGACAACGGCGCGAGCTGGAATCTCACTCTGGAGATCACCGTACCGCCGGACTCCGGCGGCGGGCTGCACAGCGGGACGTGACGCATTCGGTGGCGGAGCGTGTGACAGGCCGGCGTAACGCCCCAGGCCGGAGTTGCAGTAGGGGTTCAACTTCGCGATCCCCTACTACAGGGAGGGCGGCTACGACCGGGGGACGCGGAACTCATCCATTGCTTTGACCGGGTAGGTTCGCCGGAAGCTCGCGGTGTTCGGCATGGACGGGCCTCGCCGACCCTCCGTAGGCTGGTGATCGCCTACGAAGGGGGCGGGGTGAACGGCAATCCGCTGTACCACTGGATACTGCTGGCGGTGTCCACGGCGCTCATGCTGCCGGTGCCGGTGGCGATACTGGCGGGGTGGACACCGCCGTGGCTGCGGAAGCGACAGGCCGGGTTGCGGCTTCGCGCCTACGGCATTCTGTGCATCTACGCTTTCATGCTCGTCAACGGCATCCCCCGGATCGCCGATGCCTCGTTCGAGACGGTCATGGTCTGCATGATCGTCGGGCTCGGCTGCACCGCCGCCGCTGCGGCCCTGTTCCTGCTCTCGGCACGCAAGGATTCAGGCGCCCGGACAGCCGGCCCAGTCGAACCTCGGGAAGGCGGTGGGCCGGATCCCGAGGGGTCCGAACTCGTCGAACCTTCCCGGTCAGAGCGCTATGAGATCTGATCATGGTGCTGCCCGGGCCTGCTGAGCAACGCGCCCCCTGTACGCCCTTTCCTGTGGAGTCGCCACGAAGGCAATCTTGCAGGCAGCGATCGCTGGTGATTGAAGTGCTGAAGGGGGCGTCCCATGGGCAGGAATCACGACGAGGCCGCGAGGGCGGCGGAGATTCGGCAACAGGAGGAAGAGGCGAGGCGACTCCAAGAAGAACAGGAGGCAGAGGCGAGGCGACTCCAAGAGGAGTCGGACCGCCTCAAGTTCATCGCCGGCGTGGCCGAGGCCGACCTGCACGGACTTAACCCGGACAGGTGACAGGAGCCTGATCGCCCACAGCCTTCCGGGCACGCCCGCCGGGGTCCGGCGCCCCTCGCCATTCGGGGCGCCGGGACGTCTCCGACCGCCGCCGTGGCCCGGGGGTTACTGACGCCCGGGAAAAACAGTGGGCGGCGGCCGGGCCTGCGCCTATCGTCGTCCCTCGATGGAGATGTCCTTCCGGAAGCTGCCGGACAACCAGCACGAGATCCTGGTCCGCGCCCGCAAGGGGCCGGACGTCAGGCTGCCCGCCCAGTCCGTCGGCCCGACCATGCCGCACGACCTCGTCCACGCCGTCGTGGAGACCGCCCTCGGCATCGACGACGGCTTCTGGGGCGCGATGGCGCGCGGCGCCACTTTCCAGGGGTTCGAGCTCGTCACGCCGAGGCGGCACCGCCGCTCCGGGATGAAGGTGCTGCGGAGGGGCGGCGCCGCCGTGATGGCCGCCGAACTCTCCGTGAACTGGGCCTACCGGGTGTGGCGCGGGCTGGCCACGGAGGGCCGTGGTGTCGGCCGGGCTCCGATCGACGCGGAGGCGCTGGCCAGGACGGGGCCCCGTCTGAGCGCCGCCGCCGCCCGCTGGGCCGCGCTGCCCGAAGGCGGGGAGCTCCTCTGGCGCTGGGGCTCGGACCGCTAGGCTCCTCGCCTGGAAGGCGAGTTGCCGGCCACCTCGGTGCGCCGCCGGCGGTCTGCCTGCACGTGATGGCGGTGCTCGACCCGTTCGACAACGCTCCCGCCGTACCGGAGACCGCGGAGCGGCCGGCGGCGGCCCACCGACGCGGGGAGCACCGGAGCACCGTGCCGCTGGCGACGATCGCTACCCTTCGTCGATGTCGCCACCGACGGCGCGAGGAACTCCGCGCCGGTCGTGACCCGATGCCGGGGACGCTCAGCGGGCGATACGTAAGCTGATGTCTGTTATGTCTTCGCCTGAAGGTGTGGCTCGGCGGGCCCGTAGCTGCGGGCAAAGCCGAGCCGTTGGGGGCAGCGACCACATACGCGTTCGCCGAGCGAGGGCAGTGCAAGCAATCATGAAGCATGGCCCTTCAGCGCACGAAGCCGCACATCAGCACACTCTCCCTGCGGCACGTCCTGCCGGAGCCGTTGGCACTGGAACAGTGGGCGGAGATCCGCCCGGTGATCGATGGCCGCGATCTGCTCGCGGCGATCCATCCCGACGGGGTCTCCAGCTGTTCCTACTACGGCTGGATCGGCGCAGTGGAGGACTGTCCGCTCGCGGCGACGCCGGAGGCCCGACAGGTCGAGTTGTCCAACAACGACTGTGACACGGGCTGCTGCGGTGGCGTCTTCGTCACCGTGCGGCGTGACGGGCCCTTCGTGCTGTGGACGGGATGGAAGAACACCAACGACATCCGGGTGCCTTACCCGCCCGAGCTCCGCTTCGACGCTGCCCAGTACGACGCCGCACTGACTGCCGCTGCGGACGACGTCAGCTGGGAGGACCCGGTGCACACTGCTGCCCGTCTGGTGGCACGGGCCCTGGGCGACGGTGAGTGGTTCGAGCGGTGGGGCTACCGGCTGGCAATGGTTCGGCCCTATCGCAGGGAGTTCCCGGCGGACAGGGAGTCGCCCTCGGTCAGCGTGCTCTTCCGCCCCATCGATTCCCGATGTACTTACTACAGTCTGGGATTCGCCGTCACCGGGGACGAGGCCGCCGAGGACCAGGCTCGGCAGTTCGTGACGCGCATCCTGGCAGACGATCCGCGCAAGTCCGCCAGGCTGTGCGGAACGTAGCACCTCAGGGCATATGTGAGTTGATGCCTGTTTGCCCTTTCGGTTGGGGTGGGCGGCCTGTTCGCGGGCTCGCTGGGCGGCTATGGCTGCGGCCGGGTGCACAACCCCTGCTCGGTCTCGGCCGGGATCCCGCGCTCGGCCAGCCGCTTGAGCTTCAGGCGGACGTTGTTGACGTTGTTGGGCGCGATCTCCACGTCCATCGCCTCGCACACCGCCCGCGCCCGCAACGGGCGTCGGCTGCGGCGAACACCGCCATGATCTGCTGGTAGGCCGGATGGTCCGGCAGTTTCGTGGTCGGCGGCGCGGGCGGCTGCGGATCGGGCAACTCCAGCAGCGTCTTGCGGGTGATCCGGATCTCCTCGGCAGCCTTGTCGAACCCGTCCAGCAGTGCGGTCAGCTCCGCGATCTTCTCCCGGGCCGCCTCGGCCTGCGCGGCGATCTCCCGCTCCCGCCCCTCCAGCCGCGCCAGCACCGCCCCCCAAGGTCAGCTCCCCGCCGGTCATGCGCCGCGCCAGGTGGAGGCGGAGGTCCCCGTCAGCATCCTCGACATGCGGTCGCTTATGCCCACCTTCGCCCCGTGGTCCTGGACAATGCTCTTGAACCCCTGGTCCACCAGGGCTTTCTTCACGGCGCCCGGCTCGGTGCCGGCAATCACCCTGTCCAGCAGTGCGGTGCCGAAGGCGTTTGTCGTGGACGGAGGCGGCCAGCACCACCACCGCGATGACCCGGCCCAGCACGTCAACGGCAAGTCCCCGCTTGCGCCCCGGCACCTCAAGGGCACACTCCAGCACGGCCGGACCCTCTGTTCAGCGCCGATACCGCGGTGCCACACCTTCCAGCGACGACAGATACGACATCACGTCACATCCCGCCCTCTCAGGCTGATGTCGGCGAGTTCGTGTTCGCGAAACCGGCCCTCGACGAGCTCGTCGAATGGGCTAGCATCGCCGGGCACCAACGGGTGATCGTCGCGGAGGCGCGGGCATACGGCACGGGCGAACGAGCGCGAGCCGCGCTCGCGGGCGTACCCGTCGCCACAGCCGCGCCTTCGCGCAGACCCCCCGCACCGACCGTATGACGAGAACGGGACCGATGACCGACGAGATATCCGACCGCCAGGACCGCCCCGTGGTGCTGGAGGAGATCACGGACACGAACTGGCGCGACGTCGCCGATGTGGCCCCCGCCGACGACCAGCGCCGCTTCGTCGCCGCTCTCGGCGCGCGCTACCTGCTGTTGTCCATGCGGGGTGGGGTGTGGAACTCCCTGGCCGTGCGGGCCGGGGACGACGTCGTCGGCCATGTCATGTGGGCCTACGACGACGAGGACGGTACCCACTGGATCGGCGGCATGATCGTCGATGCCGCCGAGCAGGGCCGGGGCGTGGGACGGGCCACGATGCGTGCCCTCATGCGGCGCCTCGCCGCGCAGCCCTCCTGCCGAGAGATCCGTCTCTCCTACCACCCCGACAACGCCTCCGCCGCGCGCCTGTACCAGGCTCTCGGCTTCGCTCCGACCGGCGATTTCGAGGATGAGGAGATCGTCGTGGCCGTGGCTGCCGAGGCCGCCGCCGCTTCCCTGCCCCGCTGACTCGCAGGTCGGACGTGACAACCGGCTTCGCATCTTCGCGTCCAACGTTCGGAGCGCAAGGCGGCCGCGTCATCGGGGAGTCGCTCAGGGGAACGGTTCCTGATGCGGTGTGGTGGAGGTCACGAGGGGAGAGGTTGAACCTGGAGCCGTGTCCAGGATCTAGCGTCGAGTGCATGACCACAGCCATCCTGCCGGGGGTATCCCGGTTCAGCATCGGGGCACTGGCGCGCGCCGGTGGTGTCTCGGTGGATGCCATCCGCTTCTACGAGCGGGAGGGACTTCTCCCGGCTGCGGAGAGGACCGTTGGCGACCACCGCCGATACCCGCCCGAGGCGCTCGACAGGCTCGACTTCATCCGGGTCGGCCAGCGCCTGGGCCTGAGACTGGACGAGATCAAGGAGCTCGCGGATGCCTGCGAGCAGGTCCCGGACTGCCCGGTGACCCACGCCGTCGAGTTGTTGCGCGGTCGTATCGCGGCCGTAGAGCGGCAGATGGAGGAACTCACCGGGCTGCGCGCTCGGCTTGTGCACGTCGTCGAGCGGATGGAGTCCCATCGGGACGGCGGCGATCTCATCGCCGATGTCGTTCTTCCCGTCTCCGGAACGGAGAACGCCCGATGAGCACACCCCTGACGCCCCCGGCCCGTGCGCTCCACCGCGCTGGTCTGATCGGGGCGCTGGTGACCTTCGCGTGTGCGGTCGCCTTCCAGATCCTTTCCGCCGTTCACTCGGATGTGCACCTTCAGCCCACTGACGCGCCACTGTCTCCCGACGCCTTCCTGCGGCCCCTCAACGGCAGTCCGGACGCCGTGTTGTTGTGGATGGCCTTCGACACGCTCTTCGTCGTCGCCTACCTGACCACGTTCGCCGCGGCCAGGGCTCTGACCGTCACCCGCCTGCTCGGTACGTTCAGCCTCGCCGCGATGATCGCGGCCGGCGCCCTGGACATGGTGGAGAACGCCGTGCTCGCCGTCCACGCGGCCCAGGCGTCCGTGATGGAGCCGGTCGCCGCGGCGCCGATGACGACCCTGTATGTGATCGCTCAGCTCAAGACGGCCGCGGCGGCCACCGGCATCGCCTTCCTCGCCCTGGCGCTTCCCTGGCGCACCCGGTTGCTGCGCGCGGCGATCGTGGCGGCGGGCGCCTTCGTGCTGGTCACCGTGGCCGGTGTGGCCCGTCCCGAGCAGGCCGCGCTGGAGGCGTTGCCGATCCTGCTGCTCACGGGGTTGCTGGCGGCTGTCTTCGCCCGGCGGCTAAGGGCGTCAGCCGTGGCTCCTGCCGCCGTGGCCGAGGCGGCGTAACCGTACGGAGACGCCGGGCCGTCCATACCGGGCGGCCCGGCTCGTTCTCCTCTCGGCGTCCGGAAGCGGGACGGTGAGCCATCGGCGCAAGGTCCGGTGGCCATGGACTATCGGGTGGCCGGTCTGGGACAGGCCGCCCTCTCGTGATGGCGGTCAGGAGAGCCGGACGGCCCGGCAGGGGCCGCGTCTGGTCGGGCGCCGAGGGTGAATTCGGCGGACCCGTGAGGCTGCCCGTTGATCTGGAGTTCCACGCGGTGAACGCCCAGGTGGTAGCGGCGAGTGCTGAGCTCTCGGAAGGAATGCCGCCGTACGGCCGACCAACGCTCGCCGGCGGCGAGGCTGCGGGTGGTCAGCTTGAAGACCTTCGGGGTGAGAGTGCCGTTCGCCTTGCGGTGGTGGACGACGTAGTCGATGACGAGGGGAAGGGTGCGGGGGCTCGTGTTGGTGACCTCGTAGCCGAAGACGAGATGCTCTCCGATGTGCACCTCGGGTGTGCGGATCTCGGGGCCGACGACCTGAACGGCGACGTCGGGATCGTGGCCGAGGAGTGCCAGGGCATCGGCGTGGCCGTTCTTGACGAGCGTCCGCAGGCCATGGCGGACCAGGGCCGTCGTGGTGGGCGCCGGATCGGTGAGCCAGCGCGCGGCGGTGGCGACGGCCGTGCTCGGGTGGTCCCGGCTGATGTCGTTGAGATGGTTGGCCACCGAGCGTCTGACGTACTCGCTTGTGTCGCGGTACAACGCGTCCAGGACAGGCAGGGTCGGGGTCGGGTCGGCGACGAGGCGGGTCAGCCGCGCCGCCCACGGCAGCCGGGGCCGGGTGCCTTCGCTCGCCAGCCGGCGCACGTGCTCGTCGGGGTGGCGAGTCCACGCCAGGACCGCCGGCAGCGCCCGGGAGAGGTCGTGGCGGAGGAAGGGGCGTACGGCCATCTCCGCGGTCAGCAGCGGGGTGAGCTCGGCGAGCAGGTCCAGCGCGGGCTCGAACACACCGCGTGTCAGGGCGCGTTCGCCGACCGCGGCGTTCACGGGAAAGGTCATCCAACCGGTGAAGGCGGAGTCGCGCAGAGCCGTGCGGACGACCTCCGCGAAGGCCGGGTAGGCGTCGGGCAGATCGGCGAGAACGGCCTCCTTCACCGCGTCGACCCGCTCGCTGAAGGTCAGGCCCTCCAGGAGCGGTCCGCAGTCGTGGATCGCGGTCGCAGGCGCAGCGCCCGCCGCCGCCATGACGGAGGCGAGCCTGTCGGTGGTGTGTGCGTTGATCAGTTCGTCGGCCGTGGGCACGGCAATCCTCTTCGTAGGGCTCCCGGCGGCGGTCGCGCGCCCTCCGGTGAGGTCGGGGCGTGACCGTGCCTCCTCGGTTACGGCCGGGCGCTGTGCAGTATCTGGGCGTGCCGCATCTCGTGGACCTCGCCGATCAGGCTGAAGAACCCCTCGGCGGCCGGATCCCCGGGCATCTCCTGCGCCGCGCGGGCAGCAGCTTCCGGGGAGGCCCAGAGGATGAAGTCGAGCAGGGAGCCGTCCTCGGAGCGGGCGAGGTGCGCGCCGAGGAAGTCGGACCCGTACCGCTCGCGCAGGAGGGCGATCAGACTGGCGCGGTGGGCGGTCAGCTGCTCGGGGTCGGCGCAGGCGAAGCGGACGTACTCGATGGTCGTGCTCATGGGCGTCCTTCCCTGATTGTCTCACGGAATTGTATCGATGAATCCGTGAGAGAAACCTATCACGGATTCGGGGCCGGGAATCCGTGGGTCCGGTAGGTTGATGACATGTCTCTCAAGAACCTGCGCGAGATGCCGTGGATCGGCGAGCGGCCGGTCCTCGACCTGGCCAACACCGTCGTCGTCGGAGCCGGTCACGCGGGTGGCGACGTCGACCTGCTGGCCGACCCGGAGCTGCTGGCGTCCTGGCGGGAGAAGGCGCTCGACCGGGAACTCGCCGACCTGCCCCCGCAGGATCTGACCGAGCTGCGCGGCCCGGTCAGGGCCGCGCTGGACGCGGCGGCGCGGCAGGCGCCGCTGCCGGGGCCGGCGAGGGCACGGCTCAACGCGCTGGCCGCGCGGGCCCCGGTGACGTTCCAGGTCGACGACGCCGGCCACCTCGCGGAGCGGGAAGCCGGCGGGCCGGTCGCGGCGGCGGTCGCCCGGCAGGCGCTCGTGCTGGTCGCCGGGCCGGAGCAGGCGCGGTTGCGACGCTGCCCAGCGCCGAGCTGCGGGATGTTCTTCCTCGCGCGCAGGCGGGATCAGGCGTGGTGCTCGATCGGCTGCGGCAACAGGGCGCGTGCCGCTCGCCGAGGTGGATAGCGCGGGCTGAGCCCGCGCCGGTGCCCGCCCCGCCGCTTCCTCGGCGAGCCGTACCCGGTTCCGTCAGCCGTCGACGAGTGCGCCGGCGGGCCGCTTCATGTGGTTCGGGGAGCTGGGGTGGGCGTGGATCCGTCCCAGGTAGCCGCTGTCGTGGAGGCGGTGGAGGTCACGCTCCAAGGACGGTGCACCCTCCCCTCGTCCGCCGCCGTGCAGTCGGCGGGGCCGAGGGACGTGCCGTTGCGGCGGGTCACCGCCATCAGCTCCCGCCGCAGCAGGCGGAGGCGGAGCAGCTCGCTCGTGAACTCCCCTGGTCCGCAGCGCGTCCCGCACGCCTTGGAGCACCGCTGTGATCGGCGTCGGCTTGATACGCGGCGACACATGGGTCTCCTTGTTCAGCTGCTCGGCGCGCAGAAGGTCCCCCTTTGGTCGTTGATCACGGATTCGATTGTCAAATGCGTGATCACAGGTCAGGCCTGCGCCGTCGGGGCCGGCGCCGCGGGTCGAGGCTTGGGCGACCGGCCGTGCGAACTCCACCAGGGCCGCGGCGATGCCCTTCGGGTCGGCCGCGCGGAGTTCCGCGAGATGTCGCGCACCTCGCGCCCGTGCCGCGCGGTGGCCTCCGTGGGCAGTTGGTCCTTGCCGCCGGGGAAGTGGTCGTGGACGGCACCGAGGGCCGCCCCGACCTGTGCGAGCACATCGGTCACCCCGGGTGAGTAGCTGGGCAGCCCGAACGCCCGCTCCGGCACCTCGTACGAGGTGCCGGAGCGGGCGGGGTTCATGGGGACCGGGGTGGGTGTGACCGGGTGCGGTTCGGCCGTGCCCGGCCGCGCCCATGGTTACAGAGTGCGGGTCAGGTGGTCGGTGAGCAGCCGGGTGAAGCGGGCGGGGTCGGGCAGGTCGCCGCCTTCGGCGAGCAGCGCGCTGCCGTATGTCAGCTCGGCGATCTCCGCCAGTGCGGGGTCGTCGGCATTGGCGTTGTGCGCTGTGCGCAGGGCGGTGATCAGCGGGTGTGCGGGGTTGAGTTCCAGGATCCTCTTGACGGTGGGCAGTTGCTGTCCCATCGCCCGGTACATCTTCTCCAGGGTCGGGGTCATGTCGTGGGCGTCGCCGACGATGCATGCCGCCGAGGTCGTCAGGCGTGACGACAGGCGGACCTGCTTGACCTGCTTGGACAGGGTGGTGGTCAGCCACGGCAGGAGGGCGGCGTAGTCCTGCTCGCGCTGGGCCCTCTCGGCGTCGGTTTCCTGGTCGCCGTCGGCGGACTCGTCGAGGTCGACCTGGCCCTTGGCGATGGACTGCAGTCGGTGGCCTTCGAAGGCCGGGACCCGATCCACCCACACCTCGTCGATGGGGTCGGTGAGGATCAGGACCTCGTACCCCTTGGCGGCGAAGGCTTCCATGTGCGGGGAGTTCTCCACCATCGCGCGAGTCTCGCCGGTCAGGTAGTAGATGGCGTCCTGGCCGTCTTTCATGCGCTCGACGTACTCGCGGAGGGTGGTGGTCCGCTCCGGGTCGTGAGTGGAGGCGGCCGACACCAGCGCAAGCAGTGCCTCGGTGTTGTCCGTGTCCTCGACCAGGCCTTCCTTCAGCGCCCGGCCGAACTGCGTCCAGAGCTTCGTGTAGCGCTCGGTGTCCTTGGACTGCATGTCCTTGATGGCGCCGAGGACCTTCTTGACCAGGCGCCGGCGCACGCCGCGGATCTGGCGGTCGTGTTGGAGGATCTCGCGGGAAACGTTCAGCGACAGGTCGTGGGCGTCCACGACACCCTTGACGAAGCGCAGGTAGTCGGGCATGAGCGCTTCGCAGTCGTCCATGATGAACACCCGTTTGACGTACAGCTGCACGCCGCGCTTGGTCTCGCGGGCGAACAGGTCGAAGGGTGCCTGCGAGGGGATGAACAGCAGCGCCTCGTACTCGAAGGTGCCTTCGGCGCGCATACGGATCGTCTCGGCCGGGGGTAGCCAGTCGTGGCTGATCTGCTGGTAGAACTCGTTGTACTCGTCCTCGGTCACCTCGGTGCGCGGCCGGGCCCACAGCGCCTTCATCGAGTTGAGCGTGTCGACGTCGAGGGCGGTCTCGCCCTCGGTGTCGGTGCGCTCGGTGGCCATCCGGATGGGCCAGCGGATGAAGTCCGAGTACTGCTTGACTATCTGACGGATCTTCGACTCGGACAGGTAGTCGGCGAGCCCGTCCTCGCTGTCGGCGGGCTTGAGGTGCAGGGTGACCGAGGTGCCCACGGGCAGGCCGTCGACGGCCTGGAGGTCGTAGGTGCCCTCGCCGTCGGACTCCCACTGGGTGCCGGAGTCGGTGCCGGCTCGCCGGGTGCGCAGGGTGACCTTGTCGGCAACCATGAACGCCGAGTAGAAGCCGACGCCGAACTGCCCGATCAGGCTCTCGACGGTGGCGGCGTCCTTGGACTCCTTGATCTTCTCCAGCAGTCCGGCGGTGCCGGACTTGGCGATCGTGCCGATCAGCTCCACGAGATCGTCCCGGCTCATGCCGATCCCGTTGTCACGTACGGTCAGTGTGCGGGCGTCCTTGTCGACTTCCAGCGAGATGTGCAGGTCGGTGGTGTCGATCTTGACGAGGCTGGAGTCGGTCAGCGATTCCAGCCGTAGCTTGTCCAGTGCGTCTGAGGCGTTCGAGATCAGCTCGCGCAGGAAGATGTCCTTGTTCGAATAGATCGAGTGAATCACCAGTCGGAGCAACTGGCGTGTCTCGGCCTGGAATTCCAGCGTCTCGACACTGCTGCCCATGTGGGGCCCTTTCTGTGGGAACGTCATGAACCTATTGGACTCTGGCCGAGACGAAGCGTTGCCCGCCGTCGGCGTGATTCGGGCAGTCCGGATTGCACCCGCATTCCGTGACTCTCTGTGGTGGGAGTCAGGCATCGTCGGCTGCTGTCGCCGTGAGCCGGTCGGCGAGGGTGTCCAGGCATTCGACGAGGTCGGTGTGGTGGGCATCGAGGTAGGGGCGCATGCCGGTCAGAGGGGCGATGAGCTCGGCGGCGTCGGTGGAGCCGAGGGCGGCATGCAGGGCGGCCTGGGCTGAGCTTGCTTCGGGCGCGAGGTGGGCGAGCGAGGTGATCTGTCCGGCGAGGCGGCGCAGGTCGGCCGCGTTGGCGCGGGCCCAGGTGGCGGTGGCGCGTTCGGCGGCCCTGGCCTGGCGGGTGGCCGTCACGCGCTGCTCGCCGGTGGTGCCGACGGCGCCGGGGCGGCCGCGCAGGTATCGGCGTTCGGCGGCCTGGCGGCTGGCGACGCCGAGGGGGCGGGCGAGGTCGGCCCAGCTGGCGCCCGCGGCGCGGGCGGTTTCGATCAGACCGGTCTCCCAGCCGGCGAGCTGCTCGCGCACCTGCCGCAGCAGCACCAGGGAGGCCAGTGCCTGCTCGGGACCGGGGCCGGCGGCGTCGGGCGTCTCGTGCTGGGCATCGCGCAGGGCGTCGTCTATGGCGGCAAGGGCCGCCGCGGCGGCGAGGAAGGACGCCGGGCTGTGGGCGTCGGTGCCGGCCGTGGGCGGCTGGTCGGCTGCGGTCATGGGCACCTCCCCTCGGCTGGTCGTCATGTAGACGACATCATGTTTGTCATCCATCGGATGACATGGTACAACAGTGTCAGTGAAGCGCATTGGCAGCAACCGCCTGACCTGCTGGAGGTGTTCTCACGATGTTGATGCGCACCGACCCCTTCCGTGAGCTGGACCGGCTGGCGCAGCAGATGATGGGCCCGGGCACCTGGTCGAAGCCGTCGGCGATGCCGATGGACGCCTACCGCGAGGGCGACGAGTACGTGGTGGCCTTCGACCTCCCCGGTGTCACCGCGGACGCGATCGACGTCGACGTCGAGCGGAACATGCTCACCGTCAAGGCCGAGCGCCGGTCGGCGGTCAAGGCCGACGACGTGCAGATGGAACTGTCCGAGCGGCCGCTGGGCGTCTTCTCCCGCCAGATCGTGCTCGCCGACACCCTCGACACCGAGCACATCCAGGCCGACTACGACGCGGGCGTGCTCACCCTGCGCATCCCGATCGCCGAGCGCGCCAAGCCTCGCAAGATCTCCATCGGGGTCGGCACCGGCCGCAAGGAGATCTCCGGCTGACACCAACCCGGAGACGGTGCGGAGGACGGGCACCTGATCTCCCCCTCCCCCCGCCCTCCGCACCCCTGTGGACACTCCGAAGAGGAAGGGGCGGCCGATGACCCTGCGACACCAAGCGTTCCTCGACCGCGTGACCGAGCGAGGCGAGTACGCCACTCCGAAGGAAGCCGACCGTGCGGCCCGCGTGGTGCTCGCCCTGCTCGGCGCACACCTGGTCGGCGAGGTCCGCGCCCAGCTCGCGGCACGCCTGCCGGAGAGCTTCGCCCTGATCCTGCTCAACCCGCTGCAGAGCGCCGAGCCGCTGCCCCCGGAGCGGTTCGTCCGCGCGACCGCCGCCTGGATCGAGGGCGCCACCGAGCAGACCGCGACCTGGGACGTCAGCGCCGTGCTGTCCACCGTCGCCGACACGGCAGGCGAGGACCTGATGGAGCAGATCCTGCTCCAGCTCCCCGCCGGCTACGACCTCCTCTTCGGCCGCCCCCAGCCCACCTGACCAAGACCGGGCGGGCCGCACCCGGCAGCCCCATGGCTCCACGACAGGCATGCCCCGTAGTGACCTCCGACGCGGGTTGATCGAAACGGGGAGACGCGGCTTCTCGATCCGAGGTGCGTGCTTCCCCGGCCTGTGTCCTGGAGCTCTTGGATCCGGAGTTCACCGGGATCGGAGCGGCTGGGTGCCGGTGGGATGTGGAGTGGATCCTCACGGCGGCGAGCGGCGCCTCGGCGCCCGCGGAGTCTTGGGGCGCAAGCCCTGCAGCCCAGCGAGTGCTGTCACGATGTCGGGCCCTGTGACTGCATCACCCGTTGCAAGCGCAGGATCTCGCCGTGTGCGGCGGCTGACGGTGTGAGGTCCCGCGACGTCTTGGGCAGATTGACTGCAGGGGATGCCGGATGTCACCGGTAGATGCCGGACAGCCGCTACTTCTTCTTCGGTGGGGTCGGCTACCTGCCGAACGAGCACCCCCGCTGGCCCCTGTACCGGGCCGAGCTGCTCGAGTGCGAGGAAGACCTGGTGCCGGCGGCGGCGGGACTGCCCGCACCGGACCGGGAGCCGGTCAGTGTGCTCTACTCGCCGGGCGTCCCAGTCCGTCTGGGCCGTCCCGCCAGGCCGGCCGGCATCCCTACCCCGTGACCTGCCACCGCCATGGGCGATCCGAGGTCCGCCCGAATGCGAAGGATCTCACGGAGCTTTCGCACGAGCCTCGAGGGCTCTGCGCGTTCGCAGAGTCCTCGAGGGGTGGGCAAGGGGTGGCGCCGGGCATCACCTCCGGTATTCGAAGGCCCCGATGTCACACGCCGGCCCTTGAGGCCGCAGGACGCCGCGCTGGTCTGCGGAGGGGCAGTCGGAGGCGGTGTCGAGGGCGGGGCTGTCGGGCAGCAGTGCCACGGTGTCCGTCGGCCCGCCGTAGTCACCGAGGGGCGCGAGGCGGGGATCACGGCTGGGGAGATCACCTTCGGCCGTGAGGTGACAGCTGTTTCCGCTGTCGAGGTTGTTGCCCCGTGACTCGATGGTGGCGAAGACGTTCTTGCAGTCGCTGGTGGCCTGGCCGATGGTGTTCTTGGCGATGATGGTGTTCTGCAGGGCGAGGTGACCCAGCGGCAGATTGATGGGGTCGGTGATGGGCCCTGGCAGGCTGTCCAGGTAGGCGGGGGCAATGTTGATCCCGCCGCCGCCGTCGGTGGCGGTGTTGCCGGTGATCGTGGAGTTGCGGATGTCCACCAGGCCGCGGCCGCGTATGTCGATGCCGCCGCCGTATCCGGACAGGCTGCCCGGCCGGTCCCAGTCGTCGGTCACACGGTTGTCGGCAATCGTGGAGTTGACCACGGTACCGGTGTCGTCGAACCGGATGCCTCCGGCCTCACCCGCTGTGTTGCGGCTGACGGTGCTCTCGATCAGCGTCAGGTGGGAGCCTGGGATGTTGAAGATGCCTCCTCCGTAGCCGGCGCGGTTCCCCGTCACGGTCACCCGGCGCAGCGTCATCTTCTTGCTGTTGGCGATGCCGCCTCCGCCGGGGTCGGTGATGGGTACTTCCCGCTGCTTGGCGTCTCCTCCCGTGATGGTGAGGTCGGACAGCGAGGTGTCGGCACCCATGCGGAAGACCCGATCGACGTGGTTGGCGTCGATGATGGTCTTCCTCGCCCCGGCTCCCAGGATGGTGGTCGGCTCGAGGATGTTCAGATCGCCTGTGGTCGGGTCGGCGGTGCGCCCGTTGAGGTGGTCGGGATTGGGGGGAATGGTCAGCCGGTATCGGGCGGCGGGTAGCTCGATCGTGCTGCCGGGCCGGGCGTTTGCGGCCATGACCGCGGCGCGCAGGGTGCAGGTTCCGGTGGCGGTGCGGCAGATCCCGTCGGACGCGTCGGCATCCACGGCGTCTTCGGCGGAGTCGACCGTGAAGGTCGCGGGCGCGGAGACTGCTTGCGCAGGGGACGGGGGAGCGGCCACGGTTCCCGCGAGGGCCGCCAGCAGGACGGTCAACGCCGAGGGGGCAGTCGATCTTCTCATGGGGGTGGTCTCCTACTTCCTCGCTAGGTGACGCAAGATCAGAAACACTTGTGTATATAACGTGTACCAAACTGTTCCTCACCTATGAAAGATTCATTCCGGCCGCTGCTGCAGCCGAGTCTGACCGACCTACCGCGCGGGCCGCACGGGCTTGCGCGGGAGCTCGTAGCGGGCTCGCAGCGCCAGCGGCTGCTCTACGCGATGACGGTCGTAGTCGCTGAGAAGGGCTATGTCGCCGCGACCGTCGCCGATGTGACGGCACGGGCGGGCGTGTCGCGCAAGACGTTCTACGAGCTGTTCGCGGACAAGGAAGAGTGTTTTGTCGCAGCGGCGGACAAGGGCCGTGAGCTGACCGTCAAGCGGCTTGAGGCGTCGTTCGCACGCTCATCGGCGCAGTCGCTCACTCCGGTGGCGACGTTTCGTGCCTCTGTCCGCGCCTATCTCGGGCTGATCGCCGAAGAGCCGGAATTCGCCACAGCGTTCTTCCTGGAGACGGCGGCGGCCGGCGGCCGAGCGCGGGAGCACCAGGACTCCTGCCGCTCCTGGTTCGCCCAGACGATGCGCGCCTGGCACGCGAAGATTCCCGGCCGCCGCCGTGTCCCCCCTGAGACCTACATGGCCGCCGCAGACGCCACACACGAAGCTGTCTGCCGCTGTCTGCGCCAAGGGCGCATCGGTGAGGTCCCTGCCCTGGAGGACACGGTGCTGTACATCTGTCTCGCCCTGCTGGGCGTGGCCCATCCGGTGGCGGACGCCGAAGAGGGTGGGCCGGGAGAGATGTGAGGACCGGGCCGGGCACGGTCCGCTCAGCACCACCCAGCGCCACCTCCACCCGGACCGCACTCGATCGAACGCCGTCAGGCGAGGTCCCGCACCACCACCCCGAACCCTCAACGCGGCCAGACCGTCCCCCCGAGGCCACAGCCAGTCCGCCGCACCGCCCCACTCACGCTGCACTGCAACAGCGCGCCGCCCTGGCCGACCACGCCACCGGGCCGGCCGTCCGCAAGGCGCACCGGGTGTACACCGCCCGCATCGCCGCCGTGGATCCGCCACTGCCACCAGGCAACTGACCCTCGGAGACGAAGTACTTGTCCAGGTGCCGCGGGCGCCGCCACCATCGACCGGATCAAGACCCCGATCGGCATCCCCGAGATCACCGGCAGGGAACCCGCCACGATCGCCGTGAGTGTCATCGCCGACCTGATGCGGAGCTTCACTTCCGGATGACAACCCCGCCGGGCTCACTCCGCGGGACCATGTTCGTCTTCCGGGGGGAACCATGAGCCGTGAGTCCGTGCGCGCAGGCCGCACCAAGGCCATTTCCGTCGTCGAGCCGCCCCACGGGCGGCAGACCGGCATCCCCGAGCCCGTGAGCTGCTTCACCGGCTGAGAGCCCAAGCCCGGCCCGCCCCTCGCGGCGAGGGCGCCCCGCGGCATGCCACCGCGCGAAGGCGTGAGGACTCTCGTACGCGGACCCGCGCCTTCCCACACCCCTGCCCGTACCGGTGTCACCACGCGACAACTCCCTCATCGTCGCCTCCCGATCTGCCTCGCCCGCATCCACGTCGGACATCCCAGAAAGAAGAGAACGGACCCCATGAAGTTCCACAGACGCCGCTCAGCCCTGGCAGTCGGTGCCGCCGTGACCGCCCTCATGGCCTGCACGGGCACCGCTCAGGCGTGCCCCTCCGCGCCCACGCCCGCCGCCACCGCCGGCGGCATGGACACGCGGCTCCAGGTGAAGTACGGCAGCAAGTGCCTCACGATCGCGAACGGAAGTCTGCGCAACGGGGCCCACGTCGTCGAGGGCACCTGCGACAGCACCGCACTCCACCAGGTCTTCACGCTGAGGGTCGGGGAGGCGTCGGGCTGGGAGCTGGTCGCCGCCCACAGCGGCCGATGCCTCACCTACCGCCCTTCCGGAAGGGTCGGCGTCGTACAGGACTGGTGCAACGGCTCCACCGCTCAGCGCTGGACGACGCAGTTCCTGGACGGCGCCGAGAAGAACCGTCTGCAGCTGCGTCCGGTCGACGCCCCCAACGAGTGTCTGTCCATGGGAGGTACCCCCGCAGGGCAGGAACCGACCGCCTACGTCGTGGCCTGCTTCGACAACCTGCCCAGCCAGGAATGGCGTCTCGCCTTCATCAACTGACCACTCCCGCTTGCTCATCTCGCTAGGCACCTGAACGCATTGTGTCGCCGGCCCATGGAGACGGAGGGGTTTCGACATCAGCATGAACACCAATCACGGGGCTGCTCCCCGAATGCGGTGGACCGTCTCCCGCGGGCTCGTCACCGCGACCGCGCTGGCCGCCGTGACCGCGCGGTGACGCCGAGTACGGCCATGGCCGAAAGCCCCGCCGCGACGCGGGACATGGTGGCCCGCGCGGCCGGCATCGGCACGACCGACACGCAGCGGGTGGAGGCCGCGGCCGTGGTCCGGCTGGACCCGACGGCGGACGTGCTCCTGCTCAGCGACTACGACTTCGTGCACGCGCTGTGGCAGAAGGCCCGGGACGCGGGCGAGAAGCTCGACGCGGTACGGACGGCGGCCGAGCAGGCCATGGCCGGTACGGCGGCCGAGGACCACGTGCGGTTCATCGTCACCGGCGTCCATGAGGCGTACCGGCTCGATCAGCAGCGCGAGCGGGACAAGGCCGAGGCGGAGCGTGTCGCACAGCTCGCCAGGTCGCGGGTGCTGCTGGCCATCGGCATCCCCGGCAACCCCGACCTGCTCGCGCTGACGGACGACAACTTCATCCGCGCGGTCGCCAGGCACCCCGCATCCGGTCCCGAAGTGCGGGCCGCCGCGCTGAAGGCACTGGTCGGGGAGGCGGCGGACTGGCGGGAGTTCATCGTCAACGGTGCCCGCGAGGCGCACGGGCGGGACGTGGCCAAGGAGCTCGAGGAACTGGAGGAGCAGAACCGCAAGGAGGCCGAGCGCCCCAAGGAGCTGGCCGCCCGCAACAACACTGCGGCCCTGTTCCGGCTCACACCCTCCCCGGCCATGCTCACGCTGAGCGACGACAACTTCATCCGCGAACTCCTCCGCCTGGCCCCGGCCGACCTCAAGGGGTCCGAACTGTCGCGGCCGCGCAGCGCGCGGTCCTGAGCTCCAACGCCGTGGACTGGAAGACGTTCATCCACGACGGCGCCGACGCCGCGTACAAGCGGGACGACGAGAACCGCCGCAAGAAGCTCGCGGAGGCCAATCGCAAGCTCGCCTGCAGATCCAGGCCGCCGCCGCGAACAGCGGAGTGAACCCCCACCTGGTCGCCGCCGCGAAGAAGGTGCTCGCCGGGACCGACGACGCCGCCGTGGCGGAGTTCCTCAAGGAGGACACCCAGTACCGGCTCAAACGCCAGTCGCTCCAGGCAGGGGACAAGAAGCTCACGGGCTGGTTCGCCCGTCAGTCCAGCCCGGACGGCGGCGAGGGCTTCATAGGCCCCCTGGACACCAAGAGCAGGCAGTCCGATCGCGAGGACGCCACCTGGGTCATCGTGCCCTCCCTCGCGGGCATGCCGGGCTGCTACTCCTTCGAGTTGGTCAGCAAGCCGGGCCACTACCTGAAGGGCGACAAGCCGTCGCTGCGCGTACGGATCGCCGCCGACGACCGCAGCGCGGCCTTCAGACAGAGCGCGACCTGGTGCGCGACCAAGGGCCAGAACGGCTCGGGTACGTCCTTCAAGTGGGCCGTCGGACCTGAGGAGCGCTCGCTGCGCCACATGGCCGGCGAACTCTACGTGGCGCAGCACCACACCACCGACGACGCCCGACAGGCCTCCAGTTGGCAGATCACAGCCCCTCGCTCCCTGAGCTGGAAGTGCGCGGCCCGCTGGGGGACCAACCAACAGGGCCCCGCGGTGTCCGGCCGTGATGAATCTCGAAGTCCAACGCATCCCCTGAGCTGGGGTGTTGCGACGTCCACTGGAACGGAAGCCCGAGGGGGCCGGTCGGCGGGTCAGAGGCGTATCGAAGGTTCCCCAGCCGCTGCTCAGCGAGGCGCGACTCACACGGATGTCCCCAAGAGCCTGGGCAACAACCCGACACCTCACGAAGCCCAGTCGCAGGACCGACGCTGTTGTGTGGGGTGGTGCCGATGTCGATGCGGCTGAAGGGTTCGGGGGAGATTCCGGCGGAGACGGTACGGGTGGCCCGGGCCGCGTTCCCGAAGGGAAGCCCGGCGATCAGGGTCCCGGACGAGTTGGGGCCGACGTGCCGCGATGAAGGACTTCCCGATCTGCTCGCCTCCCGGGGGCGGCAGCCTTGGTTCCTGCCGCGGTCCGGAGATGCATTCGGGAGCGCGCACTGGGGTGCCACCTCGCCCTGTGACAACCGCGCAACCTTCCGGGCCGCACCGGAGTCTGAAGGGGAAATACGGTCGTCGCAAGGAGGATGCCGGTGGACGAGGTCCTGGTGAAGGCAGTGAAGTGGGCTGCCCGCAGGGTGGCACTCGCACTCGACTACCTCAACCTGCGCGCTGGATTCGAGCAGTCGCGACGCGACGTTCGAAGGAGCCGGCGCTAGTTGTTCCGCCCGGAGGGCCAGGTCAGCGACTCAGCGCACCTTCGGTGCGCGCCGGGGGCGTGGTAAATGCCGTGGCGCGCACCGGAGGTGCTTCTGTCCGCCCTGACGTGAGCTGAGGCCGGTCCGGGAGGCTGAAGGGGTTCGTTCCGGCCGAAACCGAGGCTTCTGTGATGCCGGTGAGCTCGCAGGTCAGCATGGTACCGAGGGCCGTCCACGGGGAGTGTTGCTGTGAGCACGCGCGTCAGAATTCCTGATCCACCCTGGCCCTCCCGGAACGGCGAGTCGCCCGGCCATCCGGTGAGGGAGGGAGCAAGGCCGTGGACGTGCTGCACGAACGCTGTGCCGGCCTGGACATCAGCAAGAAGGACGCCAAGGTGTGCGTCCGCACTCCGAGCACGAAGCGGCGGGGAACGTTCACCGCCCAGACCACGACCTGGGGTTCGACGACGAACTCCGTACTCGCCCTGCGGGAGCATCTGCTCGCCGCCGAGGTCACCCTCGTCGTGATCGAGGCGACCTCGGACTACTGGAAGCCCTTCTATTACCTGCTGGCGCCCACGGCCTGGTACGGCCCTCGTTCGTGCCACCCGCACCGGTGCGCGAGCTGCGGGATCTGACCCGGGCGCGCACCCAGATGACCCGCGAGCGCGGGCAGATCGTCCAGCGTCTGGAGAAGCTGCTGGAGGACACCGGGATCAAGCTTGCCGCGGTCGCCTCCGACATCATGGGCGTCTCCGGGCGGGCCATGCTGGAGGCCTTCATCGCGGGTGAGCGCGACCCACAGGTACTGGCGGACCTGGCCAAACGCAAGCTCCGCAACAAGATCCCCGAACTCACCGAAGCCCTGACCGGCCGCTTCCGCGCCCACCACGTCTTCCTCACCCGGCTGCACCTGGACCACTACGACCAGCTCACCAGCGCCATCGGTCAGCTGGACGAGCGGATCGAGGAGGCGATGGCTCCCATTCGAGGCGCCCTTGAGCTGCTGGACACCATCCCCGGCATCAACCAGGCCGTCGCCGAAGTGATCATCGCGGAGACCGGGGGCGACATGACCCGGTTCGCCTCCGCCAAGCATCTCGCCTCCTGGGCCGGCGTGTGCCCCGGCCACCACGAGTCCGCCGGCCGCACCAAGAACACCAAGGTCCGGCCGGGCAACCCGTATCTCAAGGGCGCCCTCGGACTCGCTGCCTTCGGCGCCGCGAGAACCAAGGACACCTACCTGCAGGCCCGCTACAAACGGCTGACCGCCCGCCGCGGACCGATGAAGGCCCTGGTCGCCGTCGAACACTCGATCATCACCGCGATCTGGCACATGCTCACCGACCACGTCCCCTACCACGAACTCGGCGGCACCTACTTCGCCCAACGCGACCCCGAACGCGCCACCCGACGCGCGATGGACCGATGAAGGCCCTGGTCGCCGTCGAACACTCGATCATCACCGCGATCTGGCACATGCTCACCGACCACGTCCCCTACCACGAACTCGGCGGCACCTACTTCGCCCAACGCGACCCCGAACGCGCCACCCGACGCGCGATCACCGCGCTCAACCAACTCGGCTACACCGTCACCCTCAACCCGATCGAAGGCGCGGCCTGACCGGTCACAGACCAAATGCCCGGCGGTCTCGACGGCCACCGGGCATCCAACCCTGCCCAAACAGACCCTGACCTGGACCTATTTACGCGTCAGAACCACTCGTTGAGGCCTGCGACCAGCACCGTCGCTTCGTAGCGGACGGCGAGTCTGTCGTATCCGGTAGCGACGGCACGGTGGCGCTTGAGCCGGTTGATTCCGCACTCGACTGCGTGCCGCTGCTTGTCGTCGGTCTCTGTCGGACTTCGGCGGTCGGCCGCCCCGTGATCCGTTTGAGGCGGTTGCGGACCCGGTCCGCAGGCACCGGAATCGTGGCCTTGACCTCGCGTCTACGTAATGGTGGAGTCGGGTATTGGAACTCTCTGAATGCCTCCCGTCCTCGGGGCTCCGCGTGGGTCCCCGGCGTGCTGCGGACCTGTAGTCAGGTCAGGTCGGTACGAGGGTCGATAGCCCAGTGGTTGGTTTGCAGGACTCGACCGGCGAAGGGCACGTCTTGCTTGCCCAGGAATCGGAAGCCGAGGGCTCGGCAGATGCCGTTGGACGGGGCGTTGGTTGTTGCCGGAAATGCGTGTATCAACCCCCACCGGCCGTCGTCGCGGGCCAGCTCAAGCAGCGTGCGGACGCCCTGCTTCGCGAGTCCCCGTCCCTGGTACTCCGGCAGCACCATCCAGCCGATCTCGGAGATGCGCTCGCCGTCTGCGTCGTGGGGCCACAACGTCACGGTTCCCGCGACCACGTCCAGCTCGGCCTCACCGGGCACGATCATCTTTGTCCAGTCGGTGTCCGCTGCCACCCGTTGAACATCACGCTGGACCTTCGCCTCCATGTCCTCGCAAGGCAGCGGCCCGCCCAGCTCGGCCATCATGACCGGGTCGCATCGCATCCGGACGTAGGCGTCGACGTCGCCGTACTCAACATCACGTAGCAGCATCTGTGTTGCTCCCTTGCCTTTGGATTCAGACGTCATGATGGCGGCGGCTGACCTCGGCCGCGTAGGCGCCCCAGTCCCCGGCGGCGGCTCGCTGCCATTTGACGGCGACGGTGATGTCGATGCCGAGGGTGCGGGCGAGGACGGCGGCGGGCAGCTCGGTGGCGAGCTGGAACAGCGCGGTCGAGCGGGCTTCCGCGAGCCGGATGCCGAGTTTGCGGAGTCGTTCGCCCATGGCCCAGGCACTGATCGGACGGCCGGGCTGACCGCCGGGAAAGAGCCAGGGTGACTCTGTCCGGCCGAGGACAGCATGGCTGCGGCGAACCGCGACCTGTTGCAGGGCCAGGTCAGCGACGGGTGCGGGAAGCTCGAGCGGGACGGCGCCGAGGCGGATACGGACGGCTCCGTCCGTCTCCTCAATGTGGTCGATGGTGAGGCGGGAGATCGCCGCGGGCCACTGGGCATAGAGGAGCAACAGCAGTCCGGCCAGGCGGTCCTCGGGCTTGACGGTGTCGTCGTGCAGCAGGCGACGGGCGGTGTCCCAGCGGGCCTCGTCGTCCATGGCCTGGGAGGGGCCGTTCCATCGCTCGGCCGGGAAGCTGAGATCGCGGGCGATCTTCTGGGAAAGGGCCCAGCGCACAAAGTGGCCTGCCTCCCGGCGGTGACGGATATCGTCGCTGGTCATCCAGCGTTCGAGGTCGACCTGACGGCAGGTGGCAATGCTCAAATTCTGGTCTTCGAGCCAGTCCAGGAGATGGACGGCCGCTCGCAGATGTTGCCGTGCGCCCGCGAGTTGGTAGTGCGTGATCTCCTTGCCGCGGCTGCGTCGGCGAAGCCGGCGCAGGAGGTGCCACGTCGCGTACCGATGCAGGATTTTCCGTCCCTCGGCAATCGCGTGGGAGGCGATGAGGTTCTCCACGTGCCGTTCGAGACGGACCATCTGCTCGTCCCGCGGAGGCAGGGTTCCGGTGGCGACGAGGACGCTGCGGATGTGCTCGACGACCTTGCCTTCAGGAAGCTCGTCCAGGGCCTCATGGGTGAAAGGCCGGCGGCCGGAACCGAGATCGGACAGGACGGTGGCGACGATGCCCTTGGAGAGCCAGCGCATCGCGGTGCCGGCTCGTTCGGTGTCGGCCAGGGCGTCGTGAAGGGACTGGAGCTTCGGGTTTATGGAACCCGTGTCATCGGCGAGGAGTTCGTGGAGCCGCTGCTTGAGGCTGCAGCGGGGGCACGGGCCCGGCGCGTGCAGCCGTTCGGCTTGTCCGCAGGTGGGACAGGGGCGCCAGAGCTCGGCATCCGGCGTGGTGCAGGGGCCGCAGACGGGGGCGTCCGCAGTGCCGGCGTGAATGCCGCGCATTCGTCCGCAGACGGTGCAGTGAGCTTGGCGCCTGTCACAGCCGCCGCAGCGGGGCAAGCCGGTGAGCTTCGAGAGCATGCAGGGTGCAGTGCGGCCGCAGATCGAGCAAAGCAGGATGGGCAGGGGACGGCAGTTCGGGCAGATCGGCCCGTCCGCGGTGCGGTTGCTGACCATGCGTGACTCGCCGCAGACGATGCAGGTCTCCAGGTTCGCCGGGTCCTTGACCAGGCAGCTCGGACACAGCGGTCGCCCCTCGGCGTCGCGGGTAGCCGGCTCGCGCCGAGCACCGCAGCGTACGCATTCTTCGAAGCGGGACTTGGCGATGCAGTTGCGGCAGACCCGCTGCCCGTCGAGCGGCTTGTCGATGCGGACCACCCGGTGGCAGCGAGGGCAGGCGGGCCGGACGATCCCGGCGACGCCGGCCTCGACCAGCAGGTCGATGAACCGCAGGATGGCGCGATGCGGCGCCAGGAATCCCTCCCCGGTCAGCAGACGAGGGTTCTCCTCCAGAGCCCAGACCAGTCTCTGCCGGTAGGTGGGACGGCTGGGTGCCGTGCGGCGAAGGGCTTCGGCGATCACATCGCGGTCGGCGCCCGGGCCGATCGCGGTGATCAGTTCGTGGACGACCGCGGCAGGATCACGGTCATCGTTGTCGGGACACATCGAACAGCGCGGCAGGCCCCTGCGGTCCCGGAAGCTGACGCGTCGGACGTTTCCGCAGGCGGTGCACTCGGCTCTCTCCTGCCCGCAGACCGAGCAGTACCAGTCCTGGCCCTTGCGCTGGAGAGTTCGCAGCTTCTTGCCGCACTCCGCGCAGACCGGTGCCGCGATCGCCAAGGCGCCGGCCTTGCGGAGCTCGATGAGCAGATCACCGATCGCCCGGGGTGCTGGGGACCGGCCGTCGGTCAGGAGCGCGGGTCGCATCGCCAGGGCCTTGGCCAGGCTCCGCGACTTCGCGCGGCCGCCCGCGACCGCGGTGACCACGGCCCGGATCCTCTCGGCGTCGAGTTCCTTCTCGACATCGGTGACGAGGTCTGTGATCAGGCCGATCGGGTCCGCGACGGCGCGATCAAGCTGGTCAGCCGTGGTCAAGGCCGGTCAACTCCTCTGATCCGAGCACGCTTCGGGCGCAGTCCGCCGAGTCCCTCTGCGTCGGGTGCCGAGCCGCCGGCGGCTGCCTTCTTCGGCTTCTTCACGGCCCCGGCCGCCGCGATGGGCTCGATGAGGTCGCCCATGGTGCAGTCGAGGATGTCGAGCAGGGCCATGAGGATTCTCAGGCTCAGTCGCTCCGGCCGCTCGACGACGAGCCGGTAGACCTGGCTCGTGGACAGCGTGATGCCGCGTTCGGCGAGCGGAGGAAGGAGGTCGGTGGTGGAGAACATCCCGCGGTCGGCCATGACCTTGCGCAGGTGCCAGTGGTAGTCGAGCTTGGCGGCCATCGTCGGATCCCTCCTGTCAGGCCCCAGCGAACGCCGGGGCCAGTGCCTTATGCAGGGAAGTGTTCATGAAGTCGTCGCTGACGTGCGTGTAGATGGCCAGGGAGCTGTCGCACTCGTGGCCGACCTGCTGCTGGATGAAGCGGCGGTCAACCCCGTCCTCGGTCAGGTGCGTGACGTACGAATGCCGAAGACTGTGCGGGGTCAGCTCTTTCGTCAGTCCGAGAGCGTCCCGGTATGCCTCGAACCGGTCGTTGATCGAGCCGGGCTGCAGGCGGCCCCCGCGCTCGGTGATCCACAGAGCAGGGTGATCGGGGAACCCGAAGCGCGGGCGGACGTTCTCGACGTAGTCGGCGACCGCCTCGACGGCCCAGTCCATCACCGACAGCACGTTCCGCCGGCGCGGCGGCTGCCCCTTCTTGGCCTTGCCGTAGCGGACGTTGAGCGTGCCGTACCGGCCGAACTGGCAGGCCTGCGGGTTGCGTCCGAAGTCGACCACATCGAGCTTGGAGGTCTCGGTTCGGCGAAGTCCCCACCCGTAGATCACCTTGAAGAGGGTGGCGTCGCGGTAGGCCGCGAGGGCTCCCTTGCGTTTCGCCCGTACCGCTCGTTCGACCTGGTCGTCGGCGTAGTCGAGGAAGAGCTGCAGCTCTTCTCGCGTGAAGGGCCTGGCCTCGGGGTCTCCTTCGTAATCCTGCAGGTGAGGGAGGGTATTCCACTCATGGCAGATCGCCACCGGGAAGGTGCCGAAGGCTTCCTCGCAGGCCGGGGCCCAGCCGTAGCGGGCGTCGATGAGGAGCTCGGTGAACAGTCGGACGATGCCCTGGTAGCTGCGGACCGTGGACGGCGCCAAGTGTCTCTCGCTCGTCAACGAGGCGGACCACTCGTCCAGGTGGGCGGGCGTCCATCGCCACGGGTACTCGTTCGTGAAGTCGAGAAACCGGCGGATCAGCCGTTCCCTCGGGTCGATCGTGTCGTCCTTCAGCCCTCGTGACTTCTGCTGAGCCCGCCAGCCCCGCAGCATCGCGTCGAGCATCGCGTCCTCGGGACGCAGCTGGACCACCCCGGAGACGAGCTCCAGTTGAGCCGACCCGGCCAGGGCCACCTTGCGCTGATGCACCACTTCAGACCCTCCCTTCTGGAGGGCAGATCATGCATCAGATGGGATCAACTCGGCAACATACCTGCTCAGGAAGCCAGTCCATAGACCCTACGAACTCGTTCCACTTCCCGCATCGACCAGGCCACCTGCAGTTCCTCGCCCGCCTGATGCAATTCCCGAGGGTTCAGGTAGTCAGCGGTTGCTGCCGGCTTCGGATGCCTTGTCCGCGCGGACCCGATCGAGGCGCAGGCGTGGTCGGCGGCACGCGGACCTTTCCAGCACGGGTTCGAACTGTGGCGGGTCTCCGTGCTGTCCGGCCGCGATCACGATCGCCATGGGCTTCTGACCCTGCTCGACGGCCAAGTGGAATTGGGTGGTGAACCCGCCTCGCGACCGTCCCAATCCATACCGTCCCAATCCATGATCACGGGGCTCGGTGGGCGTACAGGACCAGGACGCCGCCGTCCGCGCCCCGCGCCGCCTGGGCCCCGGAGGGCGCCGTGCCGTAGCCCCGGCCACCATGGCGATCCTGGACGCGGCGACCATGTGATGGAGGGCCGTGCTCGAACTGTGCTCTCGGCGAAGCGGAACTTCGACGCCCAGGTGCCCGTGGTCCCGTACGTCCGCAAGCCGTCACGCACGGCCAGGTCGCCCTCTCCGAGCACATTCAGCGGCGACCCGGCCAGCAGGACGA
The DNA here is from genome assembly GCF_027460265.1 of Streptomyces sp. WMMC940. NCBI lineage: Bacteria > Bacillati > Actinomycetota > Actinomycetes > Kitasatosporales > Streptomycetaceae > Streptomyces > Streptomyces sp. WMMC940. Next base: position 7,486,915 of record NZ_JAPZBC010000001.1, read on the forward strand.
TCGCGTCGGGCCGGCGCTTCCAGGCGACGGCACGAGGCGCAGCGCCACCGTGAGGAGGCAGGGTCGTCGCGGAGCGTCTGGGCCACGTGCGCGGCGCACGCCACGACGAGCTCCTCGACGCCGAGGCGCTGGGCCGCGTGCCACTGGAGTTCCGCCGCCAGTCGGCGGGCCCGGTCGGCGTCGCCTCCGTCGAGCAGTGCGAAGACGACGTCGTAGAGCGCGGGGGGAGGTGGGCGGGCCGGATCCCGTTCCGCCCGTCGCCCCCCACCGGGGTAGCCCGACCACTCCCCAGTGGCCACCGGTGAGTGGAGCATCTGGCTCGCCGGAGGCGGGTCTCCAGAACTTCAACTGTTCGAAGGTGCGTTCAGTCGGAACTCGTAGCCGGGCGTGGTCCCGGTTGAACTGTTGAATCGAACACCGAATATCTCGAAGGCATCAATACTCGCGTGGATGGCCGGAGGGGGCTTTACCGGCCGTTTCACAGAGGGGCAGGGAGTGTGACAGGGCTGTCGGTGGAGGTGAGGCGAGCGAGAGCCCGCAGTGGCGAATGGCGGAGATCCAGTGGTTCTGGGGAGTGGGCGTGGTGCGTATGGCTCCGAACTGCCGTGTGCTGACCGCGGCTTCCGTATCTGGCTCACGACCTCTCTGCGGGACTCTTCGTCCCGGTCGGCAGTGCCGTCATCGAACACTCTCCGGGATTCCCGACGTCACCGCCGTCAGCCTCGCCGCAGACCGTTTGCCACGGGTGAGGAGAATGCTGCCGCTCCGTGTCCGGAGTTGCGCGGGCTCGGAGCGGTGACCGAATACTGCCCTGTGTGGGGGCGTGGCCGAATGTGAAGCCTCTGTGTTGTCGCGGAGTTGGCACCGGGACATGATCTGTTCTCGTACAACCTGACTATTCATGCGGGAGTCGAGATGTGATGAACCAACCCCTCCACAGGATGGGCTGGACAGCCTGCGAGCCGGCTTCCGATCCCTGTGTCCTCGGGGCGGCTGTGCAGGGGGCGGTTCCTGGACCGTTGGACACCTCCCCACAGAGGAAGCCAAGGACGGTCCTTGGCCTGGGACCCAACGCGGGCGATCTCGGTTTCCTCCGCGCCACGGACACCGTGCACGCGCATGTTCACCCGGGTCGGGTGCGCCTGACGGCGTCAGTTTCATGGGCTCCGCCTCGCGCGTCGGCGTCCGCTACCGCAGCCCAGGCCACCCGGTCCGGGATGCGTCGTCGTCTCGGGGGCCCGAGGTAGCGCGGCCGGCGGCCCTGCCTGATCGGGCCGGCTCGACAGAGCCCTGATCGTGGTGGCCTCCGGTCGGCAGAGACGACGTGGCCGTCGGTCCGGCCACTCACCACCACCGTCTCGCGCATCCTCTACGTCTCCTTCTGCCGGTGCCTTACCGCTTCCGGCGCAGCGACGCAGGGGTGGGCTGCCCAGGCCCCGCACCGCGTTGTCCCTCTCGCAATGCCATCGCTTCATGACGTTTCACTGCAAAGGAGTTCGTGACTTTCATGCACAAACGCTCGAGATTTCTCGTCTTCACCACTGTGGGCGTAGTGATGTGCACCGCTGGTCTCATACCTTCGGTCAGCCAGGCCGCCAACAGGGTCGAGGGCGAGAAGAGGGGGTCCTTTGCCGAAGAGCACGGCCTGACGGCAGATGATGTCAGGTACATCAACGCACTGAACGAGAAGGCTCTGAGCCTGGGTCAGCCCGGCAAGCCCTCAGGGGCGTCACTGCCGAGTGCCGTCGAATCCCGCAGGGCCTCCGCGGCGGCGAGTGGCAGGGTGACGCCTCCCGCCGAGCCGCTTGACAGCATGCCTGACGCGTACCGGACGTACGGGGGCAGGGCGACTACGGGCATCAGCAACTACATACGCAAGTGGCAGCAGGTCTACAGCCACCGCGATGGCCAGGCACGGCAGATGACCGAAGAGCAGCGAGAACAGCTGTCCTACGGTTGCGTGGGCATTACCTGGGTCAACTCAGGCCCCTACCCGACCAACAGACTGGCGTTCGCCTCCTTCGATGAGAACAAATACCGTAACGCTCTGGAGAACACCACTCCCCGGCCAGGCGAGACGCAGGCCGAGCTTGAAGGGCGCATCGCCAAGGAGAGCTTCGACGAGGGAAAGGGATTCAAGCGGGCTCGTGATGTGGCATCCATCATGAACAAGGCCCTGGAGGACGCACACGACGAGGGGACCTATCTCAACAACCTCAAGGCGGAACTCACAAGAAAGAACGACGCTCTGCGCAACGAGAACGCCCGCTCGAACTTCTACTCGGCTCTGAGGAACACCCCTTCCTTCAAGGACAAGGATGGGGGCAACTACGACCCGTCCAGGATGAAGGCGGTCATCTACTCCAAGCACTTCTGGAGCGGACAGGACCCGCGGAGCTCCTCCGACAAGAGGAAGTACGGCGACCCGGAGGCTTTCCGCCCCAACCGGAGCACAGGTCTGGTCGACATGTCGAAGGACAGGAACACCTCGCGCAGCCCCGGCAACTCCGGTGAAAGCTATGTCAATTTCGACTACGGATGGTTCGGTGACCAGAAGGAAGCAGATCACAACCAGACCGTGTGGACCCACGCCAACCACTATCACTCGCCCAACGGGGGCATGGGCCCGATGAAGGTATACGAGAGCAAGTTCCGGAACTGGTCCGCCGGATACGCGGACTTCGACCGCGGGACCTACATGATCACGTTCATACCCAAGAGTTGGAACACCGCCCCCGCCAAGGTGACGCAAGGCTGGCCGTAACGTCTGACCCTCTCACAGGAACACGGCCTGGCGCAGTGGCCCTCACACAGGGCTCCGGCGTAGTCGCGTGACGTCGACGTGCTGGTCGCGACCACGCCCCGCCAGGTCGGCGAGGGTCTCCAGCAGAGGCTGGAAGGAGGCGACCTCGTTGGTCTTCTGGCCAACGTCGAGTTGGGCCAGGACCAGGCCGGAGAGGTGGTCGCAGGTGGCGGGCAGATGAATCCTGCGGCCCGTGGCCCTGGGCGCTCCGGTCAGAACCGCGCACGCGGTCAGCGCGTGTACGACGACCGGAGCCTTCCGTATGCCGCGCGGATCGCGAGGGTCGGGCACCTCGGCCAGTCGCTCCAGCAGGCCCGGGGCCTCCTCGGGCACGGCCCGAGACGCTCGCGGAGTTGCTGAAAGGGAGGCGGGATCGGCGATGATGCGTCGGCAGGCACGGTTTTCCACTCGGATCACGGGGCGTCGAGAACTCCGTGATCCTGGAAGCCCGTGCCTGTCGCGTTCCCGGAAGCCCCCGTCGAACTGACAGGTCGCTATGAATCGGGCGTCAAGCGACTGCGGCGAAGCCCTGGCTGCCCGCCCAACGACGAACCCCGGCCCCTCCGCGCTGGGGACGGGTTTCGCGGTGGGGCGCGTTCGCAGGTCGCGAATCGTCGGCCAGGACGGTGCGATGCAGGTCAACCGGAATCCACCCAACGGGGCGGAGCGGTGCGGCGGGTGATCGGCGATCCATGTCCATGCGGTCCACGTGCCGTGTCACGGGCCGGCGCTGCTGGCGATTTCACGCCGGTCCTGGGGACGCGTCATCCGCCTGCGGCGTCCTCGGCCTCCCAGCGCAGCAGGTCGCCCGGCTGGCATTCGAGCACCTCGCAGAGCGAGGCGAGCGTCGCGAAGCGTACCGCCTTCGCGCGGCCGTTCTTGAGTACCGCCAGGTTGGCGGGCGTGATCCCTACGCGGTTCGCGAGTTCGCCCACGGACATCTTCCGCCTGGCCAGCATCACGTCGATGTCGACGGCGATCGGCATCAGATCACCTCGTCCAACTCGGCCTGCATCTGCGCCGCTTCGACGTCGCGCGCAACGGCCTGGGCGAGCAGCATCCGCAACACGAGCACGATGAGCGCGACCCCCAGGATGGCCACGCCGATTCCGCCCATGATGACGGTGACGCCCGGATCGTCCCGCTGGCCCGGCGCATTGAGGGCCGTGACCGCGAACCACGCGAGGGCAGCCGCCACGATGGCGCCGATCACGAGGTCCACGTACCGGAAGGCGGCGTGGGAGAACACGGTTCCCCGTCGCACCATCGTCACCAGTCGCCATACACAGACCAGGGCGACCTGGACCGACACCATGCCCAGGATCGTGATCACTCGCAGCGGGGTCAGCGGGAGCGACCCGTCCTCCGGGTCGCTCCCGCTGACCAACGCCCACACCATCCCTGCCTGTACGAACACGGTGCCGGCGAGCACCACCACGAGCACGGCGCGCAGCGCACCCACCGTCAGCTTTCCCATGCTCCATCCTTCCATCGAGTCGCGATGATAATCTATCGACCTTCGATAGATGGGGCAATGGTGGGACGGAGAGTCGGCGACGGTTTCGCACCGTAAGGGGACGCCGCCTCCCCCCCTCCATGGGGGCATCCGTGCCTTCTGCCCCGAACCCCGTGGGCCCGGTCCTCCGCCGGCCGCGGCGACCCTCGTGCACCAGAACGGCGCCTGTCGGCAGCGCGGGCGCGGGGAGGGGACCGGCGTAATCACAGGGAATTCCCAGAGACGGCCGCTGGCCTCCGCTGCCATGGCACGTCATCGAGCCCATCGGCGGTCGCGCCCGTACGCCGCCACTGGCCTGGTACTCCTCCCCGTGAGCGCGGTGGCGGGCAGTGCCGTCCCCGACCGTCGCCACATCACAGCAGGCCGCCGACCGGGAGCAGTCCGGTGAGGCGAAGGACGAACCGTCCCGCAGCAGCGGCTCAGGACGGTCCTGAACGCCTGCGCCACGAGTCGATGCAGGTCGTCGGCCTGCCCGGGCCCGGCCTGTGCGCTGCGGCCGCACCGGAGCGGGAGGCCCGTCAGGGGTTCTGTGAACCTTTCAGGCCGGAATGCCGACTGTCTGTGTGACGGACGGCGTGGGACAGGGAGGCGCGGTGAGCGGTGACGTGCGCGACGGGCTGCTCGTGGTTCGCTGCCAGCTCGGGGAGCGGGAGGCGTTCCGCGAGCTGGTGGGCGTCTGGCATGTCCCGCTGTGTCGCTACCTGCAGGGCATGGTCGGATCGCCCCACCTCGCGGACGATCTTGCTCAGGAGGTGTGGATCGCGGTGGTGCGTGGCCTGCCGCGCCTGCGGCAGCCGAAGCGGTTCACCCCGTGGCTGTTCACCATCGCCCGGCGCACGGTCACCGACCACCTGCGCCAGGCGTACAGGGCGCCGGCGACACCCCTGGAGGAGGCGGACGCCGTCGTCGCCGAAGGGGACGAGCTCAGTGGCGTCCTGACCACCATGCAGATCGAAGCCGGCCTTTCCGAGCTGCCGCCCCTGGAGCGCGAAGTGCTGATCCTGTTCCACCTGGAGGATCTGCCGCTGGCAGCCTGTGCGGAGGTGCTCGGTGTGGCGCCCGGCACGGTCAAGAGCCGGCTGCACCGCGCACGGCGCATGTTGCGGAGCATCCTTGCCGAAAGGGGATACGAGGCATGAGTGAGCAGAAGCCCGCAGCTCAGCGGGGCGTGCCCGAGCAGCTGGACCGCGCGCTGGCAGCGGAGTTGTCGCTGCGCTCCCGGATGCGCCACGTTGCGGTGGGCCTGGCGGGAGGGGGCGGTGCGGCGCTGATCGCGGTGCTGTGGGCGACCGAGCCGGATCCGCTGCCCGCCCGCACGCAGCTGGCTTTCGCCGGGCTGGTCGTCGTCGGGCTGGCCTGGGCCGGCTTCGCCGGATGGGTGCTGAGCAGGCGGCGGCCGCTGTTCGCCCGGGACCGGGTGCTGGGCGCGAGCCTCGCACTCGGGGCGACCGCGGTGACGGCCGTCGCCGGTACGGTGCTGGCCGCTGTCCGCGGTACTGCCGCCGACGTGCTGGCCACCGCTGTGGGAGGAGTCGTCCTCACCGCCGCCGCAGTACTCGTCCTGGTGCGGGCGCGGTCGCGCCGCCGCGAGCTGCTGCGACTTCGGGATGCCCTCCGACGAGGCGCCTCCTGACGCACATCCGGTCCGAGAGCACCCACCGTATTCCAGGAGATGGACATGAACAACAAGCTCGTTCCTGTCGGCCCGTTGGCCCTCGCTCTGCGTCTCCGCGGCGCAAGCGGGCGCACCGCCATCCTGATCGCGGCGCTGGTTTGCACGGGTCTGCTGACCGGGATCGGCCTGCTCCTCATCTGAGCCTGCGGCCGCACCCCCGTTGGCACCGTCCAGGGTTTCCCACGCGGGGCGGATGGTGTTCCGGGGCCGCCGGTCGTCGGCCCCGGAGCCATGGTCACGGTCGTCCGTCGATGGCATGGACGCGCCGGTCGACATCCGCGTGCCGGGCCCGGCGTCCGTGCGCCCCGGCGGAAGAACCGGGGGCCGGGCGACGGGGGAGGCACGCTGCACCGTGTACCACACATGAGGCAATGAAGGCCGGTCGGCCGTCGTTGGGGTCGCCGGGCGGCGGTTCAGGGGCGGTGGCCGCGGCTGTCGGTGTGCGTCTGCCGGCCTTGCGCCGCCGCGCCCCGTGTTCACCGCTGGCCACGCCGCCGAGCAGTGCGGCCTGACGTACGGCTGTGGCCGCATGCCGGGGTGGTGCGGACGCCGGCCGTGTATCGGTACTGCTGCGGCCTTGGGCCGACCGGCGCCCGCTCCATGTGTCTTCCGTCAATCCGCCGCGGTGTGCCGGCGACGCGGTGCACCGGCCGGCGCGTGGGTGCGGGCCGGGGTCCGCCGCCGCACTACTCGGCCGCGTGCCACCAGGGCGAGCTGGCCGTGAACCGCTTGTTGGCGCTGTTGCGCGAGAGGGAGTACCCGTAGGTGCCGGTCGAGGAGTAGCCCTGGAGGGCGAAGCCGTCCATGTTCCAGTTGTCGGCGGTCTCGTGCCACTCGGGGTGCGACACCATCCGGACCGACACCCCGGTGATGGTGCAGGAGTTCACCGCCCAGTTGGGGTTCTGGAAGGTGACCAGACGTGAGGTGCTCGTGTGGTTGGCGAACCGACCCCACACGTGCTGCAGCTCCATGGTTCCGCTGGTGGTTCTGAGCCACACGACGACCTCGGAGTTGCCTCGCAGGTCGTCGCCGCCGGTTCTGAACTCCAGATTGAACGAACGCAGGGAGGTGCAGGGCCCGATCGGCCCGGCGCTCGCCGGTGCGGCGGTGACGCCCATGCCGACCGCGGCGAGCACGGTCGCCGTGGCGAGTACGGAGAGGCGTTTCAGGGAGATGTTGGGTCGGCCACGCACGTTGGCTTCCTTCCTGGTCAATGGCGATGAACCTCGCCGCGCACCATCGGCGGCGGGCACAACGAGAATCGCCGCTCGGAGCCCGCGCAACGACCGGGAAAGCCACGGGCGTCGCGGAGGCGATCCCGTACCACGACGGTGGGGAAACCTGGGTGGCAGGAGCCGCTGTACCACGGGCGGCCTGCGGTCACCGCGGCCCCTCGGCGGCAGCGGCACTGCTGTCAACGGTTCGCAGGAATGCGAGCGTGGCGAGTACACGGACATTCACCCCGCGGCGCGTCGCCTCGCCGATCGGGGCGAGATCCAGCTTCGCGGTGATCGACGAGAGGTGCTTCTCGACGGTGCTCACCCGGCAGGCCATCTGCTCCGCGATGCCCAGGTTGGAGCGCCCCTCGGCGACCAGGGCCAGGATCCGCCGCTCGTGCGGGCTCAACCGCTCCAACGGGTCGCTCGAACGCTGCCTGGACATCAGCCGGTTGATGAGATGACGGTCCACCACCACTTCACCGGCGGCAACTCGCCGGATCGCCTCGATGAGCTCGTTGAGGTCCCCGACCCGCTCCTTGAGCACGTACCCCACCGCCCGGGTGTCCTCCTGCAACCCGAGCAGCCGCTGGGCGAAGTGGAGTTCGGCGTACGAGGAGAGGACGAGCAGTCCGACGGCCGGATACCGGGCCCGTACGGTCTCGGCGAGGCACAGCCCCTCGTCGGAGTAGCCCGGAGGCAACCGGATGTCGAGCAGCACCACTTCGGGTTCCGTCCGCTCGAGGGAAAGCAGGGCCTCGGTGGCGTCCCGGGCCCGGCCGACCACGGTGAGGCCGCGGCTGGTCAGGCCTTCGGCAAGAACGTCCTGCAGGAGCGGCTGGTCCTCGACGACGGCTACGCGCATGGATCCTCCACGGGAAGCAGGGCGGTCAGCCGGGTGCCGCACCCGGCCGGGCTGGTGACGGTCAGGGTTCCTCCGACGGCCGCGAGGCGGTCGTGCAATCCGCTGAGTCCCGATCCCGGCCTCGCGGATGCCCCGCCTCGTCCGTCGTCACTGATCTCGATCACCACGCCGCCGTCCACCGGACGGACCATCAGGCCTATTCGCTGGCAGTCGGCGTGCTTGTACGCGTTCGTCAGCGCTTCGACGATCAGGAAGTAGGCGGTCAGTTCGATGTGTCGGGGCCACCGGCACGGGGGGACATCGGTATGGAGCGGCACCGGCGCGCTGTCGGCCAGTCGGTCCACGGCCGCCGCCAGCCCGTGCGCGACCAGGTCGGTCGGGTAGATGCCCTCGGTCAGGTCCCGTAATCCGGCGATCGCCTCGCCGAGCAGTCGGTGCGCCCGCTCGACCGTCGCCCCGGCTGCCGCCGGGTCGGGCGTCGACGTGCCGGTCAATGCGTGCCGGGCGACGTCGAGGAGCAGAAGCACGGTGTAGAGCTCCTGCTGTGCCCCGTCGTGGAGATCCCGCTGGATACGGTGACGCTCCTCGTACGCGGCGGTCGAGATCCGTTCCCGCGACCGCCGTAGTTCCTCCAGCTGGGCCTGCTGAGCGGCGTACAGACGGGCGTTGTCGATGGCCAACCCGGCGACTCCGACCGCGGCCTCGGCCAGCGGGCGCTGCGCGGCCAGCGCCTCGTCGTGCTCGACGAGGGCGATGAGGGCGCCCCGGCGGCGGACCCCCGTGACGGCCCGGCCGCTCGGGGGACGCTGCGGCCGCGGCTGCGTGCCGTCTGCGGGGCCCGATGGGTGGACGAGGGTGAGCGTGGGGTCGCCCAGGGCGTCGGCGAGCACCTGCTGGAGCAGTTGGGGCGGAAGGTGGGGGTTTCCTTGCTCGATCCGCAGCACCGCACGAGCGGCTCGTCCCTGCGCGATCTCCAGCTGGACCAGCCTGGCCATCGCGACCAGCGGGATGACGAGCAGATCAACGGCCAGCGCGGCGAGCAGGATCGCCACGCGGACGCCGACGGGTGCGCCGAGTGCGCCGGCCGTCGCGGCAGCGATGCCGCCGACCCCGGCCACCGCCGCGGCGACCCACATGGCCGTGGCATGACGACGGCGCAGCCGGGTCGACGAGGCCCAGCGGCGGGCGACCACCGCCATTACGGCCACGGTCAGCCCGATGTAGATCCAGCTGGCGGCCTGAGCCCAGACGGTGTTGGGGCCGGGCGTCATGTCCCACCACCAGGGTGGTCGTGGCGACTCCGCGACGTACCGGCCGATCTGCGTGCCCACCGCGCCGACGTAGCCGGCCACCGCGACGGTCCTTGACGGGCGGTCCGCCAGGCGCCCGTCCGGCAACGCCAGCACGAGGTGGCCCAGTACCGCCGTCCACAGGTACGCGAGGGAGTAGCCGATCGCGAAGAGCGCGAGATGGTGGCTCGCCCGCAGGTCCCCGAGGTGGAACGCGGCGCCGCAGATCATCAGCAGTCGACCGGTTCCGGGCGTGGGGGAGCGGACCCAGACGACCAGCCCGCACAGGATCGCCAGCGCGCCGAATCCGTGCAGCACGGTTCCCATCCAGCCGTGCTCCAGGACCGGACCGGAGAGTGCGGCGGCCGTACCGGCCCAGGTGAGAGCGGCGAGGGCGCAGGCTCCCGCCTCGGTGCGGCGTCGGAGGCGGGGCGACGACCATGCTTTCCGGGCCTTGCGGGTGGCTCTCGTACCGGCCGGAAGCTCCTTCGCGGGACCGCCCTGGCGCCTCAGGTCGGACCCGGACTCCAGGACCTTCGCCGACGTCGGCCCGCCGCCGGATTGCCGGTCTGGCTCGGACACGTCATGCCTCCCCCTGGCACCGCGTCTGTACATGTCAAAGAATGCCCGGACAGTGTATGCCTTCTTGGTCGTTCCCCGGGCCGGGAAGCGGCCACGGTCGCCTCGCAGTGCCCGCTACTCCCGGGAGTTGACGGAAAGACGGGCCTCGAGTCGAAGCAACGGACATCACCCTCGCAGTCACGGCCCTCGCCGCGCCGGTGGGCAGTGACGGGCTCGCTTCCTGGCACCTCCGGCGCATACCGCGCGCCTCGACAGCCTCGTCGCTCTCCAAGGCTGCTCGTCCGAGCCCTGACTGCGTTGCTGGAGGCGCCTCACCGCTTTGCCAGGCGTGATTCGAGACTGTCGAGGATGAGGTCGAGACCGTAGCCGAACTCGTCGGCGTAGGAGTAGTCCCGATGCATGACGTGCTCGGTGATCAGCTCGGCCAGGTGCGGGTAGGCATCGGGGGAGAGCCGGTCCTGGATCTCGCCGACGAATTCTTCGACTCCGGCGTCGGTGTCGAAGGGCAGATTGAGCTCGGTCAGCACGAAGCCGTAGACGTAGGCGTCGATCGCGGAGAAGGCGTGTGACGCCAGCGTCATCGGGAAGCCGTTGTGGCGCAGGCAGCCGAGCACGGTGTCGTGGTGTCGGAGCAGGGCCGGGCCTGGGGAGCGGCGAGACTCGATGAGGCCAAGGGCCCATGGGTGTTGTGACAGGGTGGCGCGGGCCGACGCCGCGCGGTCGGTCATCGCCTGTCGCCACGGTTGCCGGGGTTCGGGCAGCTCGATCTGGGTGAAGGTCCAGTTCGCCAGGGCGTCCAGCAACGCGTCCTTGCCGGCGAGGTGATGGTAGAGCGACATCGCCTCGACGCCGAGTTCCTTGCCGACGTTGCGCATGCTCACCTGGGCGAGGCCGCCGCGGTCGGCGACCTGTACCGCGGCGTCGATGATGCGGTCGTGACTGAGCGCTGGACGCCGGGGCATGACGGAACCTCTCTGATCAGGCTTGCTGACTTACGCCCGTAAGGCTACCGTGAAGCGCAGACTTACACTTGTAAGGAGGGGTGTATGAAGGCAGCAGTCGTCGACCGGTACGGCGCGCCCGACGTTGTGCGTATCGGCGAGGTTCCACGGCCCGCGCCACGCGGAGGCGAGGTGCTGATCCGCGTCAAGGCGGTGGCGGTCACCTCGGCCGACTCGCGTATCCGCGGGGCCCGGTTCCCGGCGGGTTTCGGGTTGTTCGCACGGTTGGCCTTCGGCGTCTTCCGTCCTCGGCGGACGGTCCTGGGCAGCTCCTTCTCCGGGGAGGTCGTTGCCGTTGGTGCGCGCGTCCGTGACATGGCGCCGGGTGACGAGGTGTGCGGCATGGCCGGGGTGAAACTCGGCGCACATGCCGAGTACGTCGTGGTGCCGGCGAAGAAGCTCGCGCGGAAGCCGTCTGCGGTGAGCCACGAGGACGCGGCAGGGGTGCTGTTCGGAGGTTCGACGGCGCTGTACTTCCTGCGGGACAAGGCGTCGGTGGGACCCGGCACGTCGGTGTGCATCAACGGTGCGTCAGGCGCGATCGGCACGAACGCCGTCCAGTTGGCGAAGCACTTCGGCGCGACCGTCACCGCCGTGACCAGCACGGCGAACACCGGTCTGGTGACCGACCTGGGAGCAGCGCGGGTCGTCGACTACACCCGCAACGACCTGGCCGGCATCGCCGACCGGTTCGACGTGGTGCTGGACGTCGTCGGCAACCTTTCGATCGCGTCAGGTCGGCGCCTGCTGAGCCCCAAAGGGGTGCTGCTGCTGGCTGTCGCGGGCCTGGGCGACACCGTACGTGCCCGTGGCAACGTCGTCGCGGGCCCTGCACCCGAACGCGTCGGGGACTTCGAGTTCCTCTTGCGGCTGGCCGCCGATGGCGCGATCACCGTCGTGATCGACCGGATCTACGAGCTGTGCGACATCGCTGAAGCACATCGTCGGGTCGACAGCGGCCGCAAGATCGGCAACATCGTCGTGCGCCCGTAGTCACGGCGATACGGCGCCGCCCGGCCGCCTCTGGCTGGAACGTCCGCGGCGTTCTCCGGACCGGTGGTCCGGCCGGTCACACTCCAGCGTGACTGCGCTGGTCTGCCCCACCCGTTTCATCGCCTACCAGGTCGGCGACGCCCCCGCTGCGTGATCTGCTTGAGGTCGATTACCTACCTGCGGGACACGCGAAAATCTATGCTGGCTGAAGTAGACATTCGGGCGTGATCGGGTTATGGTTTTGCTTGTAGTCGAGAGACCGCAGGGCCCTGGCAGAGACGAACTGCCGGGCAGCAGTACCGCAGTACAGGTAGTCGAAGTACGCAGGACGGTGCGGTGGTGGAGTCCGAAGCCACAGCGGTAGCAGGACGGCGACGGGGCTGACCACCGCACCGGGCGGCCCGCAGTGATCAGGGGCTGCCGCGAGCATTGCCCACGTGCCCGATCGGCAAGTGCAGTGCGAAGTACCAGCAGTGTGGTGACCGTGGTTCCCTGGTAAAGGCGTCAGCTGCAGCGCGCGTACCGGGAAGTTCGGCAGCGGGTTCGCAGTCAGGGCACGGGGCCGGCTGCCGAAGAGCGGCGCTGGGACAGGCCGTTGAGCAGTACCAGCAGAAGACAAGTGATCGATCCCAAAGAAGAACGGAGGGGCCGTCACCATCAGGATCGCCCGGGCGGCACGGCTGAGCCCGGGTACCGCAGGACATCGTTAGCGAGGTGGTCTCCGGTCAAGCAACCGCGATCCCCGCAGACCCGACGGCATCTCGGTCGGCTCTGCGGAAACAGAAAGCCGGCGCAGAACCAGGGCCGGCAGATGGTGTAGTTCCTTCGGGGCCTTGGTGCCGTACGGCACCAAGGCCCCTCCGGCGTGTTCCACAGAGAGGTGCAATGACCACAGACGACTCGTTCGGCCGTCTCGATGACGACGATTACCCCGCCTACACCATGGGTCGAGCCGCCGAAATGCTCGGCACCACCCAGGGCTTCCTCCGCGCCCTCGGTGAAGCCCGCCTCATCACTCCGCTCCGCTCCGCCGGCGGCCACCGCCGATACTCCCGCTACCAACTGCGCCTCGCCGCCCGCGCCCGCGAACTCGTCGATCAGGGAACCGCCATCGAGGCCGCCTGCCGCATCATCATCCTCGAAGACCAGCTCGAGGAAGCCCAGCGCCTCAACGCCGAATACCGCCGCGCCGCCGAATCGAAGAGTCCGCCCCCAGAAGCCTGAGGCAGCCAGACTTGCACCGGCCCCGGGCGGTCTGGAAGGTGAGGGTGCCTGTCGCGAAGGACCCTGCTCAGGACGCGCCTGCCGGGTCGGCGGCGAGTTCCGCACGGAACCGTGCCGACAGATCGGTCTCGGACCCGTTGGTCAGTCGCAGACCGGGTCAGGCCACCGCCCCGGGCGGAACTCCGCCGGTCTCGCAGTCGCAGACGAGTGTGCCGATCTCCGGTTCAACGATGGCGGTGGACGCTCCGCGGGCCATCAGCTCCGGAGGCTCCGGCCACTCCGGCCGCGACCGCCACAGCGCACAGGCCATCCGAGAGGCCGACCACGCGTGCTCATCCGCCTGGCCACGCCCTCGCCCGGAACCTGAACCGCCCCGAAACCCACTGCGGACGCACACGACGAGCGCCCGTACCGCGCGGCCGGTGCGGGCTCACACAGATTTTAGGTCGATCGACCTAAGATTGTGCCCATGACTGATCAATCGATCACCGACCGGCTCCGGCACGACCCGTCCGGCCCCGTACTGATCACCGGCGGCTATGGCACCGTGGGCACCGAGATCGCCCGGCTGATCGCCCCCACGGCCCCCCTGCTGCTCACCGGCCGCTCCCCGGAGCGCGGCCGGGCGCTCGCCCACGAGCTCGACGGGGAGGTGCGCGCCTGGGACCTCGCCGATCCCGCGCCGTTCACCGCCGCCGTCCGTGCCGTCATCAGCTCGGTCAACGACCCCGACGACCGGGTGCTGCGCGCCGCCGCCTCGGCCGGCGTCCCGTACGTGGACATCACCCGATGGACCGCCCGGCTGCAGCGCGCCGTCACCGTGGCCGCGCTGCTGCGCCCCACCGCCCCCGTGCTGCTCTCCTCCGCCTGGATGGGCGGCGTCAGCAGCGTCGCCGCGGCCGCACTGGCCGAGGAACTCGGCGGCGCCGAGCGGGTCGAGACCGCCGTCCGCTGGGACATGGCCGACCGGTCCGGTGCGGACTCCGTGGAGTTCATGGACCGCCTCGGCGTGCGCTTCGAGGTGATCGAGGGCGGCCGTCGCCGCCTGGCCGCCCCGCTCACCGATGCCCGTACCGTCCGGATCGGCGCGGGCCCGGTGCGGGTCGCCCGGATCGACACCCCTGAGCAGTTCACCCTGCCGCTGACCCTGGGCACGGCCACCGCCGCCACCCGGATCGGCTTCAGCTCGGCAGGCGCCACCCGCGCCCTCCTGGCCCTCGGCGGCGCCGGATTCTTCCGCTGGGCCGGCGGCGAACGCTGGACCCCGGTACGCCGCGCCCTGCTGCACGCCCCGGGCGAGGGCGGCACCGCCGGGTTCCGGGTGGACGTCACCCACCGCGGCATCACCCGTACGGCCACCCTCACCGACCCGTCCGGCCAGTGCCACCTCACCGCGCTCGGGGCGCTGCTGGGCCTGCGCCGCGTACTCGGCCTCGACGGTTCACCCGCTCCCGAGGGCCTGGTCTTCCCGGAGCAGCACCCGCGACCGGCCCACGCCCTCGCCGCCCTGACGGAGTACGGCGTCCGCGTGGACATCGACCGCACCTCGGCCCCGGCCGCCGCATGAGCGCCGCCACCTCCAAGGGCCACCAGCGGCGCACGGCCCTGCTGGACGCGGCCCGGCGGATCCTGTTCACCTCGGGAGGCGCGGAGCTGACCATGCGGGCGGTCGCGGACGCGGCCGGGGTCCGCCTCGGCCATCTCCAGTACTACTTCCCGTCCCGCTCCGACCTGCTGGCCGCTCTGCTCGAACGGATCCTGGCCGACTCCCTGGAACGGATCGCCGCCCTCGCACCCACCACCGAGGGTGACGGCGACGCCGACGGCACGGGCGGCCGATGCTGCCGGGCGGATCCCGGCCCCGCCCTGGAGAGCATCCTCGCCGACCACGACGACCCCGACCTGGTGCGGCTGTTCACCGAGGTCTGGGCGATGGCGGCACACGACGCCCAGGCCGCCGAGGCGGTCACCGCCTTCTACGCCGCGTACGCCGCGCAGCTCGCGGCCTTCATCCGGGAGCACGCCCCGCAGACCGGCCCCGAGGACGCCCGGAGCCGTGCCGAGGTGTTCGTGATGCTGATGGAGGGCGCGGCCCTGTTCCGGTCCGGCATCGCGGGCCGACCCGCCGCCCCCACCGAGGCCCTGCTCCGACAGGTGCTGCTCGGCCTGGTGGCGGGAGCCGACGGCGACTGACCCGCGCGGGCCCCGGGGCCGCCGGGCCCCGGGCCGCCCGTGCGGCCGGCGGCGCAGGAGGGGAGCCGCGATGGGCGCAGTACCTCTGAAGGGGGCTGAGCCGGGAGAACACTGATCGGGGCTGTGCTCGGGGCTGCTCTTCTCTACCGTGATGGTGGTGGAGGAGGAGTGGCGAATGGGCTCGCTGTGCGAGGAGTCGGAAGCCCGCGAGGCGGCTGCCGAGCCTTGGCGTCGAAGCCCTTGTCCCACAAGGCCAGCATGTCCGGGCCGGATATGGTGCAACAGGCGACGGGCGTAGGCGGTCTCCCCCTCGCTGGTGGCACACGACCTTCCTGAACACCCCGCTGCCTGCCAGCGACCCCTCGCTCCCGCAACTGCCAGGATCAGCGGATGCGGCCGAGATGGATGACGCTGACGCGGATCTGCTGGTCGTTGATCTCGTACAGCACCCGGTAGGGGCCGATGTGGATGCGCAAGAGGTCGGCGCTGCCGAACGCGCCGTCGGGCCGGGGGTCGTCGGCGAGGCGGTCGACAGCCGTGAACACCTGCCGGACACCGTGGGGGTCGTCCTTGGCGAACCGCTCGGCCTGGGCGAGGGCCTCGGGCTCCCAGACGACCTCGTAGCTCACGCCTCAGACCCGCCGAACACACGGCGGTACGCCTCGCCGTGCGGGACACCCGCGTTCTCGCCGCGTGCCTGGCGGGCGCGGTAGGCGGCCAGCGCCCGCAGCTCCTGCAGCTCCAGCGCGTCGGCGGGGCTGACCAGTATGGCGACGGTCTGCCCGTGGTCGGTGATGGCGACCGGCTCTCGGGTGGCGCTGACCTCGCGGGCGATGGCGCCCAGGCGGGCGCGGGCTTCCACGATCGAGTATGTCGTCTCCGTCATGCACACCACCTTACAGAAGTGTGCATATGGCAGGGCCGTCACTCCGCAGGGCAGCCGCTGGAGCTGCGCGGCGGTCCCGCACACGATCAACGCCATCGGTATCGCGCTGGTGGGTGAGAGGGGTGCCCGGTGCTACGGCGAGGTCCTGGCCGCGGAGGAGAAGAACGTCACAGGCGCCGTACGGCGCTGGTGGGCGCAGGCCATGCTCGACCGAGCCCGTGGCACCGAGAGGAGCCGGGCCAACGACGCCGAAGGCGCGGCCGATCTGGCGGTGCTGCTGGGAATCCTGATCACTGCTGCGGAGCGGCGTCCGTCCCACGGGAGGCAGCCATGAACGAACGCGACGTCCCGCTCAACGAGCTCGCGAAGGATCTGCGCCCGAGGTCGGAGGGCATCGAACAATTCGACGACCTCGTCCAGGGCGAGCAGTCCGAAGCGCTGCCGCTCCTGCGTCATCACTGCGTCCAGGCAAGCGCCGTTGCCGAGGACGCACCGGAGAGCATCCGGCGTGGCGGACGCCAGCGAGCACGGCTTGTCTGTTGGACACGCCGTACCGGGTGGGGGAGTGGGGACTGCTGTCTCCGGTCGTGCTGTTGTCCGGTGACGGCCACTGCTGGATCGGGCTCGACTGCCGGGCCCCTGTCAATCGTCTTCCTGACGGACTTGGGCGACTTCGCGCCGTTGGGTGTGCCAGAAGTCTTTCACCGCCCTTTCATCGGCGTGATCGCGGTCCTCGGCGTTGTAGCTCTCCTGCAGCACTGCCGTCAGAGCGCTGGACGTCGAACCGCGCCCGGGCGAAGGCGGTGAGGTCGAGGTCCGGTTTCTCCCCCAGGGCCAGCAGCGCCAGACACTCCCCGATCGCCGGGGCGAACTTGAAGCCGTGTCCGGAGCAGGCGGCGGAGTACACCAGCCGCGGCGCGGACCGCGCCCGGTCGATGACGAAGCTACCGTCCGGCGTCATCGTGTAGAAGCACATCGCGGACCGCACGGGCTCGGGGTCGATTTCCGTCAGGAACCGCGACACCGCCTCGACGATCTCGGCCTGCTGCGTCGACCCGACCCGGTGGGGAGTCGGGTCGGACGGATCGCCCGGGGTCTGCTGCCTGTTGTGGAAGCCGATCTTGACCTCCCGGCCGCCGCGGCCCCATTCCGGGCAGCCGTAGACGACACCCCCGGAAGCCGACTCGTAGACGAACGCGGGCATTCCCTCGTTAGCCCCGGGGAATCGGGTGCGGAACCAGTACACGGGCACGCGGTGCGGGTGGAGGATGCCGGGGAGCTCGTCGGCGAGGAAGTCGTTCGACCAGGGGCCGGCGGACAGGGCGATTGCTCCGCACGACACCGTCTCTCCGGAACCGAGATGTACGGACGCCCCCTCGGCGGTGGAGGAGACGGCCAGCGCCCGTTCACCGAAGCGAACTACGGCGCCGGCGCGCACGGCCGCGTCGAGCAGTGCCAACCGGGCGCGGTCGGCGAGAAGGGTGTAGGCGCCGGGTTCGTACAGGACGGAGATGTCCGGACCCAGGTTGAGCCAGTCGAAGCGGGCGTTGGCTTCGGCCGCGTCCCAGATCTCGTGCGGGATGCAGCCGTCTTGGGCGGTGTGCCGGCTGAGCTCGACCAGGCCCTCGGTGCTGTCACCCATGAAGAGGCCGCCGGTGCGCACGGTCAGGACGTCGCCGTGCGCTCTCTCCAGTTCGCTCCACATTCGATCGGCCCGGTTCAGGAGTGGCAGGTACGACGTCCCTTCCCAGTACGTGCGCCGGAAGATACGGCTCTCGCCGTGGGAGGAGCCGTACCGGTGGGTCGGGCCATGCGTGTCGACGGCGAGGACGGAAGCCCCGCGCGCCGCCAACGCCGAGACAGTGGCGGATCCGGATATCCCCAGGCCGACGACAACGACGTCATAGGTACTGGTCACGAACGGTGGTTCCCTTCATCAGTTCCGTAGACGGCTGCTGATTCCTCGGCTGTCGGCGTCGCTCACCGAGGACGGCCTCCAGGACGAGGGAGACGAGCGAGAGCCAGACCAGTGCGAAGCAGACGAAGGTGTTGGCGGACGGCACCTGTCCGTAGACGCTGACAGCGATGACGAGCTGGGCGGTCGGGTTCAGGTACTGGACGAAGCCGGACACGGTCAGGGTGATGGCCTTCGCGCCGAGCGAGAAGAGCCAGAGCGGAATGACGGAGATCAGCCCGCAGAGCGCGAGCAGTACGTAGTCGGAGGTGTCGGCGGACGGTTGCAGCGCCAGTGAGTAGGGGGAGAGCGCGGCGACCGCCACGACGCCGACGGCGAGGAAGGACGTCTCCAAGGTGAGACCGGTGACCGGGTCCGCCGGGGAAAGCTTCTTGACGGCGCCGTACAGCCCCCAGCTCGTGCTGATGGTGACGAACACCCACCAGTACAGTTCACCGCTTCTGGTGAGAAGCAGGGCGATACCGAGCAGACAGAGCGCCAGCGCGGCGCGGCGCAGCCGGCTGGCCGGTTCGCGTACGAGGAGCATCCCCACGGCGATGGTGACGGCCGGCGCGATCAGGTACCCGAGGCTGGCCTCGATAACCCGGCCGTGGATCGACGCCCAGATGAAGGCCAGCCAGTTGACGCAGATCAGTACGGCGGCGAGCAGGTGGGTGACGAGTAGTCGCCGGTCGGCCACCGCCGCGCGCAGCGCCCCGGTGCGGCGCAGGACGGCGACGGCCAAGGTGACGGTCACGAGGGAGACCAGGACCCGGTACCCCAGCAGGGTGATCGCCGGAATGTGGCCGAGCGCATGCCAGTAGACGACCGAGGAACCCAGGATCAGGTTCGCGACCACCATGGACGACACTCCGGCGGCCACCCCTGAGGCAGGGGCCGGATGAGTCATCTGGTGGCCCTCGCGGAACGAGAGACTCGGCATTCGACCAGTTCGTAGGAGAAGTAGAGGGTGCCGTCGGCGTGCACGGAGAACGCGGAGCCGTAGTGCTCCTTCCAGAGCTGGAACTCCGTCATGAGCATGCCCATGGAGGCGCGCCATTTCTCCGTGTAGACGAAGAGAGGGAAGGTGTGCCGCTCCAGGAGCCGAAACCTCAAGGGGTAGTGGGCGCCGAACTGTTCTCTGACGTCGGCGAGCACTCTCTGGATTCCGACCATGGAGTTGAAGCCGGCGATGGCCCGCCCGGATTCGGCCAGGTGGTCGGGCAGGCGACCGAGGAATTCCGTGAGCACACGGTCCCCCCAGAACATTGCTTCCAGACCGAGTCCGGTCAGGCCGAGCCGCTCCAGACCCTCCTGGCATTCGGGCGAAGGAGTACGCCAACCAGGGGGGTTGAAGACGATGAGGTCGAATGCCCGGTCGGCGGAGGGTGCGTCGAAGAGGCTGCCCACCTCGAAGGTGACGGCCCGGTCCCCAAAATTCAAGATCTCGTTCTCGCCCGCGATCTTCACGGAGGTTTCCGAGATGTCCGTGGCCACGATGTTCCGGGCGCCGATGCTGCGCAGCAGCAGGGCCTGGACCCCGCTGCCGGTGCCCATGTCGAGTGTCCAACCGTCGCCGGACGGCACTTGCACATGCCGAACCAGCAGGTCGCCGAGGCGCAGCCCGGCCGGGCTGACCCGGAAGACCCCGGACCGGTCGAGGAAGCGAAGCGAGTGGCCAAGCCCGAAGTAGGCCTCGTACGAGTCTTGCGACGATATCATCGCGGACTCGGACTTCCGACTCTCATTGGTCAGACCGAGCACGTGCCCTCCATATCTTCCCCTCCGTCCGACGAGTGGGTTCCCTGCTGGTTGTCCCTGCCCCAACATCACTGCCGGGCTCCGACTGCACTCTCGTGTGCCGGCAAGGTCTCACTTGCCGATCGCGCCGAGCTCACGCGAACGGGCGGCGGCGCTGTCGAGCGCCTCGGTGATCACATCGTGCAGATTCCGCTGCCGAAGCACGGACATGCCGCGCTCCGTGGTCCCTCCCGGGGTCATGACCTGGCGGGCCACCTCTTCCGGGTCGCGCCGTGTGAGCTCCAGCAGATCGGCCGTTCCGCGTAGCACCTGGCAGGTGATGGCCCGCGCCTGGGACGCGTCGAAGCCCGCCGTCACGGCGAAGTCGGCGAAGGCACCCGCGATGTGAGCGACGAAGGCGGGCCCGCCGCCGCACAGCGCGGAGGCGTCGTCCAGCAAGGTCTCGTCCGCGACGCGGAGAACCCCGCCGATCACCGAGAGCACCCGCCGGGCCGCCTCCACGTCGGCCTCGCCGATCGAAGGGGCGGCGCAGAACACCGTCATGCCCTGCCCCACCTCGGACGGGGTATTGGGTATCGACCGCACGACGCGCTGCGCGTCGAGCAGCTTGGTGATCGCGGCGAGGGTCACCCCACCCATCACGGAGATGATGAGGCAGTCCCGGTAGGAGCCTGGGGCGGCCCGCGCGGCGAATTCCTCGAAGGCCTGGGGCGGGATGGCGAGCAGGACCACCGTGCCGGGGCGGGGCGTGTACGCCTCGCGGGCCTCGATGCCGAACTGGTCACGCATGAGGCCGGCCCGCTCCGACGACTGCTCCGCGACTTCGATCCGTACGTCCGGCATCTGCTTCCGGATCCCCGCGATCATGGCTGTCCCCATGTGCCCTGCACCGATCACCGCGACGTTCTGCATGACAAAGCCCCCCTGTTCTGACATATGCGCCCGGGCTGCGTACCGGGCTCAGAGTGGTGGCGAGGTAGGGACCAAAGCAATCGATACTCCATTTCTCGACCGGAAACCACTGCGGGCGGGAGGATCCAAACAGGCCACGCAGGCGTGCGGATGTCCATTCGGCTGGGGTTCCGGATCAAGGGCTGCGCAGCGTGCCGCCCCGCGCGGGGGAGAGCCGGGTCGGGAGCCGGCCACCGAGCGGCACGCGGAGATTGGCCAAGGACGATGTCGGCCACTGAACCGCCCTCAGGGCTGATTCATGGTGAAGGTGGGGCACCGAGCGGGCACGCGGGCAGCCAAGCGTGTGAACGTCGACGCCGCAGCCTGATCACTCGTCACCCAACCCACAACTCTTGACAATTGCTCCGGCCTCTGCCTGGCACAGTACGCCCGCTCCCTGCCGCAGGACTGGACACCCCCGCCGGCGACCACGGCACACTCCTTGACGGGTTTGACTGCCCCGGCGGCCGTCCGGAGAGGCCGCAGCGGTGTGTTTCACGGTCCGCTCGTCGTAACGAACCACCAACTGGCCTTGTCCTGGGAGAAGCTCCAGTCCACTTGAGCAGACGTGTTCGGTGCGGCGGCAAGCGCGTACGCACGCTACCGGCCGGGCGTACGGATGCGGCTGACGTGCATCTCACAACCGGCTGACCGGCCCCTACGACCGAACAAATCAGAACGCCTGTCCGCGCATCACCGCCAAATCGACCTACTGTACGAATCCAGCCGAACTCACCCTGGGGGAAATCGTCGAAGTCTCGTGTGGAGAAGGCGGTGTGCTGGAAAACTGGGCGCCAACTGCGTCAGGGGGGTCTGATGACCGAGGTGGATCTCGTGGTGGCGGCGCTTGCGGCCGGTGCGTCGGCGGGGCTGATGGACACTGCGAGCACAGCTGTGCGGGACGCGTACGACGCGCTCCGTGGGGCGGTGCGCCGTCGGCTGTCCGCACGCGGCGAGGAGGTGCTGGACGCTGAGCAGGTGGAGCCGGGAGTCTGGGAGGCCCAGCTGCGTGAGGAGCTGATCGCGTCCGGTGCCGACCGGGACCAGGAACTGCTGGCGGCGGCCGAGAAGTTCCGGGAGCTGGTCCGCTCGGAAGGCAAGTACCAGGTCGACGCGCGTGGTGCCAAGGGCGTGCAGATCGGCGACCACCCCACCCAGTTCAACACGTTCAACTGAGGGCGTAGCGGGTGGACAGTCAGGACGGCCGACCTCCGCGGATCGACGCCCGAGGAGTGTCGGGGTTACTGATCGGTGATGGCCTGCAGATCAATGTGCTGGCCGGCGAACCGGTCCCGGTCCGCTCGGCCTATCTCTACCAGGTGCGGTCGATCGCGCCGGACAGGCTCCATGGCCGGGAGGCGGAACTCGCCGAGTTGGCCGAGTTCTGCACCCGCCCCGGCGGGAGCGCCTACCGGTGGTGGCGGGCGAAGGCGTGGGCGGGCAAGTCGGCCCTGCTGTCCTGGTTCGTGCTTCACCCACCGGCAGGCGTGCACCTCGTCTCGTTCTTCGTCACTGCGCGATTTGCAGGGCAGAGCGACCGCGAGGCGTTCATCGATGTCGTCATGGAGCAGCTCGCGGCGCTACTGGGCAGGCCCGTGCCCGCGCACCTGACCGGGGCGACCCGCGCCGCGCACCTACTTGCGCTGCTCGACGACGCGGCCACCGTCTGCCGGGAACAGGGGTCGCGGCTCGTCCTGGTCGTGGACGGGCTCGACGAGGACCTGGGGGTGACCACCGGCCCCGACGCGTACAGCATCGCCGCACTGCTCCCGGCCCATCCTCCCGCGGGGATGCGGGTCATCGTGGCCGGACGCCTTGCACCGCCGTTGCCCGGCGACGTGCCCGACCATCACCCACTGCGCGAGCCCGCAGCCGTACGGCTCCTGGAGCCGTCCCGGGACGCCGAGGTCATCCGTGACGCCGCCGAGCGGGAACTCAAACGGCTGCTGACCGGCACACCCACCGAGCAGGACCTGTTGGGCCTGCTGACGGCGGCCGGCGGCGGTCTGTCCGTCCAGGACCTGGTGGAACTCACCGGCACCCGCGACCCGTGGGAGATCTCTGAGACCTTGGACACGGTGTCCGGCCGAACTTTCGAGCAGCGCCCCGCATTGGTCCGGCACGGACCGGAGCGGCCTGAGCACGTCTACCTGCTGGCCCACGAGGACCTGCAGCAGGAGGCGGCGACCTTCCTCGCTGGAGACCGGCTGGTCGACTACCGTCGGCGCCTGCACAACTGGGTGGACGGGCACCGGGGACGGGGCTGGGACGCGCACACCCCCGGCTACCTGCTGCTCGGCTACTTCCGCAGTCTGCGCGCGGACGGCGACATCCCCCTGATGCTCGGCCTCGCGCTCGACCCGGGCCGCCACGCCTGGCTGCTCGACACCACCGGCGGCGACGCCACCGCCCTCGCCGAACTCACCGCGACTCAAGACGCTGTCCTCGCCGCCGCGAGCCCGAACCTGCCCGACCTGGCCAGAATCGCCCTGTGCCGTATGCGCCTGTCGGAACGTAACGCCTCGCTGCCCCTGGACGTGCCCGTCGTCTGGGCGCTGCTCGGTCGCGTCGGCCGGGCCCGGGCGCTGGCCGAGTCCATGTGGAGCGGGAGCTCGGCGAGGGCGCTCGCCGGGGTGGCGAAGGAGGTGGCCGAAGCCGGCAACCGGACGCTCGCCGAGTCAATCGCACGGAGCATCACTGAACCGGACGAGGGGGCCAAGGCGCTTTCGGCGGTTGCCGCGGCAGCAGCCAGGGACGGCGACGGGCATCGGGCCGCTGAGCTGGCCGATGCAGCTGATCGGGCGGCCCGACGGATCGACAACTTCCTTACCCGGGCGTCCTGCTGGGCCACGATGGCAACGGACGCAGCTGCGGCGGGTGACCGGCGCCGCGCCGCAGAGCTGGTTCGCGAGATCAGGGCGCTCGCCGACGATCCGCAGGCCGCTGCCGGGAGATGGTGGCTCGACGCCGATTTGGCCGAGGCGCTGGCCGCGGCCGGCGACCACGGCGACGCCCTGGCGGTGGCCCGCGCCATTGATGACCCTGATCGGCGGGCGAAGGCCCTTGCCGCTGTGGCGCGGGCGTTGGCCCACAGCGGCGACCTGACCTCGGCATATCGGTCGGCTGCTGAGGCAGAGGCCGCAGCCCGCGCGGTCAGCGGAGTCTGGCTCCAGCCTCCGATGGCGGCGGTGATCGAGGCGATGGCCGTCGCTGGGGCCCCGGATCGTGCGGCCGAGCTCACGGCCGAGGCTGTCGTCGGACTCGTCGACGGCTCCGACGACCGCCCGACCTTCCAGGTGGGAGGCGATCTGGCCATCCTCACCGGTGCCGCAGCCCGAGCGGGCGACCACGGCCGTGCCGAGGCACTGGCGCGGGCCAACCCCGACGCGGCGTCCAAGGCGCGGGCGCTGGCTGCAGTGGCCGAGGCGGTCGTGCGGTCGGGAGACCACCGACGCGGGCTCGATCTGGTGTCGGAGGCCCAGGAAGTGGCCCGTGCGGTCCGGCCCCCCGTGCACCACCAGGTGGAACTCGCGGCCTTGGCCGGCGTGGCGGCCCGGTCGGGAGACCTCGACTGGGCCCTGGCCATCGCCGGGACGGTGCACGACCCCGCCCGTGCAGTGGCCGCGCGGAGAGCCGTGGCCAGGGCCGCGGCGAACGCGGGG
Source organism: Streptomyces sp. WMMC940 (assembly GCF_027460265.1). NCBI lineage: Bacteria > Bacillati > Actinomycetota > Actinomycetes > Kitasatosporales > Streptomycetaceae > Streptomyces > Streptomyces sp. WMMC940. Next base: position 7,511,487 of record NZ_JAPZBC010000001.1, read on the forward strand.
CACTGCGATCGTGCCGAGGCCATCGCCCGTGCCATCGACAACGAGAGCGGCCAGCGCGACGCTGTACTGGCCCTCGTCGCCGAGGCCGTCCTCGAAACGGGTGCCGTGGAGCGGGCCGTGGAGATCATCGTCACGATCGAGACGTTGCGCCCGCGGATGCTGGCCATGGCAGCGATGGCGGGCATCAGAGAGGCATCTGGCGACCGCGATGATGCGATCAAACTGATGGACTGGCTCCTGGCAGGCATCCCCGAAGCGGGCGAGGACCTGAACGAGTCGAGCGTGCTCGCCCTGGCCGAGGTTGTCGCCGACACCGGTGGCGTCGACCAGTCCGAGCGCGTCGCCCGCGTGATCAAGGACTTTGCGCTACAGGCCCGGGCACTGGCGGCGGTGGCGCGGGCAGCCGCCCGCAGCGGACAGGTGAGCCGAGCCACTGCGCTCGTCGACGAGGCCGAGGCGGTGGCCCGCAGCGTCGGCGGACCTCGCGATCGGGGACGTACCCTGGCATCTCTCATCGAGACGATCAACGGGACGGGAGACCAGGAGCAGGTCGTCGTGGTCGTCGGCGGCGACAGGGCGCTGGCCCGCCCCGTCGACGGAACGTCGGTGCGGATACGCACCCTGGCGGTGGTTACCGAGGCGATCGCCTGGATCGGGGATCACGGACGGGCTGCCGCGCTCGCCGCTGAAATCGAGGACGCACTTGAGGCGGCGGGCTCGCACAAGAACGATGAACTGCTCGCGGGACTCGCCCGGGCAGCGGCCGAGACGGGACAGCCCGAGCGGGCGGAGGAGCTCGCGGACCGGATCACCCGCCCGGAGATCCAAGCCCGAACCCTGGCCCACCTGGCCAACGCGGCCGACCCCGAGGCAGCCCAACGCCTCACGGCACGGGCTTTCGCCATCGACTTGTGGACGGCTGTGGACGCGCTGGACCGGCTGGAACTGGATGTGCTGCTCCTGCTCGCGGAGGACTTGGGCGTCGCTGGGTTGCGCACCGCACCGCCGGACCCCGTCGACCCTCCGCCAGCCAGTCCGGCGTCGGCCCGCCGCCGTCGGATGCGCCCCACCCTGCGCTGGCCCCGCCGCACCGGTCGAGAACCGTGATCACTCTTCTCAGGCTCCGCTCGGCAGGACGATGCTCACATCCCGGGCGTCAGGGTCGACCGCACTCTTCTGGTTGCTCAGGGGTATCCGTTGGCCGAGGTGGGCCCGCTGGTGCCGTTAGCGAGGTACGCCCTGCCGCCGCCTCGTACGATCGTGTCGGGGTGACTCAACGTGGGTACGCGGTGCCCGCTTTGTTTCGGTCTGACGACATTGAGGGGGCGCGGGCCTCCGTCCAGGTCACAGGCCGGAGCGGGCGAGCGCGAGTGAGGTTGCCAGCTCCGGTGCAGCACCAACGCCCCATCACCCGGGAAGCTAGTAGTACTTCGTCAGGTCGATCCGGGTGGGGGGTGTCTCCTGGTCGTGGGTAACTGGCGGTGGCTGGCCCGATATCGCCCGGCCGCTGGACAGCCCGCGCCGTCCACACCTGGGCAAACGAGGAAACCTCGGTGGGTCTGGTTCAACTTCTGCCCTGGTCACAGAGCTGAAGCCCTGTCCCTGACCCTGTGCCCGTCACTGGGAACATGACGTCTGGTGGCTTCTCCGTCCAGTCGGCTGAGGAGTCCGTCGAAGATCTGTTCGCGGGCCACCTGTCCCTTGGCCGATGCGTCGTCCCGCTGGCGTTCGAGCGTGGGCCGGAACTCGATCGTGGTGACGACGAACGTGCAGGACTCGCAGATGGCCTCGAAGTGGCAGTCCATCTCGACGGGGCGCAATAGCCGTTGCCGAGCATTCGGCGGTGCACCTCCCGGCGGAGCTTGGTCATCTCCGAGCCCTCGGCGTCCGCCGGCAGCTGGCGTGGGGCGTCGTAGAGGGCCTCCACCTTTTCCGAGACGGCAAAGTACTCGTCGGCGATGGTTCGGTCGGTTATCCGTAATGGAGTCGGGTATGGGAACTGCCTTAATGCATGCCTGATCACACGTTGCGTTCCTCGGATGTTCCGAAGCGTGCCAGGCAGTGCCACACCTTCTTGAGCGCCTGTTGGTCATGGAGACCGGTGCGTGCGGCGTCGCCGATGATCCGGGGCGTGAGGTCACCGTCGACGGCGATCTCCGTGCCCAGTTCGACGTACTCGTGTCCGCGGTAGTCCGGGTGGAGTGCGAGTTCTTCGACGGTGAGTCGGAGTCCCGGGTGCCAGTCGAGCCGACATGGGAGGCGGCGGGCGGTGGCTTCCACGTCCGTGTCTCGATAGCTCGGGTCCAGGACGAGCGCCTCGACATCGCGAGCCAGTATGAGTGGGCCGTGCACTTGTGCCTCGATGTAGTCGTCGAGTGCGTCCTGGTCGTCGTTCTCAGCCAGCTCTATGAGGGACGAGCTGGCCGCGACTCCGAAGGCCGTTGGTCCGAAGAAGCTGTCCGGGTAGCAGAACGTGGCTCGGGTGAGGGCCTCGGCAGTCAGCCGAAGGTGCGCGGAGCCGAACCGGGGCGCCCCACCGAGCGGCTTGCGCCGGAAGTTCAACGCGCCATAGACAGGTCGCTCATGGGCGGGTGTGTAGTCATAGGCGCCCCCGAAGATCCGGCTCTCCCAGCGCCATCGGTCACCGCCGGGGTGGGCTGTCAAGCCGCCGTTGCTGGTGCCGGTGACGAACTGCGAGCGATAAATGCCGTCCTCGGCCAACGCGAGCAGGATCGGCCGACCGTGCACTGTGCGGTCGGGGTGAAAGTTCAGGGTCACCCGCAGCGCGGGGTCGACCGGGGTTCCGGACGACAGCGAGGCGACGTGGCGGATTGCCTGTTCCTGAGCAGACAGGGCTGGACCAGCGTTCATCAGCGCAGTATGCCCGAGCCTGATCATCGTGTGCATCTGCGTTGGCTGACGTCGGCTAGCTTTGACTCTGTCGGGGATCTTGGAGTTGTCGAGGTCAGGTTCCCAGGGTGCGCCAGGATTTCGGCCGGGGTAGCTGCCTCTGGTCGAGGTAGTTCTGGAAGGCCGTTGGTCGGCGGGGTGCGAGGGCTTCCTCAGCCGGTGACAGCCCGCCGAGGCGCTCGATGTTGACGGCGATGGCCGTCAGCACGTGCTGGACGTGGGCTTTGCTCTGTCCTCGGTAGCGGCAGCGCCGCATACCGTGTCCGTGGGCGAACTCGTTGACCGTGCCCTCCACTCCGGAGCGGACCGCATAGCGGGCCTTCCACTCGGGCGTCTGCTGTTCGGCACGGACGCGGAGTTGCAGGTCACGGAGCTCACGCGGGGGAAAGCCCACGGTGCGGGCGCTGTCGGCGGTGCTGGTGCACTGGGCGCGGGCCGGGCAGGGACGGCACTGGCTCTTGGTAAACCGTGCCACGATCAGTGGGGCCGCGGTGGGCGAGGATGTCGGGTAGGGGCCGTGCCAGCCCGCGCTGACCTGCCCCTGCGGGCAGGTGACCTGCTGACGGTCGAAGTCGATGTGGAAGTCGTCCCGGGCGAAGCCCTCGCCTCGGCGGTGCTGGTGCGTGGGGTTGGTCTTCAGCGGACCGGAGACGGTGACCTGGTGTTCACGGGCGGCGTGTTCGAGGTGGGGCAGGGAGGTGTAGCCGGCGTCGACCAGGTGCTCGGCGGGCAGCAGCCCGCGGCGGGCCAGGCGGGTGTGGATGCCGGGCAGGACCTGGCTGTCGTGGGTGGTGGACGCGGTGGTGGCCACGTCCGTGATCACGTTGGGGCCGTCGGGAGCGCAGGTCTCGGTCAGATGGGCGGCGAACCCCTTCCAGCTGATGATGTGCCCGTGCCGTGCATAGCGGGCCGAGGTGTCGTAGGGCGAGACGACCGCCCCCGACGACGGCGGCAGACCCGCCCCGCCTTCCTTCTCGGCGGTGCGCCAGCGCAGGTGCCCAGCAGCATCACGGTGATAGTTCTGCACCATGATCTGCCGCAGGGCCTGAACGCGGGGACCGGACATGCGGTCCGCTCCGTACCGGTAGAGGTGTTCCAGGAGCCGGACGGCGTCGTTTCCGGTGGCAAGGATCCTGGTCATGGGCTTGGTGGGGTTCTTGCCCAGGCGGACCGGCCGGCCGTAGCGCAGCCCCCAGTCCTCGTCGACCAGCCCGTCCAGCAGGTGAGGGGAGATGCCCGCGATCTCTTCGAGTGCGGCGCGGACCGCCTCGGTGATCAACTCCAGGCGGGTCAGGTCGCGCACCGCGGCCAGGACGTGGGTGGAGTCGGTGCGCTGTGTGGTGCGCTCGCGCACCAGTCCGGCCTCCTTGAGACGGGCCAGCGCCAGGTCGAGAAGACGGTCGGCACGGTCGTCCTCGGTAAGGCGGTCGCGGAAGTCGGCCAGCACGCTGTGGTGGAAGCCTGGATCGTCCAGTTCCATGGCCATCGCGTACTTGAAGTCGATGCGGCAGCGGACCGCCTCGGCGGTCTGCCGGTCCGACAGGCCCAGCAAGAACTGCAGTACGCAGACGGTGGCCAGCTGAGCGGGCGAGAGACCCGGCCGTCCGTCCCTGGGGTACCAGTCGACGAAGTCCTCGTCGCGCCACAGCCCGTCCAGCCGGTCACGCACCCATATCGCCGTCGTGCCGCCCGGGTTGCTTGCCCGCGCGATCTGCGCGGTCAGAGGCGGAACGTGCTCACCGGAACGGGGGCGCAGGGACAACGGGCACCTCGACAGCTGCTTCGGTCGGCAGAACTACCCGAGCATGCCCGTTGACCATGCTGCCGCACCGGGAAACTCCAAGATCCCCGACAGAGTCAAGCTACTGTAAGACCGTGTCCTATGTGGTGAGGCGGATGCTTCACATCCACTGGTCGGGTCCCGGGTCGCCGCCTTCCGCCCGTACGGCCAGGCGCTGCACATAGTGCTTCCAGCCTTCCTCATGCGCGGCGCAGGCCTCGGGCGACGGCAGGCCGCTGTGGACCAGACGCAGCAGGGTGCCGTCCAGGGTGGACTCCAGAGTGATCTCCACGGTGGTCGAGCCGGGCGGTACGGGCATCCCGCCCTCGGCCCAGCCCCAGGTGAACACCAGCCGCCTTGGCGGGTCCACCTCGACGAAGCGGCCCTCGGCCACGTTCTCGCCGGTGACATCGGTCCGGAACGCGCCGCCGGGCGCGAACACGAACTCGCCCTCCCGGCCCATCCATGACAGCCACTTCTCGCGGTCGGTGAAGAAGGAGAACACGGTCTCGGGGCGGGCGGCGATGTGCCGCTCGACCGTGACCACGCCGTCGCTCATGTTGCTGCCCACGCTCACGCGTCCGATCCTTCCGCCCGCTCGGCGGCCTCGGCCAGTTCGGCAAGGGCGTCGAGTTTGGTGGCCCACATGGACTGCAGGTAGTCGGCCAGCGGGCCCATGCCCTCGCGGTCCGCCCGGTAGAACCGCTTCTTGCCGTCCTGCCGCAGCGTAACCAGGCCCGAGTCCCGAAGCACCTTGAGGTGCTGGGAGACCGCGCCGAAGGTGACGTCGAACCGCTCGGCGATGTCGCCGGCCGAAAGCTCCGCATCCCAGACCAGCCGCAGAATCTCGCGCCGTCTGGGCTCGGCGACCGCCCGTACCGCATCCATGCGGATCATTTTAGCGCCCACTGCAATTTGCCATCGCGCCGAGGGTCATTTTAGTGTGAGCTAAAGCGAAGCTCGGCACTCCCGCCGGATTCCGATGAGAAGGACGTCCCATGGCTGACATCGCCCTGCAGATCCGTACCGCCGCCGACCCGGAGACCCTGTACCGCGCGATCTCCACCCCCGAAGGAGTCGGCGGCTGGTTCACCACCGGCGCTGAGATCGGCGAGGGCGTCGGTGCCCTGCACCGGCTGTCGTTTCCCGGTGCGCAGATGACCTGGGACTTCCGCATCGACGAGGCCGCGGTCGGCAAGCGCCTGGCGCAGACAGTGGTCGCAGGGCCGCCGCAGTGGATCGGTACCGAGATCGTTTACGCCCTTGATGTCCAGGCCGAGGGTGAGACGGTGGTCCGGTTCGACCACACTGGGTTCGCCGAGATCGACGACACGTTCCGCGAGGTCACGATGGGCTGGGCCGGCATGCTCGCCCGCCTGAAGGAGTACGTGGAGACCGGCACCCCGGTCCCGTACTTCACCCCTTGAGCTTCTCCCATTCACCCCGACCCCCTGTACACGCAAGGAGCAGCAATGTCCGAGATCACCTTCCGGACCGACATCGACGCCGACCGCAACAAGGTCCACGAGGCGCTGAACACCCACGACGGCCTCACCGGCTGGTGGACCACCGGCGTGAGCCGCGAGGGTGAGGTCCTCCTCTTCGACTTCCCGGAGATTCCCGAGCCCTTCCGGCTCCGCCGGGACCGCGCAGACGAGGAAGAAATCGTGTGGACGTCGATCGGCGCCTTCCCACCCCACTGGTCCGGCACCGTCATCACCTGGCAGCTGACCGGCACCCCCGACGGGGCCGGCACCCTGGTGGACTTCCGGCACACCGGCTTCGCCGACGACGACCCGGGCCTCACGCACACCGCCGACACCTGGGGCGGGCTGATGTACCGGCTCAAGCAGTTCACCGAGTCGGGCACGCCGTGCCCCTTCTTCACCCTCTGAGCAGGGGCAGACGATGTCGATCGACGTGACGGCCGAACGGGTGATCCTGCTCCCGCCCGACCAGGTGGCGGCGTACGCCATGGACTGGCGCCACGACGCGGAGTGGACGCAGGGCATCCGTGAGGCGACTCTGACCCGGCAGGCCGACGGAGGCGGGTTCGGCGTGGGAGCCGAGGTGACCCGCACGGCGTTCTTCCTCGGCAAGCGCATCGACTACGTGCTGCGCGTCGCCGCATACGAGCCCGAGCGGCTGATGGACATGGTTTCGGTCGCGGGACCGATGCCCATGCACGTCACCTACACCTTCGGCCCACACCCGGACGGCACGCTCGCGCGCATCCGCGTACAGGGCGATCCCAGCCGGTACTACAGACTCGCCGCACCCCTGATGGCGAGGAAGGTCCGCTCGTCCCTCGGCAAGGACCTGCGCGACCTCGAGCGCAGGCTGCAGGACCGGCGATGACCAAGATCCTCTTGCCCCTGACGATCCGAGTTCTATGATCGCGTACGACGGAGGACTGGCGGAGCGGATCCGCGCCCGGCTGGGCGCCGATCCGGCGTCAGCGAGAAGCGTACGTCTGGGGGCCTGGCGTTCCTGCACGAAGGGAACATGGCGGTCGGCGTGATCGGGGACGAGCTGATGGTCCATAGGACCCGACGCTGCCTTGGCCCGGCCCGGTGCACGCGTCTTCGACTTCACCGGACACCCCATGCGCGGGTGGGTCGTCGCCGCCCCCGCGCTGAGTGAGGATCCCGACTCTCCATGCCTGGATCGACCCGGAGTGCGTCTTCGCAGAGGGGCTGTCGCCCAAGTGACCTATCCGGCCGTTCGCTCGGCAGTCAACAGGGCGTAGCCGAGGACGCCGTCCGCCACGGCCGTGCGAGCCGCGGCGGACGGCAGTGGTGGCGGCGAGATCGACTTCGGCGGAGGAGAGTCGATCGACGCTTGTGCCGCGGCTCGCGCGGTGGTGTCCGGCCGGGCCGCCAGTGCCCCAGGGCGATACCGTCGCCGGGATCCGGGCTCTGCACAACGCGACACGATCCGCCGTCAAGGCCCGTACAGAGGCCACCAGGAGCAGCAGGACCTCAGCCACCGTGCCACCCTCCCACCCCTCGGGCGGGCGGGAATCGGCGCGGCTGGTACTGGGGGGGCTCACTCATCGGGGGACCATCGCTCTTTCTGCTTCTGGAGGCTCGGAGACCCTCGCTGGTCGCAGGGCCCGGAATCGCTTCGCCACCATCGCAAGGGCTGGGCAGAGTATCGAGGTCAAGCCCCTGGCCGGCCTCGTTGGAGGACGCTTTTCAGACTTTCCCGCCGTAACCCCCGGCACATGCCTTGGAGCGACCTCGGCAGCCATATGCTTCTACGAGTCTGTAGAGGGAATGTGTTGCTGCCAGGGGTGTTCCCCGCGGCGCCCGCCTCTCCCCTGCTCTCACGACGAAAGAGGACGCATGGCTTCGGTAGACCTGAACAAGGTGCTCGACAAGGCGTGGGCCGACAACAGTTTGTCCGAGATCCTTGCAGCACCAGTAAGCGTGCTGAAAGGGGTCTCCGAACGCGACGGAGAGCTGTTACAGGAAGCGTTCGGGGTCAAGACCGTCGCGGATCTGGCCGAATTGAAGTACGTCCGCTGGGCACAGGCGCTGGCCGCACTCGCTGCTGCCAAGTAGCCCGCCGGTCGGGTGTGCGTGGTGCCGTGACGCCTGCACGGGGCACGGCACCGCTCTCACGAAGCACAAGTAGGTTGGAGCTCCTGGCGCCGAAGGCCGACGCGACGAAGGCGAAGGCGGCTCGGGGAGCGGCGGTGCCCGCCTTCCGGTTGTGGTCGCGGCTCTACCCGGCGACGGGTCGCGAAGGGTACGTGCTGGTGGCGTTCGCATTCACCGGGAAGACCAAGGCGCAGCGCGAGAGCCGGATGCCGCGCCTGGAGAGGGCCGCCCGCGCCTACTTCGCGGCCACCTCTCACAGGGGTGGGGGGTTGACGGCCGTCGACTACCACCGGGCGGTGCGCGGGGTCGTGAAACCGAGCTGGATCGGATCACCGCTGACCCGGCCGGGGCCGCGGGCAGGGGTGTGGCGGCGGCTCGGGCGCGAGGAGTGGCAGACCCTCCGAGGCCCTGGACAACCCCGGACGGCGCGCGGCTGTACAAGGTTCAGCTCCAAGAGGCCCGCCGGCGCCAGGCGGAGCGCGAGACCCCTCACCGGTTGGCGCAGCGGCCGGTGTGCACGCAGTGCGGGACCAAGTTCACCGACGAACTCTGGCAGGAGACCAGGCGGTCCTCGGGGCCCGGCGACTTGGACCGGCTGTGCGGGCCGTGCGTGAGGGAGGCCGCCGACCGTGCGGAGCTGGTCCGTTCGGCGATGGCCTTGTGCCGTTCGCCCTCGCGAGGCCAGCCGCGTTCAACGGCGTCCCGGGCGAGCTGATGCTCACGCGCGAGCCGGGACCGTAGGCGCGGTGCGTACTCGCTCGTGGTGAGGAACTTCGAGCAGCGGAGGTAGAGGTCGCACTCGGGGGCCCTTCGGCGGGTGCCCGCAGGCAGTGGCCGAGTTCGGTCTTGAAGAAGTTGGTCTTGAGCCAGTTCAGGGTGTCCTCGCCGATCCTGCTGGTCAGGAGTTCCTCGGCGGCCGAACCCCGCGATGCGTCCGCCGGCGGCGATGACCTTCTCGTACTGCTCCTTCAGGACGGGGTCGCTGATGTGGGAGTACGTTGCCGACATCTGCGCGTTGCGGTGCCCGAGGTTTGCGTGATCGTCTGGATCTGGGTGCCGCCTTCGGCGAGCTGGGTGCCGACCGTGTGGCGAAACTGGTGGGGTTTAGAACTCCTCACGAAATGATCTTCGAGGTGGTTGGATCACTCTGAGACTGGTGCTCCGGGGTGCGGGTGGCTCGGCCGAAGCCGTGGGAAGTCGACGGCGAACTGTGGGCGGTGATCGAGCCGCTGCTGCCGAAGGTCGAGCGTCGGATCCGGCATCCGGGTCGCAAGCGGCATCCGGACCGGCTCGTGTGCCAGGGCATCCTGTTCGTCCTGCACACCGGGATCTCCTGGGAACACCTGCCGCAGGAACTCGGCTTTGGCTCGGGCATGACCTGCTGGCGCCGCCTGGCCGAGTGGACCGAGGCCGGCGTATGGCCCCGGTTGCACGAGGTCCTCCTCGCCGAACTCCGCGGCGCGAACGCCTTGGACTTCTCCCGGGCGGCGGTCGACGGCTCCCACATCCGCGCGTCAAAAGGGGAGCCAAGACCGGACGAGGCCCTGTCGACCGGGGCAGGACGGGCAGCAAGCATCACCTGATCACCGACGCCACGGGCATTCCGCTCGCCGCGACTCTGACCGGCGGCAACCGCAACGACGTCAGCCAGCTGATCCCGCTCCTCCAGGCCGTACCGCCCGTGCGGGGCAAGCGCGGCCGGCCCCGGCGCCGCCCTGATGTGGTGCTGGCCGACCGCGGCTACGACCATGACAAGTACCGCCGCCTGGTCCGGGACCTCGGCGTGAAGCCGCAGATCGCCCGCCGCGGGACCGAGCACGGCTCCGGCCTGGGCACCCAACGCTGGGTCGTCGAGCGAGCGTTCGCCCACCTGCACTGGTTCCGCCGCCTGCGCATCCGCTGCCACGAAGCCTTCCTCAGCCTCGCTTGCGGCATCATCTGCTGGCGACGGCTGAAGAAGCTCCGGCCGCGTTAACGTTCGTTGTCCTGGGAGGCCCTGAAGCCGCGATCTTGGACCACCGGGAAGACTTGCTGTGTGGTGGTGATCCAGGCGTCGATGTCGGCATGGGACGACCTGATGGCGCTGATCAGCGCCTCGATCACGTCCAGCTTCGGCTTGCCGACGTTCAGGCTGAGCTCGTCCATCGACACCTCTTGGTACGACATGACCAGCTGCCACCAGAACCGCATGAGGAAGCGGCATTCCTGCGGGTCACGGTCGTCTGCGAGGCGATCGTGGACGACCCCCTGGACGCGCCGCCGCTGCTCATCGTCACGAAAGCCGTTGCTGAGGTCGGTCAGGGTCACGTCCGGACAGTAGCAACCGCGTTTGTTCACGGCCCCTGAGTTGGCTCTCAAGTCCTCGCAGAGCATTCCGTTAGGGGTTCTAAGACCGTGTCCTATGTGGTGAGGCGGATGAGTCGTTTGTAGCAGCAGAGGGCGGCGGCGAGGCCGGGACTTGCTACCGAGATCGTGAACTGTTGCGTGCTGAGGGTGAACCGCTGGCCAAGGTGGTCGCTGACCTGCCCTACTACGGCCCGCGCACCTGTACTGCAACCTGCGTCAACCTGCTGACCGCGCCGCCCGGTTCGTCGGGATCCTCCAGGCGGCCACAGCGGGGAGATCGGGCACATCCGAGTACGCGACCTCGATGTCGGCCGTCAGCTCAAGCAGTTCATCGACTCGACGGGTGGCCTGTGGAAGCAGGGCGAAGCTCGCCAAGTAGTGAGCCGGTCAGGTCACCTGAGCGGTGCGCTCGAGTAGGTCAGTATCTGTCCTATAGGGCCTCTAGTCTGCGGTTTATGCAGAAATACGAGGACGGCGTCGAGATCCTTGTCCCCGCGAGCCCGGCCGAGCTTGAGGCCTGGCTCGACACGCATCACGGAGAACGGACGGCGCTCTGGGTGAAGATCGCCAAGAAGCACACCGGCATCCCGTCGCTCACCTGGGAAGAGATGGTCGACACGGTGCTCTGCTTCGGCTGGATCGACGGTCTGCGGCGCGGCTTTGACGACAGGTACTTCCTGCAGCGCACGACACCCCGCAGACCCCGCTCCGCCTGGTCGCAGGTGAACGTCGACAAGTCCGAGGTCCTGATCGCGGCAGGCCGGATGCGCCCCCGCGGCCTCGCCGAGATCGAGGCGGCGCGGGCGGACGGCCGCTGGGAGGCGGCATACGCCTCGCAGAAGAATGCCACCGCACCGCTGGATCTCGTCGAGGCGCTCGACGCGAACCCGGCCGCGCGGGCGTTCTACGAGACGCTCAGCAAGTCCGACCAGTTCGCCCTATACCTCCGCCTGGTCTCCGCCCGCACCGAGAAGACCCGGCTGGCCCGCCTGGAGCGGATGGTGGCGGCGATGGCGAGGCCCGAGCGGCCATCATGATCAACCGCTCGGCCAACGCACAGATCAAGGACATCAAGGCCCGCGGAGGCTTGGAAGCTGTTGTCTTTCCGGGCTTGAGAACGGCGTTTGCGCTGGTCGGGCATAGGGTCGGTGATCCTGATGGATTCGACACCCACGAGCTGTTCAGGAGGTCCCTTCCTCATGCCCTCGCCAGGGCAGGATCACCCGACCGGGAACCCGCGTTCGACCGCCACCGCTCAAGATCGAAAAGACAACAGCTACTAAGCTCGCCCGGATCGACCGGCGTTCCCAGCAACGAACCGTCGTCGGTCTCGACACCCCCACGACCAGGAGCGACGGCCAGTGAGCACCGATTCAGATCAAGGGGGACAAGACCGTGATCTGAGTGCTTGGCCGATCGAACGCCTCCGGTCACGTCCGCTGGAGTGGTGTATCGACGGCCACTCGGTGATCTCGTTTTTGAGGCTATGCGGTGAGTTCGGTGGGCACGACGGTCTCGTCGGTTTCTGACCCGATCGGGTGGAGGCGGGCCTTGGCGAGGAGCTCGCGGCCCATGTAGCGGCGAGCCTCGGTCCACTCATCGTTCTGTTCGGCCAGGACAGCGCCGACGAGCCGGATCACGGCGGTGCGGTCGGGGAAGATGCCGACCACATCGGTGCGACGCCGGATCTCCTTGTTCAGTCGCTCCTGCGGATTGTTCGACCAGATCTGCCGCCAGATCTCACGCGGGAACGCGGTGAAGGCCAGCAGGTCGTGCTGAGCTGCGTCCAAGTGGGCTGCCGCTTTGGGGAACTTGGCCTCCAGCGCGTCCAGGACGTGCCGCATCTGGGCCTTCACGGCATCGGTGTCGGGCTGTTCGAAGACCGTCCGCAGCAGGGTGGCCACCCATGGCTGGGCCGATTTCGGAACCTGGGTCAGCAAATTTCGGGCGTAATGGGTGCGGCATCGCTGCCAGGACGCGCCCGGCAGGACCGCGCCGATCGCGTTCACCAGGCCGGTGTGGGCGTCGGAGACGACCAGCTGGACACCGGACAGGCCACGGGCGGTCAGCGAGCGCAGGAAGGCGAGCCAGCCCGCGCCGTCCTCGGCGGTGGCGACGTCGATGCCGAGGATCTCCCGGTGTCCGTCTGCGTTGACGCCGACCGCGATCAGGGCGTGGACGTTGATGATGCGGCCGCCCTCGCGGACCTTCTGGGTGAGCGCATCGACCCAGACGAACGCATAGGGGCCGGCGTCCAGAGGCCGGTTGCGGAATGCGGCAACCTGCTCGTCCAGGTGTTTGGCCATCGCGCTGACCTGGGACTTCGACAGCTGGGTGACGCCGAGGGACTCGGCGAGTTTCTCGACTCTGCGGGTGGAGACGCCGAGAAGGTAGGGGGTGGCGACGACCGAGATGAGGGCCTGTTCGGCCCGTCGGCGCCGTTCGAGGAGCCAGTGCGGGAAGTAGCTGCCCTGCCGCAGCTTGGGGACGGCGAGTTCGACCGTCCCCGCGCGGGTGTCCCACTCGCGCGGGCGGTAGCCGTTGCGGTGGTTGACGCGTTCGTCGCTGACCTGCCCGTATTCGGCGTTGCAGAGCGCGTCGGCCTCCGCGGACATGAGCGCGTCGGCGAACGTCTTGACCATCGCGCGCAGCAGATCGGGACTCGCCGCGGCGAGGTTGTCCTCCGCGAGGGCGTGCAGGGGCAGACTGTCTGGTGCGGTCATCGTGCTGATCTCCTTCGAGGCTTCGACACTTCGAAGATCAGCCGGTGGCCGTTCATCTATGCGGGCACCATCCCAACGCCGGAGCAAACCCCCGGATCAGGTCGAACCCGTACACCACTTCCCTGGACGCAACCACGCCTCCAGGCGTTCGCTGCGGACGCTCAAGACCGGTTGCAGCTCGAGTCGGTCCGCGTTGTTGCCCAGCAACACGCCTACGACTCCGACCAGCCGCGCGAGGCGCGTCGGCACTGGGCTGAGCTGTCGCTGCTGGCGAACCGGCGTATGCGCGGCGCTGGCGCTGGGAGATCAGCGCGCGAGATCCATCAGGAATTCGTGCTGCGAACGTGGGTGATGGAGCACCTCGGTTCCGAGGGTGAGAACCCCGACTGGATTCCGGAGGCATTGGGGGACGACACGCTCGCCGCACTGGCGTTCTCTCCATCGGACGCCGCGGCCCTCGCCAGCAACCGGCGCGCGAGCTCCCCATCGAACAGATCCGCGAGCTGCGGCGGTACAAGAACCTGACAGCGCACCTGGAGAGGCTCATCGGCCGTCTGCAACCCGGCCCGACGCGCGATGGACTTCTCCCCTGGATTGAGACACGTCAGCTGTTGCCTTGACCGCCCTCGGGCTGAACTTCAGCACCCAGGCTTGCAGTTCAGAGAATTCGGCCTCACCCTTTCTACTGCGAGCCGGGGACTTCGCGGCGCTCACGAGAAGGGTGGAGTGGAAGGCCAGGCCGGCGCCTCCGCCGCAGACCCGTACCTCCGTCCGGGAGACTACGGCAGCGATGTCGTACATCTGCAGCGACTGGTGTTCGGGCAGAGCAAGACCAACGTATCGCCCACCGGTGTCTCCGACGTGCGGACCACCCCGGCTGTGACCGAGGTGCAGCAGGAACGTTCCTTGTCAGGAGATCCTCTCGGTGTCTACGGACCGTCACCCGCAGAGCTCTGAATCCAGGACGGACCTGGGCGTGCACCGGGTCCGACCTTCCCCGGCTCGTGAGGGCAATACGCTTCGATCGGGGCCGCGGGTCGGTGTCAGAACGACACCTCGCGCACGCTCGCCCGGTCCGACGGATCAGTGCTCGCCGTGATCTCGGATCGGTGGCGGGCGGCGGAGAAGGTGGCCGTCAGCGTCTGCGGCGTGGTCTGCGACGTGCTGATCGTGAAGCCCTCGTTGGGCACCGCCGAGATCAGGCACACCCCGCCGCTGCCGAAGCGCACGGTCGCCTTGCCGCCCTGCGAGGAGATGGTGTGCACCCCGGATCCGCCATCCTCGCAGCCGGTCTGTTTCGCGGCGGGTTGCTCCTGCGGTGGGGGCGGGGTCGTCCGCGCCGCAGGGGTCGGCGTCCGGGGCGGTGTCTTCTCCGGCGTCGCGGACGGCGTCCTGGACGGCGACGGCCGGGGGCTCGGTGAGGGCGAAGGACCGGCGGCGGGGGAGGAGGACGCCGGATCCGCCAGGAAACCCTCCGGAGCCGACTGCGCGACCGGCGCCGTCGGCCTGGTCGAACCGACCACGAAATGGACCGTGAGCATCACGGCCGTGACGCTGGCCGCGGTGCACGACAGCCAGATGAGCAGGTAGCGCGGAAGGCGGGGCACGACACCATAGTGACGGACCGGCTAACGTGCCTGCCCATGGCCTCCGTACTTGTCGTCGAGGACGACCCCGTCATCCGGGCCGCGCTGATCGAGGTCCTTACCGGTCACGGGTACGCGGTGAAGACCGCCCACCAGGGTTTCGAAGCGCTGCGCGAAGTCACCCAGAGCCCGCCCGACATCGTGGTCCTCGACCTCGGGCTGCCGGATCTGGACGGCCTCGACGTGCTGCGCATGATCCGGGGCGTGTCTCGGGTGCCCGTCCTGGTCGCCACTGCCCGCGACGACGACACGGAGACCATCCGGCTGCTCAACGCCGGTGCGGACGACTACCTGGTGAAGCCGTTCTCGGGGGGCCAGCTCGCGGCCAGGCTCGCCGCCGTCCTGCGCCGCACCGGTCCGGCGTCTGAGGGCCCGGGCCGGCAGGCGGTGGTCCGGGTCGGCGAGCTGCGGATCGATCCGTCGGCCCGTACCGCGCACCTCGCCGGACGTGAGCTGGCTCTCACCCGGCGCGAGTTCGATCTGCTCGCGTTTCTCGCCGCGCACGCCGACGAGGTGATGTCCCGTGAACGAATCCTCGCAGACGTGTGGCAGCAGCCCTATCTGGAGGACCAGACCGTGGACGTCCACCTCTCCGCACTTCGCAGGAAACTGGGCGAAAAGGCATCTGACCCACGTTACCTGCACACAGTACGGGGAATTGGCATTAAGTTGGTGAAAACGCCCTCGTGAGACGTGCACTCGCCGGGATCGCGCTGGCCGTGACGTCGATGGTCGCGCTCTCCTTCCTCATCCCTCTCGCCCTGCTCGTCCGCGAACAGGCCCGGGACCGGGTGACCACGGCCGCCGAGCAGCGGGCGTCCGCCCTGTCGCCGGTCCTCGCGCTCACCACCCGCACCGCCGATGTCCAGCAGGCCGTGGCCGAGATCGACTACCACGACCAACTGGCCGTCCGCCTTCCCGGCGGCGGTTTCGTGGGCAGCCCGCACGCGCCGCGGCACGCGCTCGACCGCGCGGTCCGCAAACGGGAGACGCTCACCCTGGACACCGCGGAGGGGTGGGTCTATCTCCAGCCGGTCGTCCTGCCCGAGGAACGGGTCGCGGTCGTCGAGGCGTTCGTACCCGCCGGGGAGCTCACCCGCGGCGTCTGGGCTTCCTGGGGGGTGATGTCGCTGCTGGCCGTGGGGCTCGTGGGCGGCTCAGTGATCGTCGCCGACCGGTTGGGCGCCCGGGTGGTGCGTTCCTCGCAGAGTCTGAAACGCGCTTCGCTGGCCCTGGGATCCGGGGACCTCGAGGTGCGGGTCGAGCCGGACGGGCCGCCCGAACTGCAGGACGCCGGAGCCGCGTTCAACACGATGGCCGACCGGGTGGTGGAACTGCTCGCCATCGAGCGGGAGATGGTCGCGGACCTCTCGCACCGGCTGCGGACTCCGCTGACCGCGCTCTACCTGGAGGCGGACCTCATGGGCGCCTCACCGGGTGCCCGGCGGATCACCACAGCGGTGTCGCAGCTCGAGGCCGAACTCGACTCGATCATCACCACGGCCCGCACCCCGCTGGCCGCCGGCCCCCCGTCAGGCCAGATATCCGCGAGGCCCTGCGAGACGGCGGAGGTCGTGGCGATGCGGCTCGACTTCTGGTCGGTGCTGGCCGCACAGCAGAACCGGCCCTGTGAGCGTTCCCTCACTCCGCGCCCGACGCCGGTGCGGTTCCCGGAGGACGACCTCGCCGCGGTGGTCGACGCGCTGATCGGTAACGTCTTCCGGCACACCCCGCAGGGCACCGCCTTCGCGGTGCGGGTGGAACTCGACGACCGGTGCGTGCTGCTCACGGTGGACGACGCCGGCCCCGGTGTGGCCGACCCCGAGGCGGCGCTGACCCGCGGCGTCAGCGTGGGCGGTGCCGGCGGCACCGGCCTCGGTCTGGACATCGTCGCGCGGGCGGCGCGGGCGGCGGACGGGGAGCTGGAGATCAGCCGCTCACCGATGGGCGGCGCCCGGGTGCGCGTGTCCTTCGCCCTGGCGTGATCCCTGGCGGCGGTCGCTGCCGTCGGCGGCAGCGACCGCCCCATAGTGCTAGCGCCTGGTGCCGAAGTTCTGGGTCCACCAGGGGCCGCCGTCACCGAAGTGGACGCCGACGCCGAGCTCCTTGAAGGAGCAGTTGAGGATGTTCGCGCGATGGCCCGAGCTGTTCATCCAGGCGTTCATGACGGACGCGGCGTCGGCCTGGCCCCGGGCTATGTTCTCGCCGAGCGTCGACCACACGTACCCGGCGGCCTCGACCCGGCTGCTCATCGTGGATCCGTCGGGCCCGGTGTGGGACATCACTCCGCTGCGGGCCATCACGTCGCTGTAGTCGTCGGCAGCCCGGGTCAGCGCGGCGTTGGAGGTCACCGGCGAGCAGCCGGCCGCGGCCCGCTCCTTGTTGACCAGCGAGAGCACCTGGGCCTCGGGCCCGCCGGACGTGGAGCCGCCCGAGCCGCCCGAAGTACCCGAGCCGCCGGACGTTCCCGATCCGCCCGACGTGCCGGATCCGCCGGAGCTGGACCCTGATCCGCCGCTGCCCCTCGAGGACTGCGTCGGCGTCCTGGTTTGCGTCCGGGGCGCGGCCGTCGGGGTGTGCGTGGGCTTCGGCTTGGCCGAGGCGGTGACGCTCGGACTCGGCGACGCGCTCGCGCTCGGTGTTCCCGATGGAGTGGCCGACGGTGTCGGATCGTTCGTCGCGGTGTCCGTCACAAGCGGCCCGGGCCCCTCCCCGGCGGCGTCGGCCGTCACCCGGCCCGAGGTGGCGCCCTGGTCGTCGTCGCCGGCGGCCAGGGCGATTCCGACCCCGGTGGTGACGGTGATCGCACCCAGCGCCAGTGCGACGGTGCGGGCCCGCAGTCCGCCCTTGGGGCGGCGGGCGCGTGAACGGGCGTTGGGGCTGGCGGCTCGACGAGAACCCATGCGTACGACACCTCGGAAAGGAAGACGGCAGTGCATTCGCGGTCCTGGTAGGCGTTGCCGCGCCCACCAGGACCGCGGTGGGGGTTGCCGAGATCGTAGGCCGCATCGAGGGCCGCACCCCCGCCGTAGTGGCATCTTCAAGAAGCCATAAGAAAGCCATCAGGCGCAGCCAAGGGAGTCCCTGCGGAGGCCGGTGCGCTGCGGCATACAGGTCCGGACCAATCCTCGCCGGCCGTACGCGGAGGCCCGGCTGTGCAACATCCACCCACCGTCGCCGTGTCGGCCGGTTTGACCGCCCTCATCCTCGCCGCACGCACGGCGGCACGCGCAGGTGGCGAAGGGCGAGAAGCCGCCCTGGACACCCTCCGGTGGGGCCGCGCGCGTGGGCGGTGCCACCTCTGTGCCCTCATGCGGGAGAGACGGACGACGGCCCCGGCCCGCAAGCGGATCGCCGAGTTGGAGGCCGAGTTGGCCATCCATCGGCGAGCCGCCGGACTGCTGGGTGAGGTGATGCCCTCAAAAGGCGGGGTTCGAAGCCATCCGTGTGATGGCCCGCGAGCCCTTGCCGGTGCAACCGGCCTGCCGGGTGCTGCATGTCGCGGAGTCCGGGTACTACGCCTGGCGGGACCGTCCGCCGTCGAACCGCCTGGTCAGACACGCCTGGTTGACGGAGGCCATCGTGGGCATCCACGCCGCTTCGCCGAGGCACCTACGGCTCCCACCGGGTGCACGCCGAGCTCCGCCTGGGCCTGAGCATCCATGTCAGCCACGGCAGCAGCTGCTGGCGATGCGGGCGCGGGACCGGCTGGGCGAGGTGTTCGCGGACGAGCCGTTCACCGAGACGTTCGGACGCCGTGGGGCGCCGGGCCTGCCGCCAGCTGTGCTGTCGCTGGTCACGGTGCTGCAGTTCACGGAGAACGTGACCGACCGGCAGGCCGCCGTGATGGCGGTTTGCGCGATCGACTCGAAGTACGCGGTCGGCGCGGAGCTGACCGATACCGTTTCGACGCGACCGTGCTGTCCCGGTTCAGGGCCCGGCTGGCCTAGTTGTTCTGTCCCGGGAGGTTGTGGACGGTGATGCAGGTCTCGGCTGAGGGATCTTGAAATGGGTGAGGGCCTTCTGGCCTGGTGTGGATTGCGACATCTGCACCGGCGACCAGAAAGGCCCTCGTGCCCCACCGTAATGCACCCCTGACCGAGACCGGCCGACTGCGACTGGCCCGATGCGTGGCCGAGGACGGATGGCCGCTTCGGCGGGCTGCCGAGCGCTTCCGGGTCTCGCCCTCCACTGCTCAGCGATGGGCTGATCGCTACCGGGCTCTGGGCGAGGCCGGGATGGCCGACCGCTCCAGCCGCCCGCACCACAGCCCTCGCCGCACACCGACCCGGACCGAGCGGCGGATCATCAAGATCCGTGTCCTGCGCCGGTGGGGGCCGGCCCGCATCGCGCACCTGCTCGGTCTGGTGCCCTCGACCGTGCACCGGGTCCTGACCCGCTACCGGCTGGCCCGCCTGTCCCACCTGGACCGGCCCACGGGCATGCCATCCGCCGCTACGAACGCGAGACTCCCGGGGAACTCGTCCACGTCGACATCAAGAAACTCGGCAACGTCCCCGACGGCGTCGGCCACAAACTTCACACGAAGGTCAATGACCCTCATGATCGCTCCGTTACCACCGAATATGGGACAAGGTCGAACGATTTACAGACCCACGCTCCCACGAACCGAAGTCACTATCGGGTGAGGAAGTCGAGGAGGATCTGTCGACTGGTCTGGGAGGTGAGACTGCCGTAGGCGTCGTCGAAGGCGTGCTCGGCGAAGGGCAGTTTCTTGACCGTGGTGTCGACGCCCTTGGCGCGCAGGGCGTCGGCGAGGCCCTCGATGGTGAGGGGGGTTGCGCTGCGGTCGCGGTCGCCGACGACGAGAAGGGTGGGCTGGAGCCCTGCGGTGACATGCGTGGTGGGCGAGACGGCACGGTAGCGGTCCGGGTGCTGTTGGGGAGTGCCGCCGGTGAACAGTTCGGCAGCCTCACGGCTGCCGGCGACATCGCGCTGCCACATGTCGGTGACGTCGGTGCCGGGGTAGAACCCGACGGCCGAGTCCGGGGGCTTGGGGGTGCGGCCGTCGGTGGCCATGAGGGTGCCGTTCCTCAGGCCCCAGGCAACGTCCAGGGCGAGAGTGCCGCCGGCAGACATGCCGCCCAGGGAAATGCGGTCGGGGTCGATGCCGTAGCGGTCGGCGTGGTCCTCGGTCCAGCGAAGTGCGGTGACGAGGTCCTGGGGAGCTTTGTCCCAGGTGGGCCGGTCGGGACGGGCGAGGCGGTAGTCGATGGCGATCGCGGCGACGCCGTGGTCGGCCAGCCACCGGGCGGTGCCGCGCAGGTCGCTCTTGTCGAACGTGTGGAAGCCGCCGGCATGCGCGAGCACGATCCCAGGGACCTTGCCCGAGCCGGTCTGTGCAGTGTCGGGAAGGTAGAGGTCGGCCTTCAGCTTCTCCCCGTCGCGCATGACGTAGATGGGGGAAGCGTCGGGGACGGTGCCAGGGTAGGCAATCTGGGTGAAGATCTCGCTGAAGGAGATTCGGGTGTCCTCTTTGCTGGCGGTGGCGTACTGGACCGCGGCAATAGCCAGGGCGAAGGCCGCCGACACGGCGGTGAGCGCGGTCAGTGTCCGACCCCAGCGAACAAGACCGCTGCGCCATGCCAGTACACCCAGGCCGAGCCCGACGAGAGCGAACAGCGCGATGTGGAACGGGTACTGGCCTCCCAGGACGGGCCCGATGACGCCGGCTTTCGGGATCGTCGGTATCCAGGCGCCACACACGATCGCTGCGGCGAGGAAGGCGATCAGCGAGGCGATCAGCGCGAGGACGATGCGGAGGATCCTGTGGACGGGCCCGGGGCGTGCCTGACGGCGGGTCGACCGGGCGGCCGTGGCAGAGGGCTGAGGCGTGGACATGTTGGCGCTCCGTGAGATGGGGTCACCGGCTGCCGGATCAGGCTGTGGCCGGATTTGGCACCAGCGTCCCGGCCGGACCTACTGACCGGCGTCCCTCCACCGAGCCAAACCGCCGCCTGGCTCCCCAGGGGTATGCGCGATCACCGCGGCTTGGAGCCGGGCACCACCAGGCCGCTCTCGTAGGCGAGGATGGCGGCCTGGGTGCGGTCCCGAAGCTGCGTCTTGCTCAGGATGCGGCCGATGTGGGTCTTGACCGTCTCCTCGGCGACCACGAGTTTCCGCGCGATCTCCGCGTTGGACAGGCCGAGTGCGACCTGAACCAGGACCTCGGTCTCCCGCGGCGTGAGCTCTTCGATCCGCGCCCCGGATGTGGGCCGGGGACCGGATGTGGCGCGGGCGAACTCGTTAATCAGCCGCATGGTCATGTCCGGGGCGAGCAGGGCGTCACCGCGGGCGACGATCCGCACCGCCTCCGCGAGCCGGTCACCCGAGGCTTCCTTGAGAAGGAAACCCCCCGCGCCGGCACGCAGCGCCTCGTACACGTACTCGTCCAGGTTGAACGTGGTCAGGATCAGGATCCTGCTAGCCGCCTCGAGGTGTGCGGTGATGCGGCGTGTGGCCTCGATGCCGTCCAGGTTCGGCATCCGGATGTCCATGACGACCACGTCCGGCCCGAGTTCCTCGGTGAGCGCGACGGCCTGTTCGCCGTCCTCGGCACACGCGATGACGTCGAGGTCTGATTGGGCGCCGAGCATGACCGAGAACGCGTCACGGACCATGGCCTGGTCGTCGGCGATCAGCACGCGGATCGTCACGGAGTGCGCTCCTTGCCGGTGGGTGGGGCGGGGACAGGGAGCACAGCACGGACCTCCCAGCCGCCGTCGGACGCGGGGCCGACGGTCAGCTCGCCGCCCAGCATCGCGGCACGCTCGCGCATGCCGGTCAGGCCGTGCCCTGCGCCCGGTGACGGTCCGGACGCCACGGGCACGGGAGTGTTGGTGACGCTCAGCGTCAGCATGTCGTGACCGTATCCGATCCGCACGCGGACCTCGGCGCCGGGCGCGTGCCGCAGGGCGTTGCTCAGTGCTTCCTGAACGACCCGGTACGCGGACAACTCCACCCCTGGCGGCAGGGCCCGTACGGTCCCCCGGACCCGCAAGATGACAGTCATCCCCGCGGCGCGGGCCGAGTCCAGCAGGTCGTCGAGTCGAACCAGGGAGGGCTGCGGAGCAGTGCCGGCTGCGCCGTCGCCGGGAGCCTCAAAGCGCAGCACGCCCAGCAGGCGGCGCAGCTCCGTCAGCGCCTCCAGCGCACCCGCCCGGATCGACGCGAACTCGCTGACGAGTTCGGTGGGCGGATCTGGCACACGGTAGCGGGCGGCGTCGGCCTGAACGGAGATCAGAGACATGTGATGGGCAACCACATCGTGCAACTCACGGGCGATTCGGGCCCGTTCCTCCAGCACGGTCCGTGCGGCTCGCTCGTGGGCGGTCGCAACGAACTGCTCAGCCAGCCGGGCACGATCCTCACGCCGTCCTCGCCTGACCGACCCCAAGACCGTCCCCACAACGAGTAACACGCTCCCAATGGCGGTCACGGGCCAGTCCCCGACGGCCGTCCCGGACAGCTTCAGAACCAGCATGAGCAAGGCCGTGACCGCGGTTGCCACAGCCGCCGAGAAGGGACGAACCCGCAGCGACAGCAGGAGCAGCACCAAGGCCTGTACCGCCCACACCCACAGCCAGTTGTCGGGCGTGGGCGGATGCCCCACCACGACGACGACCGTCATGGCCATGGCCAGCCACCATGCCGGCGCGGGCCACCGCAACGCCACCACCACGGTGACGGCGTGCACCGCAGCCAGCACCTGTGCAGTGACATCCGCGCCGGTCCCGCCCAACGCCACAGCGCACAGGAACACCGAGACCTGCGGCAGCCGGCTCAAGCGGCGAGGCCAGGACAGCGGCGGCAAAGGCCGGGCCCTCGCAGTCAGTAGATCCACCCGAAGCCCCGGCAGCGCCGACCTGCATGGCGCAAATCCGCTGACACCCTCCTGTATTCGTAGATTTTCTGACACAACAGGCATCCTCAGGGGTCAGCACGTGGCAATGCCACACGACAGTAGACAGCGAACCTTCTGAGCGCATCCCCCCACAGAGCTCACCAGCGTATGGCTCCCCGGAGCCACATGCGCAGTACACCCGAGGGCAGCGCCGGGCCCGAAACCCGGCCTATCTGGGGCTGCGGAATCTGCCAGCGAAAGTCCGCCGGTGCGGCGACCCGGTCCAGGCCCGTGCGCCGCGCCAGCGGATGGTCAGCGTGCCGAGCGCGGATCCCAACGATCCGGCATACCGCAGGCTGCGCTACATGTCGAGACGCGGACGATCGGCTCCTCGGCCTGAAGCTTCCCTTTGGTCGTGGACGCCTGGAGACTGGGACGTGAGGTTCCAGAGGAAGTAGTGCCAGATGGGAAGCGAGAGCGACAGCAGCAGGCGATATACGGAGGAGTTCAAGCGGGACGCGGTCGCGCTCGTGCGTTCCTCCGGGAAGACCGTCACCGAGGTGGCCGGGCAGCTCGGGGTGAGCTCCGAGGGAACTGGGTCTCAAGCAGGACGCGATCGATCGCGGACAGGGGGCGCCGGGAGAACTCACGACGGCCGAGCGCGATGAGCTGCGTCGGCTGCGGAGGCTGGCCGCCGAGCAGGCGGAGACGATCGAGGCGCTGCGAAAAGTGGCGGTCTTCTTCGCGAAGGAGAGCGATCGATGAGCGAGGTGTAGGCGTTCATCCGCCGCAGTCGTCTATTGCGACAAGAGCGGCTCCCAAGACCAGCTCATGGTCGTCCGCCGTGGCTACGGCAAAGGTGCCGCGGTCGTGTCCCTTCTCGTGGTGTAGCCGATCATCCGGCGGTCGTGTTGGTGGTGTCGGGTAGCGCGGGGGCGCTTTCGGAGCGCTCGGCGGGGTAGAGCTGGTCCATGCTTCCTTCGGGGCAGGTAGCGGCGGGGGAAGGCGATCCATTCGTCGTGCAGTTCGAAGAGCACGGCGGTGACCAGCCGTAGGAGCGCGTCATCGTTGGGGAAGACCTGGACGACGTCGGTGCGGCGCTTGACCTCGCGGTTGATCCGCTCCAGTGGATTGGTGGACTGGATCTTCTTCCCATGTCGCTCCGGGAAGGCGGCGAAGGCGGTCAGATCGTCCTTCGCGTCCAGCAGCATCTCCCTGACCTTCGGGAACTGCTTGCCGAGCATGTCGGCGACGGTGTCGAGCTGGGTGCGGACCGCGTCGGCTGTGGGCTGGGCGAAGATCGTGCGGATCGTCGCGGCGACCATCTCCGCCGCTTCCTTCTTGATCACGCTGAACACGTTGCGCAGGAAGTGAACGCGACAGCGCTGGTAGGCGGCTCCGAGCATGACCTTGCGGATGGCCTTGACCAGCCCCAAGTGGTGGTCTCCGATCACGAGCCGGACCCCGGTCAGACCGCGTTCGCGCAGGTGACGCAGGAACTCGGTCCAGAACATCTCGGTCTCGCTGTCGCCTACCATCACGCCCAGCACCTCGCGGCCGCCGTCCTCGGTGATCCCGGTGGCGATCACCACTGCCCTCGACACGATCTGGTGATCGACCCTCGCCTTGCAGTAGGTGGCGTCCAGGTAGATGTACGGGAAGCGGACGTGGTCCAGGGTCCGGGCACGGAACGCGGTCAGCTGGCCGTCCAGGTCCTGGCAGATCCGTGAGACCTCGCTCTTGGATATCCCGGTGTCCGCGCCGAGGGCCTTGACCAGGTCGTCGACCGACCGCGTGGAGACGCCGTGGACGTATGCCTCCATGATGACCGCGTAGAGGGCCTGGTCGATGCGGCGGCGTCGCTCCAGCAGCGCGGGGAAGAAGCTCCCCGACCGGAGCTTGGGGATCGCAAGGTCCAGGTCGCCGGCCTGCGTGCTGACCGTCTTGTCGCGGTGGCCGTTGCGAAGCGCGGTGCGCGTCTCCGTGCGCTCATTCCACTCCGCGCCGATCCGGGCCGTGGCCTCGGCCTCGATCAGCTCCTGGAGCATCCGCTCGGCCACGCCGCGGACGAGTTCAAGCCCGTCCGCCGAACGTAGTGACTCCAGCAGGCGTAGTAGGTCAGACTGGGACAGGGCCACCGTGCACCTCCCGGGTTGAACTGGCCGTTCACCAAGGAGAGTTGCAGGTGGCCCGCCTGCTGGGCAGGGAGCGGAATCGCTGTCAGCGCACGCCCCCGGCGCACTCCCTAACCGTGATCGGCTACACCACGTCAAGGGACGCCATCGCTTCACCGTTGGACGGTGGCCGATCCCGGCCGCCGATTCGATGACCTGTTCAACTTCGTGCACGATCCGGCGACGCTGTTGGTGGCGTTCGATCGGGTCGCGGGCAACCAGGGAGCCCGGACTCCCGGCGTCGACGGCCTGACGGCCACCGATGTTGAGGAGTCGATCGGTGTTCCCGGGTTCCTGAACGACTTGCGGGCCGCCCTCAAGGACGGTTCGTTCCGTCCTCTGCCGGTGCGGGAACGCAGTATCCCCAAGCCGGGAGGCTCGGGAAAGGTCCGCAAGCTCGGGATTCCGACGATTGCGGACCGGGTTGTTCAGGCGGCGCTGAAGCTGGTGCTGGAACCGATCTTCGAGGCCGACTTCAAGCCGGTCTCCTACGGGTTCCGGCCCCGACGGCGGGCCCAGGACGCGATCGCCGAGATCCACTATTTCGGCAGCCGGGGATACCGCTGGGTGCTGGATGCGGACATCGAGGCGTGCTTTGACTCGATCGACCACACGGCCCTGATGGACCGAGTGCGTCGCCGGGTGGGTCATGTCCCCTGTGGTGGTGTAGCCGGACCGATCTGGTCGTTGTTGGGGTAGATCTTGTCCATACTGCCTTCGGGGAGGTAGCGGCGGGGGAAGGCGATCCACTCGTCGTGCATCTCGATGAGCACGGCGGTGGTGAGGCGTTCGAGGGCGTCGGGGTTGGGGAAGATCTGCACGACGTCGGTCCGGCGTTTGATCTCGCGGTTGATCCGCTCCAGCGGATTGGTCGACTGGATCTTCTTCCAGTGCCGATCAGGGAAGTCCGCGAACGCGGTCAAGTCCTCCTTCGCTTCCAGGAGCATGGACCTGACCTTGGGGAACTGGCGGCCGAGCATGTCGGCGACGGTGTCGAGCTGGGCCCGGACGGCTGCGGCGTCGGGCTGGGCGAAGACCGTGCGGATGGTGGCCGCCACCATCTCCGCGGAATCCTTCGGGATCACCGCGAAGACGTTGCGCAGGAAATGAACGCGGCACCTTTGGTAGCCGGCGCCGAGCATGACCTTGCGCACGGCCTTGACCAGACCGCTGTGGTGGTCGGCGATGACCAGGCGGACCCCGGACAGACCGCGCTCGCGCAGGGAGCGCAGGAACTCGCTCCAGAACGCCTCGGTCTCGCTGTCCCCGACCATCAGGCCCAGCACTTCGCGTCCGCCGTCCTCGGTGATGCCGGTGGCGATGACTACGGCCTGGGACACGATCTGATGGTTCACGCGGGCCTTGCAGTACGTCGCGTCCAGGTAGATGTAGGGGAAACGGGTGTGATCCAGCGGCCGGGTGCGGAAGACGGTGAGTTCGGCGTCCAGCCCGGTGCAGAGCCGGGACACCTCGCTCTTGGAGATGCCGCTGTCAGCACCCAGTGCCCTGACCAGGTCGTCGACGCTGCGGGTGGACACTCCGTGGACGTATGCCTCGACGATGACGGCGTAGAGGGCCTGGTCGATGCGGCGACGGCGTTCCAGCAGGCTGGGGAAGAAGCTGCCGGTGCGGACCTTGGGGATGGCCAGGTCCAGGTCCCCGGCCTGCGTGGTCAGTACTTTGTCGCGGTGACCGTTGCGCCAGGTCGTACGGGTGTCGGCGTGCTCGCCGGGCTCCGCGCCGATGTGGGCGGTGGCCTCGGCCTCGATGAGTTCCTGCAGGATCCGCTGGGCCAGGACCCTGATCAACTCGATTCCGTCCGCCGTACGCAGTGACTCCATCAGCCGAAGTAAGTCATGCTGGGACAAGGCCATCGTGTCACCTCTCTCAACGAGCTTCGCTACTCGGAGAGTTGCGCGATGGCCGCCTCATGACCAGGGGCTATGCGGAGATCGCTGCTACACCACTCGGCGGGACACCATCGCCGGGTGAAGGACAAGCGTGTCCTGGCGCTGGTCAAAGCCTTCCTCAAGGCCGGAGTTTTCACGGAACTCGGCGAGAGCAAGGACACGCTGACCGGCACCCCGCAAGGCGGCATCCTGTCCCCGCTGCTGGCGAACATTGCCCTGTCGGCGCTCGACGAGCACCTGCACGGCCCGTGGGAACCAGGTGGGGCGATGGCTACCGAAGGCAAACGCGCCTACCGGCGCCGCAAAGGTCAACCCACGTGGCGGGTCGTCCGCTACGCGGACGACTTCGTCGTCCTGGTGCACGGCACCGAAGGGGACATCGCGGCACTGCGCGAAGAGGTCGCTGACGTGCTCGAACCTCTCGGTCTGCGGCTGTCGCAGGCCAAGACCAGGATCGTGCACATGAGCGACGGGTTCGACTTCCTGGGCTTCCGCATCCAGTGGAAACGCAAAGGAGGCACGAACAAGTGGCACGTCTACACCTTCATCGCCGACCGGCCCATCCGGTCGCTGAAGGCGAAGGTCCGTGCTCTGACAGGCAGGACATCGCAGCAGGATCTTGCCACCGTGCTGAAGAGACTCACTCAGATCATGCGCGGTTGGGCCAACTACTTCAAGCACGCAGTCGCCAAGCATGTCTTCGACAGGCTCGACGCCTTCGTGTGGTGGCGTCTTATCCGCATGCTGCGGGAACGTCACCGATGGAGTTGGGGCGACGTCCGCCGCCGGTTCACCACCCCCACCGGGCGGTGGCGACCCATCGCGGCGGACGGGATCGAACTGTTCCGGATCGCATCGGTCACGGTCTCCCGTTACCGATACCGGGCCAGCACGACCCCCAACCCATGGCAGCCTGCGAACCACGTCTGACGGCAGAGACCGTGGAGAGCCCGTTGCGTTGAGAGGCGCACGGCGGGTTCGGCGAGAGGTCCGGAGAAACGGGCCGGGAGCAATCCCGGCACCGCGCTCCGGGCCTACTCAGCGAATCGGTCACGAGTGGTGATCAGCGGGTGTTTCGAGTGCTTGGAGGATCTGTCGCACTTCCTGGCGCCACTGATCGGCGTCGGCGCTGTCCACCCAGCCGGTTGTCATCTCCGATCCGCCCTGGAGAACCCGGTCCAGTGCGAGTCTCGCCGACGCGCGAAGCGAGGCCGGCAGTTCGGGCAGTGGTTCCCTGGGGCCGTCATCGGGGTCGATCACGATGGGGCTGTCCGGGAGGGTGCTGGCGGCGAGAGCGCCAGCGGCAACGGCTTCGGCCCGGTCTCCGCCACCGACGCGCTCTCCCGAGTCGGTTACTCGCTGGAACGCCCCCTCCAGCACGTCGATGACCCGGCTGGGGGTGAGTCCCTCGAGTTCATCGGCGAAGTCTGCGGCTGTCGGCGTACACGTGAACGTGGCCCTGGCGATATTTTCGTGAAGCGGGGTTGTGCCTCTGTGCGCTGGTGACGCTCCGTCACGGGTAGGGGGAGGGTCGTGTTATGACTCAATCCCGACATGGAATCGCGTCTCCACCTGACCCGGGGCGGTCACTGCGCGCTGCCGGATCCCAGGAGCAGGGTGGCCGGGGCACCGATGGCGGCGCGGGACAGCAACCTCCTGCAGGGATCCAGCACCCCACCCGTCGCTGAAGCAGCCCGTCGCATTGCCTCGGAGGCGGGGAGACCGTACACTTTCATGTGTAAGAAAAGCCTTACGCATGGAGGAGGTTGATGGTGGCCGCACCGCTGACCGGCGACGAACTGGTCATGATGCTGGCGGCGCTGGCCAACCCCCTCCGGGTCCGCATCGTGGCGAGACTGGCCGTGCGCCGGGACTATGTGAGCAATCTGGCTCGCGAAATCGGTGTGAGCCGTCCTCTCCTCCGTATGCACCTGCAGCGCCTGGAGGAGGCCGGACTGGTCGTCGGCACGATGGAGTTGTCCGACGACGGCAAGGCCATGAAGTACTTCGAAGTCATCGACTTCGACCTGCACCTGTCCGCCTCGGCGCTGACCGAGGCGGCCAAGTCCCTGACCACTTCGGACCCGGGCAAGGGTCCCGCACGCAAGGAGTAGTCCTGATGGACGTCACGACCTGGCCGGGGGCGATTCTCGTTCTCGGCGTGCTGCTCATGGCCACGACGCTGATCGGTGGCTCGATGTCGGTCCACCTGGAGATCCGCAAGGCCAAGCTCCAGGCCATGCAGCGGGAGGACCTGCGGCAACTCGTGCAGCGCTACGAAAAGCTCGCCGAGAGCACCGTCGACGCACAGCAGCGAGCCGCCGCCGATGTGGCCGAGTTGCGGTCGAGGACCGTCTCCATAGAACAGATCCTGCGAACGGTCGAGTAGCAGTGGACGGGGGCACTCATATGAAGGCGGTCGTCCACCGTGCCTTCGGCGCTCCCGAGGTGCTGAGCGTCGAGGAGGTGCCCAAGCCCACGCCCAAGGCCGGCGAACTGCTGATCCGCATTCGTGCGGCGGCGCTCACGGCCGTGGACTGCGCCGCACGCCAGGGCAGGCCCTTCTCGGCGAGGCTGGCCTTCGGGCCCTTCAGCCCGAGGAACCCCGTCCTCGGGGGCGCGTGTGCGGGAGATGTCGAGGTGGTCGGTACGGGTGTGCGGCGGTTCGCCATAGGCGACCGGGTCGTCGCGATCAGCGGATCGTTCGGCATGCACGCCGAGTACGTCTGTGTCCGGGAGGACTCGGCGGTGACCGCCATGTCCTCCGGCCTGACGCATGCCGAGGCCGTGGCTGTTTCCGAGGGGGCGCTCACCGCGCTGCCCTTCCTCCGGGACGCGGCGAACCTGCGGGCCGGGCAGTCGATTCTCGTCAACGGCGCCTCGGGCAGCGTCGGGACCGCGGCGGTGCAACTCGCCCAGCATCTCGGGGCCGAGGTCACCGGGGTGTGCAGCACGGCGAACATCGAGCTCGTGCGATCGCTGGGAGCCCACGAGATCATCGACTACACCAAGGAGGGTTTCGCGCGGAACCGACGGACCTACGACGTCATCTTCGACGCTGTGGGGAAGAGTTCGTTCGCCTACTGCCGCGGTGCGCTCAAGCGGGGAGGGATCTACCTCACCACCGCTCCGAGCATGGCCATCCTTGGCCAGACGCTGTGGACGAAGCTCAGGAGCAAGAAGGCACGCATTGAGTTCACCGGGCTGAGGCCGCCGCGTGAGAAGACCAAGGACCTCGTGCTGCTCGGGGAACTCGCCGGGGCAGGAGCGATCCGAGCTGTCATCGACCGGACCTACCCCTTGGAACAGGCCGCCGAAGCTCACGGATACGTCGACACCGGGCGCAAGAGGGGCGCCGTCATCATGCTTGCTGGTGGACCGGGGTGAGCGATACCGGAGGAGCGACACCGAACGCGGCTGATTGCGCGGCCGGGGCGCATGCGGCCGGGGAAGCGGCCGTACGGTCCGGCCGAACCGTCGCTCGCTCCACCTGCGTGGGGATCTTTGCCGCCACCCCGCGGGGAGCCGGACGTGTGTCGATCCCCTCGCAGCGTGGAGACGGTCTATGCGGCCAGTCCCTCGGCGAGGGTGGCTCGGTAGTCACGTTCGTAGGCGATCGGGCTCTTGAACCCGCACATGCTGTGTAGCCGCCTGGCGTTGTGGAAGTCGGTGATCCAGGTGGCGAACGAGGCGAGGCCAACCGGGTGTCGGCGCGGACCCGCGAGATGATCCGCGCAGTCTGCAGAGTGCGGGCCACATCGTCGGCCTCGGTGACCCGGGTGCGCGTGGGCGCGGGTCCAGGCCGCTGACGCGCTGCTGCAGTCGTCGCAGTGCGAGGCCCGCCCGGGCGATCACGCCCAGCAGGCGGTCTTGACCTTGCGGGGGTCGCGGTCTGCCGACTCTGGTGGATTGCCGGGCATCTGCGCTGCGTCACCGGAAGCCGCGAGCCGTGGCCGTCCGGACACCATCCGTGAACCCTTGGTCCTAAGCAGGGGCGGGGCTCCCGGAGCGAAACTCGCGTGGAGGGGTTTCCGGTTACGGGCCTCGCTGGATCGGGCCGTGCTGCCGACGCGCTTCCCGGGACCCTGGGACCCGAGCTCGGGCCGGTTCAGGGCGAGTTCGAGTTCGGCGCGCAGAGCCGTGAGGGGGGTGCGCAGTTCGTGCGAGGCGTCGGCGACGAACTGCCGCTGCTGGGCGACGGCAGTCTCCAGCTGGTTGAGGGTGTCGCTCATGGTGGTGGCCAGGCGGGTGATCTCGCTGCCGGAGCGGAGACGGGGACGCGCCGGTCGAGGTGGTGGGCGCTGAGATTGACGAATTCGGTACCGATGGCCTCGACGGGCCGTAGCGCGCGGCCCGTGATGAGCCAGGTGCTTGCGGCGACGAGGACACAGCACGGGCGCCGGTCGAGCGCGGCGTCACACGACTGAAGGCGTGGCGGATCTTCCGCAGGCCCCGGTGCGATCCGAATCGAATGCCGTCCATCGCCGTCTTTACCCTGGAGCGGCAGGTTTGAAACGTCTGAGTTAATACTTACGGTCGTTGTCGAGAGCGATCACATCAAGCCATGATGGCCAGGAAGGGCGCTTGAAAGTTTAAATCGAACCTGAAAGCCTTGATCGCTGAGGGACGGGGAAGGATTTTAAATGCCCACAAGGTCATTTCTGGCAGAATCTGCGCGCATATTTCCCAATGCTGGAACATGCGCAAAATGTCAGCTCATCCGACAGGCGATAGCTCTCTGGCTGAATGGCTGGTCCGACCGCAGTCTGCATCTTACTGAAGGACCTGCTGCCAAGACAGCCCCTGACTCTTCATGCGACTGTGACCTGCGTACTAGAATGTGGTTGGCTTTCGTGCTGACAAGGAGAGGAGAATTCAAACGCGTAACGAAACTTCTCTACCATCCAGAGAATCAGAATAGCAGTCTCTTCGGCCCGGTGATCTCCCCGGCCGGACTCTCGCTAGCCCGATCGCACCTGGCTTTCATGGCCGGAGACCTGGACGCAGCAGCGGACCTGAGTGACCAGGTGCTTGCGCAAGCCGAGGGTGACTCTGAAACCCGTATCGCGAGTCACCTCATCCTGGCATTGATCGCTTTGCGGCGTGCAGAAGTGAATGCGGCTTCGTCGCACATGCAGATGATAACCGACGACGCATTCATGGGGCGTCTCACCCTGCTGGCGGGACAGTGCGCATGGGTAAACGTGCGGATACGCGAAGCCCAATGGGGAGCCGAGGGCGTCGCACCAGTCATCGAGGAACTCGTTGACTTCGGCCCGGTCAGCAGGAGTGTACTCCTGTCACAGTCGGCTGCCGCCCCCTGGATCGTGCGGCTGGCGCTGAAATTCGACCAGAAGCCAACGGCGCACAAAGCAGTGAAGCTAGCTCAGAAACTGGCTGAAATGAACCCGCAGCACCATGCGCTAGCGGCATCAGCCCTCCACGCGCAAAGTCTATTCGAGCGAAGTTTGGTCGATCTCCGGCTCGCTGCGAAGACGCAGGTCCACCCCTGGGCGCGAGCTTCGGCTATAGAAGACATCGGAAAGTTCTTGGCCCGTGAGCGGTCGCAACGGGACCAGACCATAAGAATATTCGAGCAGAGCGCCGACGCCTATATCGAGACGGGAGCCCCGCGCGATGCCTTGCGAATCAAGAAGAGACTGTGGGATCTCGGTGTTAGGCACCATCAATCCCGCTGGCGCGCAACCCCGCCGACGGCGATCGCGAATCTCACCGAAACTGAGGCTAAGGTGTCTCAATTGGTAGCGCAGGGAATGACCAACACTCAGACGGCTAGACACCTTTTCATATCTCCACATACTGTGGCCTACCATCTAAAGAAAATCTTCTCCAAGTTGCAGATCTCCTCGCGCGTGGAGTTGGCCAGGGTCTGGACCAATATTGAGGGCTTTCAGGGTGGCCTCCGGACGGTTGACGGCAGGACCGTAGGCAACGGACAGGGCTCCCGTGCCGTCGAGAGAGGTGCCTAGCCAATCGGGCACATGGCCGACAAGGCGCCGGGCCTGCGGGTGAGAGTCACAGGGCGCGACCGGCCGGCTCCGTGATGACCTGCACGTTCACGCCGTGCCGTTGGCCATCGGCGCGGGCGAGTGGGTCACCACTGCCAAGCGTCGGCCGCTCCAGGGGGGAATCGGATCGCCGGGCAGGAACGCCCGGAAAGTAGCCATCCTGAATACCTCCGACATTTCGCGAATTCCAGGGGGACTTCTGTCTGGGGATAATCTGATGGTCGGCGCTCGTCAGGAAGACCCCTAAAGCACGTTACGGAAGGCCGTGACCATGGTGCTTCCCTGGCCTGGCTGGGGTGTTGAGTGATGAGAGCTTGATCACAGACCAAACCAGACCCCTGTCAGCCGGCCCGTATCCCTCAGATTGGTAGTAGCCGAGGCGATCACGTCAAGTCCATGACTCTTCCCTGATGCGCTGGAGGGTGTCGCCGCGACGCTGCTGCTCGGTGCTGTCCATGGTCACGTCCGTCCTCGTGCTCCTCGCATCGCCGCAGATACTTCAGAAGTGGTGTACGACGACGGCCGTCGAGAGCAGGTCCCGGTGTGCGGTCCAGCGGCCGTCGAAGGTCTCGATGCGATGTCCGTCGACCAGCGGGCCCGGGACCAGAAGCCGCGCCCGGAAGGTCCCGGAGGCTTCCGCGGTGGCTGCTGGGGCGATCTCTATGTCGGCCTCCAGGAAGTCGAGCGGCTTTCCGGTCAGGGGAAACCACGCCTTGTAGACGGACTCCTTGGCGCTGAACAACAGCCGGTCCCAGTGGACAGAGGGGTGGCTGCGGGCGAGATTCCGCACT
The DNA here is from genome assembly GCF_027460265.1 of Streptomyces sp. WMMC940. NCBI lineage: Bacteria > Bacillati > Actinomycetota > Actinomycetes > Kitasatosporales > Streptomycetaceae > Streptomyces > Streptomyces sp. WMMC940. The sequence continues at coordinate 7,545,265 of NZ_JAPZBC010000001.1, forward strand.
CTGGTCTGCTCAGACGGCAGCGCCACCGCTTCCAGGACACCGTCGGGGAGACGGTCGTGAAGTTCAGCGTCGATGCCCAGCGAAGCCAGTTCCTCGGCGCGCACCAGCGCGGCCGCGCAGTAGCCCTCGCAGTGCGTCATGCTGCCGACCAGTCCCTCGGGCCAGCGCGGTGCGCCACGCTCGCCGGGCAGAACCGGCTGCGGCGCCGCACCGAGCTTCTCCATGGCGAGCCGTGCGCAGCCCCGAACGGCGGTGAACTCGCGGCGCCGTTTCTCCACGGCCCGCGCTATGACCGCCGCCTCCTCGGGGTAGAGGATGACGCCGTCGCCGAGGGCGTCACTGCCCAGCGCCTCCACGACCGCGACCGACCCCGGGAGCAACTCGAACACGTGCTTGGTCCTCCCTCGGAAGAATGTGACGCAGCCTTCCGGGCGGCTGTGCGCGCGGGCCCCATTCTCGGGGGTAGCCCAGCGACACCTCTTCGAAGCGGACGCCCTCGTGGTGGGTGGTCCGCGGAATGTGAAGATGACCGTAGACCATGCATGCGACCCGGAAACGGCGGTGCCAGTCGGCGGTCAGGCGGGTTCCGCACCACATGGCGAACTCGGGGTAGCGCAGGACCCGCGTGGGATGCCGGTCCAGCGGATAGTGGTTCATCAGCACCACGGGGAGATCGCCGGGGATCTCCTGCAGTCTGCGTTGGGTCGCAGCCACCCGGGCCCGGCACCACGCCTCGCGGCTGGGATAGGGATCGGGGTGCAGCAGGTACTCGTCGGAGCACACGACCCCGGTGCCGTGCGCGTACGCGAGTCCCTCCTCCTTGGTCGTGCAGCCATCAGGGAGGAACGAGTAGTCGTAGAGCAGGAAGAGCGGTGCGATGGCTGCGCGTCCGTCCGGGCCGGCCCAGACGGGGTAGGGGTCCTCGGGTGTGGTCACATCCATTTCCCGGCACATGGCGACAAGGTGCTCGTACCGTTCCACGCCGCGCAGGGTGGTCGTGTCTGCTGGGTGGGTCCACAGTTCGTGGTTGCCGGGTGCCCAGATCACCTTGCGGAAGCGGCCGGCCAGCAGTTCGAGGGTCCAGCGGATGTCGGCGACGGTTTCGGCGACGTCACCGGCGACCAGCAGCCAGTCCTCGTCCGACGTGGGCTGGATCTTCTCCACGAGGGCTCGGTTCTCGGCGTAGCCGACATGCAGGTCGCTGATGGCGAGCAGGCGTCCACGGCCGTCCGTCGACTCCACCTTCACCCCTTGGTCCAGGAGCCCATCAGTACAGCGGCGGGCCCAGAGGAAGCTCGGTGCTGGGAGATGCCTGTCGAGCTGCGCATGATGCCAAACCTACATGCCCTCTTCATGGATCTCATGCCTTCGGTCAGGAGCTACCAGACCTGGGGATGCCTCGCGACGACCGCACTGTCTAGCGTCGTGCAGGTCAGCCTCCCGATTTTCGCGGACCAACTGCGGTCTTGCCGAACTGCCCAGCAAATTCAGGGGTCTTTGTGTCTTCTCTGCTTCACATCGATGCGAGCATCCGCCATGAGGGTTCTACGTCGCGTCAGTTGACCTCGTACTTTGCGACCCAGTGGCGGCAAAACCACCCTGACGCCGGCTACGTCTACCGCGACCTGGCTGTCCAGCCCATTCCCCACATCACCCATCCCGTGCGCGAGTACGTTATGGACCCCAGCCGCGATCACGGCCAGACGGACGAGGAGAAGGCGCTCGTCGACACGGTGGTGTCTGAGGTGCACGACGCCGACACGATCGTGCTCGGCGTGCCGATGTACAACTACACGATCCCGTCAAACGTCAAAGCCTGGATCGACCTGCTGGTCAGCCCGGCCCACGCGATTCTCCCGGGGGCCGATTCCGGTCCGCTCAGCGGCAAGCCGGTCATCGTGGTGACCGCGCGCGGCGGCTCCTACGCTCCGGGGACCCCGCGCGAGGGCCATGACTACCAGGAGCCGTACCTGCGGCACATCCTGAAGGCGATCGGTCTCGCGGACAACCTCACTTTTGTGCACGCCGAGTTGACCCTGGCCGCGATCGTGCCGGCCATGGCGGAGCTCAAGCCGCTGGCGGAGAAGTCCCTGGCAACTGCCCATGAGACGCTCAAGAAGCTCGCCGCCTGATGCCTGCACGCCCGCAGATCTCTTAGGAGTTCGCACCCGCTTGCCGCAACCCGCTGGAGACCCCGGGCGGGCGGAAGCACATCGCCCCGGTGACCTGGCGGTCCGCGCCCTGCTGCATGCGACCGGCGCAGGCCGATGACGCGACCAGAAGGAGAAGCCGGCTTCTGAACGAGGCCATCAGCGCTCTCCTCTCCGAGGAGGTCACCGCGACGTTCGAGGGATGGACTCGAAGGCTGCCTCAGTGAGCAGGCCGGGCGGCCGAACGCCTGGCGGGTCTGTTGGCTGTGCCCGTTTCCCGGAGTACCGCGCTGCGTCATCTGCGGCGCCTGCCGCTTGCCACAGCAGGCGGTCCCGGACCTACCAGAGCAGGGGATGCCCCGCGAAGGCCGTCCTGTCTAGTGTCATGCAGGTCAGTCCTCGACCTTCGCGGACCGTTTGGAGTCTTTCGGCCCCGCTCAGGCTGTGCCAGCCGGTCCAGGACATCGCAGGCTCGGAAGCCGACCATCACACGGTCGAGCTGACTCACCCCCATGGACATACACGCTTGCCGAACAGCTGTTGGCCATCCCTGTTAGCCGGTTAGGAGTTCGAGCCGAGGTGCTTCCCGACCTGATCACCCCGCTACCGGTCATCCTGAGTGAGAACGCGGGCCGGTTCCCGGACAAGATCGCTTTCGAGGACGACCGGTACGCGGTCACCTACAGGGAACTCGATGCACGGACGAGGAGACTGGCCGGTCACCTGGTCGGCCTCGGTGTCCGGCGTGGCGACCGGGTGGCTCTGTGTCTCGGCAACTCGGTGGCGATGGTGGAGAGCTACCTCGCCGTGGTACGGGCCGGCGGCATCGGCGTACCGATCAACCCGCAGGCCGCCCCGGCGGAAATCAAATACCTCCTGGCCGACAGCGCAGCGGCGTTCGCCCTCACCGGCACTGCACACGCAGAGACTTTCCTTCAGTCAATTCCCCGTGCAACCGGCGGGGTGTCCGTCGTCGTGGCCGGCGCCCTCGGTGCCGGTGCCGGGCACATGCTGCCCCCGGGCATCGTAGCGTTCGAGGAACTCGCCGCCACCGAGCCTGTCAACGATGCCCCGGACGACCTCGGCCTTGACGAGGTGGCCTGGATGTTCTACACCTCGGGCACCACCGGCCGCCCCAAGGGCGTCCTTTCCACCCAGCGCAACTGCCTCTACTCCGTTGCCTCTTGCTACATCCCCGTGCCCGGCCTCTCCGAGCATGACCGCGTGCTGTGGCCACTGCCGCTCTTCCACAGCCTGTCTCACATTGCCTGCGTCCTGTCCGTCACCGTCTCCGGCGCCACCGCCCGGATCATGGACGGCAGTTCGGCCGACGACATTCTGACCGCCCTACGCGAGGACCGGTCCACCTTCCTGGCCGGCGTCCCCACCACGTACCACCACCTGGTCGACAGGGCTCGCCGCACCGGCCTCTCTCTGCCCGATCTCAGGGTCGGCCTCGTCGGCGGTGCCGTCACCGGCCCCGGACTGCGCCGCTCCTTCGAGGAGACCTTCGGCATCCCCCTCGTCGACGCCTACGGCAGCACCGAGACCTGCGGGGCCATCACCATCAACCCGCCCGACGGCCCCGTGGTCGAGGGCTCCTGTGGCCTTCCCGTGCCCGGTGTCGGAGTCCGGATCGTCGACCCCCGCACCGGGCAGGACGTGCCCGCCGGGCACGAGGGCGAGGTCTGGGTCAGCGGGCCGAACGTCATGGTGGGCTACCACAACAACCCACAGGCCACCGCCGAGGCCCTACAGGACGGCTGGTTCCACACCGGCGACCTGGCCCGGCGCGACGAAGCCGGCTACTTCACCATCTGCGGCCGTCTCAAGGACGTCATCATCCGCGGCGGTGAGAACATCCACCCCGACGAGATCGAGGCCGCATTGCGCGGGGCCGAGGGCGTGGCCGACGTCGCAGTCGCGGGCGTTCCCCACGACACCCTCGGCGAGGTCCCCGTCGCCTGGGTGGTCCCCGGTCCGGCCGGCGTCGACCTCGCCCGGCTGCTCGACCACTGCCGCACCCAACTCTCTCAGTACAAGCTCCCCGAGCGCATGTACGAGGCCCGGACCATCCCCAGGACCGCCTCGGGGAAGGTCGTCCGGCGCCTCCTGGCTGACTTGCCGGCCCGGCTGCGATTCGCCGCCGACGGTCACCACGAGGGACTGATGCTGAGGGACTGGAGCAGGGTGGCAGTCTCCCCTGACGTGCCGGAAGGGCTGCGCTGGGCAGTGGTTGGTCGGACCGCCGTCACCGACAGCCTGGTCGCCGCTCTTCGAAAGGCCGGCATCGCCGACGTACGGCAATACGCTGACCTTTCGACGTCACGCACCACCCCGGACGTGGCCGCCGACGTGACGGTCCTCGCAGAGGCAGACGCGGACACGTTGGCGTCGACCTGCGCTGGAGGGGGCGAGGAACCCGGGTCCCGGCTCGTCGTCCTTACCCGGGGTGCGATGGGCGTCACCGACCGGGACGAGACGCCGGATGGCGCCGAAGTCGCGCTGTGGGCAGCCGCACGGGCTGCACAGGCCGATGAGGGTGACGGCGCGCCGCTGACAGTCGTCGACGTCGAAGCCCGCACCCCGGAGTCCGAGTACGCCGCGGCGCTCATCGCCGCCGTCTCCTCGGGCCTGCCCCAACTCGCCGTACGGGACGGGGAACTGATGCGGCCAAGGCTCGTGCGCCTCCCCGTTGCCGCCGGGGCGGATCTTGCCGCGCCGGGGATTGACGGCGTCGTGGTCGTGACAGGTGCCGACACGAAGACTGGCTCGGTCCTCGCGCGCCACCTGGTCACCGAGTACGGAACACGACACCTCGTGCTCGTCCAGGCAACGAATACCGACGACGAGTGGAGCCAGGACGAGCCGCTGCCGGAGGGGGTGGATGTCGTCCGCGTCGTGGCCGACGGCTCGGATTCGCTGGAGTTGTACGAGGCACTGACCAGGACCGGTCCAGTGACCGCGGTCGTCCACACCGCTGATGATCCCGAACTCGCCCGAACGCTGCATGACTTCACCGCCGACGACGGTCTCGCCGCGTTCGTCGTGGTGACCGACGCTGCCGCACTGGTGGGCGCGCAGTCCGACAGCCTCGTTTCGACGGTGGTTACCGCGGCCCTCACCGAGGCGGTGGTCCGCAACCGCCGACTGCACGGATTGCCCGGCTCGCTGCTGGCCCTCGGCCGGCCGGACGAGGGCCCCGCCGCCTTCGACGCGCTGATCGAGTCCGGAACCCCGGCGCTGGTGGCGTTTTGGCCGGGCACCATCAACCCTGGCGACCGAGTGCAGAAGCTACTCGACACTCTGACGGAACAGGAGCCCCGCGCCACCGCCCAGGCCGACGAGACGATCACCGCCGCCCTACGCGCGCGCCTGGCCGACCTGGACGAGCGGGCCCAGCTCGCGCTGCTCGGCGAGATGATCCGCGAAGAGGCTGCCGCCGTCCGCACCCGCACGAGCACCGAACCCATTCCGGCGGGCCGGTCCTTCCGCGATCTCGGCCTCGGCTCCCTCGCCGTCGTCGAACTGCGCAACCGGCTGACCGAACGGACCGGGCTGCGCCTGCCCACCACCGTGACCTTCGACCACCCGACCCCCGAGGCCCTTGCCGCACACCTTCGGGCCAGGATCCTGGGTCTGCACGACACGGCCAGGGAGGCGACGGCTGACGAGGATCGGACCGGGGCCACCGACCCCGCGGAGCCGATTGCGATCGTGGGCATGGCGTGCCGCCTTCCCGGCGATGTGGCGAGCCCCCAGGACCTGTGGGGCCTGGTCAGCGAGGGCCGGGACGGTGTGTCCGGCTTCCCGGAGGACCGAGGCTGGGATCTGGAGGGCCTGTTCGATGCTGACCCGGAGAAGACCGGCACGTCGTATGTCGATCAGGGCGGCTTCCTGCACGATGCGGGCCTGTTCGACGCCGGATTCTTCGGGATCTCACCGCGTGAGGCGCTCGCCATGGATCCGCAGCAGCGGCTGCTGCTGGAGACCTCGTGGGAGGCGCTGGAGCGGGCCGGGATCGACCCATGGACGCTGAAAGGCCGTGACGTCGGGGTCTTTTCAGGACTGATGGGACAGGGGTACGGGCTGTCGGGTGCGGCTCCGGCGGAAGTCGAGGGCTTCGGCGAGACGGGCACGGCGTCGAGCGTGGCATCCGGGCGCGTGTCGTACGTGTTCGGTTTCGGTGGCCCCGCGATCACGGTGGACACGGCCTGCTCATCCTCCCTCGTGGCCATGCACCTGGCGGTCCAGTCGCTGCGCCAGGGCGAGTGCTCCATGGCGCTGGCAGGCGGCGCGACGGTGATGGCGGACCCCTCCACCTTCGTGGAGTTCTCGCGGCAACGTGCACTGTCCTCGGACGGCCGCTGCAAGTCGTACGCGGATGCCGCGGATGGCACGGGCTGGGCCGAGGGCGCCGGTGTCGTGGTCCTGGAGCGGCTGTCGGAGGCGCGACGCAACGGGCACCGGGTCCTTGCGGTGATCCGTGGCAGCGCGGTGAATCAGGACGGCGCGTCGAATGGTCTGACGGCGCCGAATGGTCTTGCGCAGCAGCGGGTGATCCGTAAGGCGCTCGCCAATGCGGGTCTTTCGACGGCGGATGTGGATGTGGTGGAGGGGCACGGCACGGGCACGGTGCTTGGTGATCCGATCGAGGCGCAGGCGCTGATCGCTACGTACGGGCAGGACCGGCCCGAGGACCGGCCGGTGTGGCTGGGGTCGTTGAAGTCGAACATCGGTCATACCCAGGCCGCGGCGGGTGTGGCTGGTGTGATCAAGATGGTGGAGGCGATGCAGCACGGCGTGATGCCGGCGACGCTGCATTTCAATGTTCCATCGTCGCAGGTGGACTGGTCGGCGGGCGCGGTCGAGCTGCTGACCGAGGCTCGTGCGTGGCCCGACACCGGCCGGCCCCGCCGCGCTGCTGTGTCGTCCTTCGGCCTCAGTGGGACCAACGCGCACCTGATCCTGGAACAGGCCCAGGAGACGGAGCCCGTCACTGCGGAGCCCGTCGCGTCTGAGTCGACGGTGGGCGTCGTCGATGGTGTGGTGCCGTTGGTCGTGACCGCCGCCTCTACGGCATCCCTGGCGGGGCAGTCGGGGAGGCTGGCCTCCTTCGTGGAGTCGAGCGAAGAGGTGCCGCTGACGCACGTGGCGGGTGCGCTGGTCACTCAACGGGCGATGCTGTCTGAGCGTGCCGTGGTGGTGGGTTCGCGTGCTGAGGCTGCGGCGGCGCTTGGTGCGTTGACACGGGGCGAGCTCCATCCCGGTGTTGTCACCGGCAGTTCGTTTGATGCCTCCGCCTCGGGGCGGACGGTGTTGGTGTTTCCGGGGCAGGGTTCGCAGTGGGTTGGCATGGGGCGTGAACTCCTGGACTCGTCGCCGGTGTTCGCGCAGCGGATTGCTGAGTGTGCTGCGGCGTTGGAGCGGTGGGTGGACTGGTCGCTGGTGGATGTGTTGCGGGGGGATGTTCCGGCTGAGGTGCTGGAGCGGGTGGATGTGGTGCAGCCGGCGAGTTTTGCGGTGATGGTGGGTCTTGCTGCGGTGTGGGCGTCGGTGGGTGTGGTGCCGGATGCGGTGGTGGGGCATTCGCAGGGTGAGATCGCCGCGGCGTGTGTGGCGGGTGCGTTGTCGCTGGAGGACGCTGCCCAGGTGGTAGCGGTTCGCAGTCAGGTCATCGCGGGCGATTTGGCTGGCCGTGGCGGTATGGCCTCGGTGGCGCTGCCTGAGGCTGAAGTGGCCGAACGTATCGAGCGGTGGGCCGGCCGGGTGGAGGTGGCCGCGGTCAATGGTCCGTCCTCGGTGGTGATCGCCGGTGATGTCGACGCCCTCGATGAGGCGCTGGAGGTTCTTGCGGCGGATGGTGTGCGGGTGCGTCGGGTGGCGGTGGACTACGCCTCCCACACCCGGCATGTGGAGGCGATCGAGGACGTACTGACAACCGCCTTCACCGACATCCGTGCGCAGGTCCCGCTGATTCCTTTCTACTCGACGGTCACGGGTGAGTGGGTAAAGGAGGCGGATGTCCTCGACGGCGGGTACTGGTACCGGAACCTGCGTAGCCAGGTCCGTTTCGGTCCCGCCATCGCCGACCTCCTGGCCGGCGGCCACACCGTCTTCGTGGAATCCAGCGCTCACCCCGTCCTGGTCCAGCCGGTCAGCGAAATCATCGACCAGGCCGACACGGAGGCCGTGGTCGGTGGTTCGCTACGCCGTGACGATGGCGGCCCCGCGCCGGTTGCTGACCTCGATGGCCGAACTGTTCGTCCGAGGCGTCCCCGTCGACTGGGCGGGTGTCCTCCCGCCCAGTGCCGCCGTCGCCCAGGTCGATCTTCCGACGTATGCCTTCGATCACCAGCATTACTGGCTACGCCCTACTCGTGCTGTCGATGCTGTCGCGCTTGGTCAGGCGGGTGCTGATCATCCGCTGATCGGGGCGATCGTCGGCCGGCCGGATTCCGGTGGGTTCATGACTACCTCGCGGTGGTCGGTGGACGCGTACCCCTGGCTGGGTGATCACGTCGTCGGTGATGTCGTCGTCGTGCCGAGCGCGGTGTTGGTCGAGTTGGCCATCCGGTTCGGTGACGAGGTGGGCAGTCCGGTGGTCGAGGAGCTGACCGTGGACCGGCCCGTGCTGTTGCCGCTGCGCGGTGGCAGAGCCGTACAGATGACCGTCGGGGAGGCCGATGAGCAGGGGCGGCGGCCGGTCGAGGTGTACTCCCGCCCGGACAACGCCAGCATGGAGGCGGTGTGGACACGCCACGCCCACGGCACGTTGGTGCCCGGCCCGGTGACCCCGTCAACTTCCGGCGCCACGTGGCCTACCGGCAGTCCCGCAGTTGATGTGGCCCTCGACGAGGCGGTCGGCGATGCCGACCGCTACGGCCTGCACCCGGCGCTGCTCGACGCGGCGATCTGCACGGCCCTTCCCGCAGGCATGATCGCGACCCGGTGGAGCGGGGTGGCCTTGCTGGCCTCCGGTGCGGCAGCAGTACGGGTACGCGCGGCCCGTGACACCACGGGGGTGACCCGCCTTGAGCTGCTGGACGCCACCGCAGCGCCGGTGCTGACCGCTGATGCCGTTTTCGCCGAGCCGTTTTCGCCCGAAAAGGCAGAGACCGCGGACACGTCGGCCCCTGGCGCCCTGTTCCAGGCCGATTGGGTCGAGCTTCCCCTCTCCCCAGGTGAGATGACTGAGGACGCCGGTACTACAGCGAGTGTCGTCGATGCCGAAGACGTTGCCGCTCTCGCGGCGGACGGTCCAGCGGTACCGGGCCTCCTGGTGTATGAGGCCGCGCACGCGCCCGCCGACCCGCGCGAGGCCGTCGCCGCCGCGTTGGCCGTTGTCCAGGCATGGCTGGCAGCACCGGCCCTGGCGCACACTCGCCTCGTCGTGATCGTCCCCGACGCCGAGGACGATCTCACCGTAGCGGCCGTGTCGGGCCTGCTGCGTTCGGCGCAGTCGGAGCACCCGGACCGTATCGTCCTTGTCGAGAGCGACCATGCCGAGCACTGCGGCAGTGCGGCGGCCTCGGAGCACTCGACGGCCGTGAAGGCCGTGCGGCTCGCGGTGGCCACAGGCGAACCCCGAGTCCGTGTGCGCGGTGGCGTGGCCTTCGTCCCCCGGCTGAAGCGGGCCCCGCTGGCCGAAGGTCCCCGGCGCGAGCTCGACCGTGACGGCACCGTCCTTGTCACTGGCGGCACCGGGGCGCTCGGCAGTCTCCTCGCCCGGCACTTGGCGACTGAACACGGCGTACGGCACTTGCTGCTGGCCAGCCGGAGCGGCCCGGATGCCGAAGGGGCGGCGGCGCTGTATGAGGAACTGACCGACCTCGGCACGAGCGTCACCATCACCGCGTGCGACACCGCCGACCGGGACGCCCTCGCGGCGCTTCTGGCCGCCGTACCGGACGCGCACCCGCTCACCGCCGTCGTTCACACCGCCGGAGTTCTCGACGACGGCGTGGTCACGGCCCTGACCCCGGACCGTTTCGACGCCGTCCTGCGGCCGAAACTCGACGCCGCGCTGCACCTGCACGAACTGACCCGGGACATCGATCTCGCGGCGTTCGTGCTGTTCTCCTCCGCCGCCGGAGTCCTCGGCAACCCCGGCCAGGGCAACTACGCCGCCGCCAATGCCTCCCTGGACGCACTCGCCCTCCACCGCCGCCGCTCCGGCCTGCCCGGCATCTCCCTCGCATGGGGCTACTGGAATGACGCAAGCGGCATGACCCGACACCTCGGTGCCAAGGACCTGCACCGCACCCGGCGCCTCGGCATGGTCGGGCTCTCCGCCGCCGAGGGCATGGCGCTCCTCGACACGGCCCTGCGGGCGGGCGACGAGACCCCTGCCGCGCTCGTGGCCACCCGGTTCGACCTGCCCGCGCTGAGGGCATCCGCCCGCGCCGGAACTCCCGTAGCACCGCTGCTGCGCGGCCTCGCGCCTGCTCCTCGGCCAGCGGCCGAGTCCTCGCACACGGCCGTAACCGACTCCCTGCGTCAGCGGCTCGACCGCCTGGGCAAGCGGGAGTGCACAGAGGCACTGGTGGACCTCGTCCGCCGGAACGCCGCCCAGGTGCTTGGCCACTCCGGCGCTGACGCCATCCGCGCCGACCGTGCCTTCAAGGACGCCGGCTTCGACTCGCTGACCGCCGTCGAGCTGCGCAACCGGCTCGCGACCGCGACCGTTCTCAGCCTCCCTTCCACCATCGTCTTCGACTACCCGAAGCCGACGCTGCTCGCCGACCACCTGCGTGCACGGCTCTTCGGCGATGACGAACAGCGGGGCGACGAACAGTGGGGCGACAGCCAGGAGCGGAGCGCTGAGGAGCACACCACCGCCACCGGGTCTGCCCTCTCCGACGATCCCATCGCCATCGTCGCGATGGCCTGCCGCTTCCCCGGCGGTGTGGAGAGCCCTGAAGACCTGTGGAGGCTGGTCGCCGAAGGCGTCGACGCCATCGGAGAGTTCCCCGACGACCGCGGCTGGGACATCGACCGGCACTACGACGCCGACCCTGACAGCGTCGGCAAGACCTACGTACGGCACGGCGCGTTCCTCGACGACGCGACCGGCTTCGACGCTGCCTTCTTCGGGATCTCACCGAACGAGGCGCTCGCGATGGACCCCCAGCAGCGGCTGCTCCTGGAAACCTCCTGGGAGACGTTCGAACGCGCCGCGATCGACCCGAGCGGGCTCGCCGGGCAGGACATCGGCGTCTTCGTCGGCGTCAACAGCCACGACTACACCGTACGGACGCACCACGCGTCCGGCATCGAAGGCTTCCGCCTGACCGGCAATTCCGGCAGCGTCATCTCAGGCCGGATCGCCTACCAGTTCGGCTTCGAGGGCCCGGCCGTCACGATCGACACTGCCTGCTCGTCCTCGCTCGTCGCCCTCCACATGGCGGTCCGCGCACTTCAGCAGGGCGAGTGCTCCATGGCCCTCGCCGGCGGCGTGATGGTCATGGGCAACCTGGAGACCTTCGTCGAGTTCTCCCGGCAACGCGGCCTCTCCCAGGACGGCCGCTGCAAGGCCTTCGCCGACGCGGCGGACGGAACCGGCTGGTCCGAGGGCGTCGGCGTACTCCTCGTGGAACGGCTCTCCGACGCACGCCGCCGCGGCCACCAGGTCCTCGCGGTGGTCCGAGGCACCGCGGTCAACCAGGACGGTGCGTCCAACGGACTCACCGCGCCGAACGGACTCTCACAACAGCGGGTGATCCGCAAGGCGCTCGCCGACGCCGGTCTGTCGACATCGGATGTGGACGCGGTCGAGGGCCACGGCACGGGAACGGTCCTCGGTGATCCGATCGAGGCGCAGGCACTCCTCGCCACCTACGGGCAGGGCCGACCCGCCGACCGCCCGCTGTGGCTCGGCTCGGTCAAGTCCAACATCGGGCACACGCAAGCTGCGGCCGGTATGGCAGGCGTCATCAAAATGGTGATGGCGATGCGGCACGGCGTCCTGCCCCGCACGCTGCACGTGGACCGGCCCTCAACCCACGTGGACTGGTCCACGGGCGCGGTGGAACTGCTCGCGGAGACTCGCCGGTGGCCCGAGACCGGGCACCCGCGGCGCGCCGGCATCTCGTCCTTCGGTATCGGTGGCACCAACGCGCACGTCGTGATCCAGCAGGCGCCGGTGGAGGACGCTGAGGCCTCCGACCGGGCGGCGACGAACGAACCGGCACCCGGCATCGGATCGGCAACCGCCTCCGACCAGGTGCATGCTGCCGCTGCGGCACCCGCCACCGACCTCGTATCGCCAGGCTCCGCTCTTCTGCCCGTACCCGTACCCGTACCCGTACCCGTGTCGGCCCGGACAGCGGCGGCTCTGTGCGCCCAGGCCGGGCGCCTTGCTCGCTTCGTCGAGGCACGCTCTGAGCTGGCCCTTACCGACACCGCGCACGCGCTGGCCACCACTCGTGCCCAGCTCGACCACCGGGCGGTCCTGCTGGCCACCGACCGGCAGCAGCTTGCCGATGCGCTGCGCGCGCTCGGCAACGGCACGCCTACTGCTGACACCGTCACCGGCAGCCCCTCTGAGGGCAAGCTGGCCTTCCTCTTCACTGGGCAGGGCAGCCAGTGGGCCGGCATGGGCCGCGAACTCGCCGAGCGACACCCGCTTTTCCGGAAAGCCTTCACCGCCGCGTGCGAGGCTGTTGAACGACACTTGGATGGTCATCTGGAGCGTCCGCTGCGCGAGGTGGTGTTCGCCGAGCCCGGCACGGCGGAGGCCGCACTGCTCGACCGTACCCTGTACACGCAGGCAGGTCTCTTCGCCCTGGAGACCGCTCTGTTCCAGCTCTTCGCCTCCTGGGGTGTACGTCCGGACCTGGTCGCCGGACACTCAGTCGGCGAGATCTCCGCCGCCTATGCCGCCGGAGTCCTTGACCTGGCGGAGGCAGGCGAACTGGTCGCCGTCCGCGGCCGGTTGATGCAGGCCCTGCCCGAGGGCGGCGCAATGGTCGCCGTACAGGCGACCGAGGCCGAGGTGGCACCACTGCTGGAGGGGACCACGGGCGAGATTGCGATCGCCGCAGTTAACGGACGCGGCGCCATCGTGCTCTCCGGTGCCGAGGACACCGTCCTCGACCTGGCCGCGCGACTGGCCGAACAGGGCCGGAAGACCAAACGCCTGAAGGTCAGTCATGCCTTCCACTCGCCACTGATGGCCCCCATGCTCGACGAGTTCCGAGCTGCCATTGCCTGGCTGCGTCCCCGCCCAGCCGCCATCCCCGTCATCTCCACGCTCACCGGTGCCCCTGCGAAGGACGGCCAGTTCGCCACCCCGGAGTACTGGGCCGACCAAGTGCGCCATGCCGTGCGGTTCGCCGACGCAGTCACCGCGCTGCGCGACCAGGGCGCCGAAACCCTCCTGGAGGTCGGACCCGGCGGCGGCCTGACCGCCCTCGCCCTCGACACTCTCGGCACGGACCACCGGGGCTGCTTCGCCACCCTGAGCGAGGACGGCTCAGAGGAGACCGCCGTCCTCACCGCACTCGCCGAACTGGATGTCCGCGGCACGGACATCGACTGGTCTGCTCTCCTCGGCACCCCGGCCACGGCGATCGGTACCGAGCTGCCCACGTACGCCTTCCAGCACCAGCGGTACTGGGTCGAGCCCGAGACCACCGCCACCGACGCCGAGGCGCTCGGCGCCCGCCCCACCGGGCACCCGCTCCTCGGCACAGCAGTCGAGATCCCCGACGACGACCACGTCAGCCCGGTCAGCGACGGTGGCACCCGTGTGGTGCTCACCGGGCGGCTCGACCGGCGTGCCCTCGGTCGGCTCCTCGATCCCGGCACCGATACCGTTGTGGCCGCCGTACTCCTCGACCTGCTGGTCCAGGCCGGAACCGAGGCGGGAAGCGGCGTCGTCGAGCAGATCATCGTCGACACCCCGCTGACCGTGCCCGAACACGGCCACCTCCAGCTCCGTGTCCACGTCGATGTCCCCGGCCGCCGGGACGGGCTGCGCCCGGTCGTCGTCCACAGCAGGCGGGCCGGCGACGAGGACAGCACCTGGACGCGCCACGCCCTCGCGCTGCTCCGGCCCGGCCTGCCCACGCCATCCTTCGACTTGCGCACCTGGCCGGCCACCGGAGCCGACGCCCCGGCGGACCTCCTCGACATCCGCGGGGTACGAGGAATACACGGCCTGGCGGAACAAGACGGCCAGCTCTTCGCCGACGTCTCCCTGCCTCCGGAACTCGTCGATGAGGCCGCGGGGTTCACCCTCCATCCCGCACTCCTCGACACCGTTCTTCGCCTCCTGGCCGGCCGCACCGGTGAGAGTGAGCGCGATCTCACCATCTGCGCCGACCTGGCCGTGTACGCCGAGGGCGCCACCGCTCTGCGGCTGCGGGCCACGCCTGTGGAGGGCGGACGCCACCTCGTGGAGCTCGCCGACCACACGGGCGAACCAGTCGCCGCGCTCGGACCACTGACCCTGGGCCGCACGGACAGCACCGTTATCGCCGCCGTGGTCGGCACCCCCGCTCTTCGCGAGGCGCAGGCGACGCAGGACGGGCCGTTCGTCCGACGGGTTGTGGGACGTCCGGCCGCCGAGAGCGGATCGCTGGCCCACCGGCTCGCCGCGCTCGGAGCCACCGAACAGCAGCGCGTCCTGCTGGACCTTGTGAAGGAGAGCGCGGCCGTCGTTCTCGGCCACACCAGCGCCGAAGCCCTCGACGAGAAGCAGCCGTTCAAGGACCTCGGCTTCGACTCCCTCAGCGCCGTCAAACTCCGCAACCGGTTGCACGACTTCACCGGCATGAGCCTCCCCAGCAGCCTTGCCTTCGACTTCCCGAACCCTTCCGCCCTCGCCTGGCACCTGCGCACCGAACTGCTCGGTGAGGAAGCCGCGAACCTGTCGGCTGGAGTCGTCCCATCCGGACCCGCCGTGCTCGCGGACCCCAACGAGCCGATCGCCATCATCGCCATGAGCACACGCCTGCCCGGCGGCGTCGACACCCCCGAGGAACTGTGGCGACTGGTTGCCGAGGAGCGCGACGCGCTCTCCGGCTTCCCGCAGGACCGGAACTGGGACGTCGACAAGCTCTACCACCCCGACCCCACCCACCCTGGCACCACCTACACCCGCGTCGGCGGATTCCTGCACGACGCCGCCCAGTTCGACGCCGGACTCTTCGGGATCTCGCCGCGCGAGGCCCTCGCGATGGATCCACAGCAGCGGCTGCTCCTGGAGACTTCATGGGAGGCCCTGGAGCGGGCCGGAATCGACCCCCTCTCCGCCCGGGGCCGTGACATCGGTGTTTTCACCGGCATCGTCCACCACGACTACGTCACCCGGCTGCGGCAGATCCCCGAGGACGTCCGCGGCTACGTGATGACCGGCACTTCGTCGAGCGTGGCGTCGGGACGCGTGTCGTACGTGTTCGGCTTCGAAGGGCCGGCGGTGACCATCGACACGGCTTGCTCGTCCTCCCTCGTGGCGATGCACCTGGCGACCCAGGCGCTACGGCGCGGAGAGTGCTCGCTCGCCCTCGCAGGCGGTGCGACCGTCATGTCCAGCCCGGACGCCTTCGTGGAGTTCGCCCGCCAGCGCGGTCTCTCCGCCGACGGCCGGTGCAAGGCGTACTCCTCGACCGCCGACGGCACCGGCTGGGCCGAGGGCGTGGGCGTAATCGTCCTGGAGCGCCTGTCGGAGGCCCGCCGCAACGGCCACCGGATCCTGGCCGTGCTGCGCGGCAGCGCCGTCAACCAAGACGGCGCCTCGAACGGCCTGACCGCTCCCAACGGACCCTCCCAGCAGCGCGTCATCCGGCGCGCTCTGTCCGACGCGGGCCTGTCGACGAAGGACATCGACATGGTCGAGGGCCACGGCACCGGCACATCCCTGGGCGACCCGATCGAGGTCCAGGCACTGCTTGCCACCTACGGACAGGACCGGCCCGCCGACCGTCCGCTGTGGCTCGGCTCGCTGAAGTCCAACATCGGCCACACCCAGGCAGCGGCGGGTGTCTCCGGCGTCATCAAGATGGTCGAGGCGCTGCGACACGGAGTCATGCCGCCGACGCTCCATGTGCAGGAGCCGACACCGCAGGTGGACTGGACGGCCGGCGCGGTCGAACTGCTCAGAGAGGCGCGAGAATGGCCGGACACGGGCCGGCCGCGCCGAGCCGCCGTCTCCTCCTTCGGCGCGAGCGGCACCAACGCCCACGTGATCCTGGAGGAGGCGCCCGAAGAGCCCGTCGAGACGCCGGCGGCAGAGAGCGGCCTGGAGCTGCCCGCTGCGCCCGTTGTGGTGCCGCTGGTGGTGTCGGCGCGGAGCCCTGGTTCGCTGGTGGGGCAGGCGGAGCAGCTGATGCCGTTCGTCAGGGAGAACGCGGGCACACTGCCGCACGTGGCGGGTGCGCTGGTCGCTCAACGCGCGATGTTGTCCGAGCGTGCGGTGATCGTGGCCGACTCCGGGGAGGAGGCGTTGGCGGGGCTTGGTGCGCTGGCGCGGGGTGAGTCTCATCCCGGTCTGGTCACTGGCAGCGCGGTGGGTGCGGGGCGGACGGTGTTGGTGTTCCCGGGTCAGGGTTCGCAGTGGGTGGGCATGGGGCGAGAACTCCTGGACTCGTCGCCGGTGTTCGCGGAGCGGGTGGGGGAGTGTGCTGCGGCGCTTGGGCGGTGGGTGGACTGGTCGCTGGTGGATGTGTTGCGGGGGGATGTTCCGGCTGCGCTGTTGGAGCGGGTGGATGTGGTGCAGCCGGCGAGTTTTGCGGTGATGGTGGGTCTGGCGGCGGTGTGGGCGTCGGTGGGTGTGGTGCCGGATGCGGTGGTGGGGCATTCGCAGGGTGAGATCGCCGCGGCGTGTGTGTCGGGTGCGTTGTCGCTGGAGGACGCTGCCCAGGTGGTGGCGGTACGCAGTCAGGTCATCGCGGGCGATTTGGCGGGCCGTGGCGGTATGGCCTCGGTGGCGCTGCCTGAGGCTGAAGTGGCCGAACGTATCGAGCGGTGGGCCGGCCGGGTGGAGGTGGCCGCGGTCAATGGTCCGTCCTCGGTGGTGATCGCCGGTGATGCCGAAGCCCTCGATGAAGCTCTCGATGTCCTTGCGGCGGATGGTGTGCGGGTGCGTCGGGTCGCGGTGGACTACGCCTCCCACACCCGGCATGTGGAGGCGATCGAGGAGATCCTGGGTGAGGCGTTCGCCGACATCCGTGCGCAGGCGCCGCTGGTTCCCTTCTACTCGACGGTGACGGGTGAGTGGGTAAAGGAGGCGGATGTCCTCGACGGCGGGTACTGGTACCGGAACCTCCGTAGCCAGGTCCGCTTCGGTCCCGCCATCACCGACCTCCTGGCCGGCGGTCATACGGTGTTCGTGGAGGCCAGTGCCCATCCGGTTCTGGTGCAGCCGGTCAATGAGATCGTGGACCAGGCGGATGACACGGTCCGGCTGCGTGCTGTCGTCAGTGGTTCGCTGCGCCGTGAGGAGGGCGGTCTGCGCCGGCTGTTCACGTCGATGGCCGAGCTTTTCGTCCGGGGGGTGTCTGTGGACTGGGCGGCAATGCTGCCGGCCGGTGCCGGTGCCTCGCAGGTCGAGCTCCCGACGTATGCCTTCGATCGTCGTCACTACTGGTTGCAGGAGGCCGATGACGTCGACGGCAGCGGCGCCTCGGGAGAGGACACCGACGCGGACTTCTGGAGCGCAGTCGAGCAGACCGACGCGGACTCGCTCGCCGGACTGCTCGCCTCGGACTCCGCCAGTCTGCGAGACGCCTTGCGCACTGTCGTGCCGGTGCTGGCGGACTGGCGCGGCAGGCGTCGGCAGCGGTTCAGCGCTGAGCGCCTCCGCTACGCCATCACCTGGCGGCCTCTGGACCGGGAGGTGTCGGGAGTACCCGCGGGCCGCTGGCTCGCCGTACTGCCGCCGGGATGCCCGATCGAAGGCGCGACCGGTTTCCCGGCTGACTCCACGACCGGCTCCCAGGTGGCCGAGCTCCTCGCGGCGCTCGGTGCCCAGGGACTCGACATCGTGCCCTTGGGGATCGCTCCCTCTGCCTTCACCCGCACGGGGCTCACCGAGCAGTTGAGCGGCATCCGGGCCGAGTACGAGCCGGCAGGAGTTCTCTCCCTGCTCGCCCTCGACGGCACGCAGGACGCCACTGTCACCGCCGCCAGGACCCTCGCGCTGATTCAGGCCCTCGGAGACGCGGGCGTCGACGGGCGACTGTGGTGTGTGACCCGGGGCGTGGTGAACACCGGTATCCAGGACACCGTTACCGATCCTGGCGAGGCCGCGCTCTGGGGCCTGGGCCGCGCCGTGGCCCTTGAACACCCCGACCGGTGGGGCGGCTTGATCGACCTACCGGCGACCGCCGACGTCCGCACCGCGCAGTATCTCGTGGGCGCGCTGAACGGCGCAGCAGGGGACGACCAGCTCGCCGTACGCCGCTCCGGCATCTACAGCAGGCGGCTCACCCGCAAGCCTGCACCTGAGGCGTCCGCCGACGGCGGCTGGCAGCCTCACGGCACAGTCCTTGTGACGGGCGGCGCCGAGGCCCTCGGCGCACATGCCTCGCTCTGGCTCGCCCGGTCCGGCGCGCGCCGTCTCATCATCACGACCACGGCTCAGGCGCCCGCCGACGCCGTCACCGAGTTGCTGGACAAGCTCGCGCTTACCGGGGTGGAGACGACAGTCGTCTCCTGCGCCGACGCCGACCGTGAAACGCTCGCCCGACTCATCGCCGAGACCCCGCAGGAGCAGCCGCTCACCGCCGTCGTGCACGCCGCCGACACCGCCTGGACCAGCAACATCGCCGACACCGGTCTCGCCGACCTCACCGAGGTCTTCGCGGCCAAGGTCGACACCGCTGTATGGCTCGACGAACTGTTCACCGACACCGACACCGACACCGACGCTGGCGGGGCCCGGCTCGACGCCTTCGTGGTCTTCTCCTCGATCGCCGGAATCTGGGGCGGTGGTGGCCAGGGCGTCTCCGGCGCGGCCAACGCGGTCCTGGATGCCCTGGTCGAACGGCGCCGCGGCCGAGGACTCGCGGCCACCTCGATCGCCTGGGGAGCCCTCGACGAAATCGGACCTGCCATGGACGAGGCGACCCTCGCGCAGCTGCGCCGCCGCGGTGTCCTGCCGATGACCCGGCAGATCGCGATGACCGCGCTCGAACAGGCCGTGGAAGCGCGGGAGAAGGCCGTGACGGTCGTCGACATGGACTGGGAGGCGTTCATCCCGGCGTTCACCTCCGTACGGGTCAGCCCGCTCTTCGCCGACCTGCCCGAAGCCGCCGCCGCCCTGCGCGCCTCCCGGCCCGATGCCGAGAACGTCAGCATCACCTCATCCCTGGTGGACTCCCTCCGCAACGTCCCCGAGGCGGAACAGAACCGTCTCTTGCTCCGGCTGGTGTGCGGACAGGCCTCGACCGTCCTCGGACACAGCAGCACGGACAGCATCGGCCCGCTCCAGTCCTTCCAGGAGGTCGGTTTCGACTCGCTCGCCGCGGTCAACCTCCGCAACAGCCTGCACGTGGCCACCGGTCTACGACTGCCCGCGACCCTCATCTTCGACTATCCGACCCCGGACGCCC
Organism: Streptomyces sp. WMMC940; assembly: GCF_027460265.1. Taxonomy (NCBI): domain Bacteria; kingdom Bacillati; phylum Actinomycetota; class Actinomycetes; order Kitasatosporales; family Streptomycetaceae; genus Streptomyces; species Streptomyces sp. WMMC940. Next base: position 7,564,973 of record NZ_JAPZBC010000001.1, read on the forward strand.
TCGTCGGTTTCCTGCGCTCTGAGCTGCTGACGGAAACGGGCGACGACGACCTGGACACGCGGGAGGACGAGCTGAGGGGCGTACTCGCGCAGGTCCCGCTCGCCCGGATCCGGGAGGCCGGCCTTCTCGACATGCTGCTCAGCCTCGCCGGTCCCGAGGCCGGCTCCGCCCCCGGGGTGACAACTCCCGCGCCAGACCCGGTGATGCCCGCCGCTGAGGACGACGCCGACCTGATCGACGTGATGGACGTCGCCGACCTCGTGAAGCGAGCCCTGGGAAACGACAGCTGATTCCTCCGTCGCAGGTGCGGCCGCCGGGCGGCGACGCAGCCAGTGGTCCCCGACCTGGACGCAACCGGAGCTACCAGACCAGGGGATGCCCCGCGAAGGGCGGCCCTGTCTAGTGTCGTGGAGGCAGCCCTCGATATTCGCGAACCCTCTGCGGTCACAGAATTGCCCAGCAAGAATTCAGGGGTCTTTATTTGTGTCTTCTCCTTTTCACATCGATGCGAGCACCCGCGATGAGGGTTCGGTGCCGCGTCAACTGACCTCGTACTTCGAAGCTGGCCGCGACTCTCATCTTCGGCTATCCGACCTCGGACGCCCTCGCCGGTTTCCTGCGTTCTGGACCGCTGACGGAAACGGGCGACGACGAGTCCCGCTCGCCCGGTTCCGGAAGGCCGGCCTTCTCGGCATGCTGCGCGCCCCGGGAAAAGACCCCAACTGATCAGCCGACTTACCGCCATTTGGTTTACCGACAGCGACAAAGACGGAGGACCTACCGAGATGACGGCACCGGACGAGCAGATCGTCAACGCACTGCGTGCCTCGCTCAAGGAGAACACGCGGCTCCAGCAGGAGAACCAGCGTCTCTCCGAGTCCTCGGCCGAACCCATCGCGATCGTTTCGATGGCCTGTCGGTACGCGGGCGGCATACGCACCCCCGAGGACCTGTGGCGGGTGGTGACCGACGGCACCGACGTCTACACCACCTTCCCCGAGGACCGCGGCTGGGATCTGGAAGGCATCTACCACCCCGACCCGGACAACCCCGGCACGACGTACGTCCGCGAGGGCGCGTTCCTGCACGACGCCGGCCAATTCGACGCCGCGTTCTTCGGGATATCGCCGCGCGAGGCGCTCGCGATGGACCCTCAGCAGCGGCAGCTCCTCGAGGTCTCCTGGGAGGCCCTCGAACGAGTCGGCATCGACCCGAACTCCGTACGCGGCACTGACATCGGCGTGTTCGCCGGCATGGTCCACCAGGACTACGCGCCCGACCTCAGCGGCCTCGAAGGCTTTCTCAGCCTGGAGCGCGCCCTGGGCACCGCGGGCGGCGTCGCCTCGGGACGGGTCGCCTACACACTCGGCCTCGAAGGCCCCGCCGTCACCGTCGACACCATGTGTTCCTCCTCCATGGTTGCCATCCACCTGGCCGCCCAGGCACTGCGGCGCGGCGAGTGCTCCATGGCTTTGGCCGGCGGCGCCACCGTGATGGCGACCCCCGGCGGGTTCGTCGGCTTCGCCCGGCAGCGCGGCCTCGCCTTCGACGGCCGCTGCAAGTCGTACGCGGCCTGCGCGGACGGCTCCAGCTGGGCCGAAGGCGCAGGTGTGATCCTGCTTGAGCGGCTGTCGGAGGCACGCCGCAACGGACACCGGGTCCTCGCGGTGATCCGCGGCTCCGCCCTCAACCAGGACGGCGCTTCCAACGGCCTGACCGCGCCCAACGGGCCCGCGCAGCAGCGCGTCATCCGCAAGGCGCTGGAGAGCGCCGACCTCACTACGGCCGACATCGACATGGTCGAGGGCCACGGCACCGGCACCGTTCTTGGTGACCCGATCGAGGCGCAGGCCCTGATCGCCACGTACGGCCAGGAACGGTCGGAGGACCGGCCGCTGTGGCTCGGCTCGGTCAAGTCGGTGATCGGCCACACCCAGGCCGCCTCCGGTGTGGCCGGAGTGATCAACATGGTGCAGGCGCTGCGGCACGGTGTCATGCCCGCCACCCGGCACGTCGACGCCCCCACCTCGCAGGTGGACTGGACGGCGGGCTCGGTGGAGCTGCTGACGGAGGCCCGTGCGTGGCCGGAGGTGGGCCGGCCGCGCCGGGCCGGTGTGTCTTCGTTCGGTGCCAGCGGTACGAACGCCCACCTGATCCTGGAGCAGGCGCTGGAAGAAGAGCCCGCCGCAGAAACTGCCTCCGGCCCCTCGCCGGCTCCAGCGGTCGACGGCGTGGTGCCGCTGGTGCTGTCGGCGGCCACGGCCGCCTCGCTCACCGGCCAGGCGGAGCGTCTGCTGTCGTTCGTCGAGGCGTCCGGCACGGTCGCGCTCGCCGACGTGGCGGCCGTATTGGCCACCGGCCGGGCGACGCTCGCCGAGCGCGCGGTCGTCGTGGCCGACTCGCCCGAGGAGGCCCTGGCGGGCCTGGGCGCGCTGGCGCGCGGCGAAGCCGCACACACGGTGGCCGTCGGCAGCGCGTCGACGCCGGGCGGGGCCGGAAAGGTCGTGCTCGTCTTTCCAGGGCAGGGTTCGCAATGGACCGGCATGGGCCGCGAACTCCTCGATTCCTCAACGGTGTTCGCGCAGCGGATCGCTGAGTGCGCGGCGGCGCTTGAGCGGTGGGTCGACTGGTCGCTGGTGGATGTGCTGCGAGGGGATGTTCCGGCCGAACTCCTGGAGCGCGTGGATGTGCTGCAGCCTGCGAGCTTCGCCGTGATGATCGGCCTTGCCGCCGTCTGGTCGTCGGTCGGTGTGGTGCCGGATGCGGTGGTCGGTCACTCGCAGGGTGAGATCGCTGCCGCGTGCGTGTCGGGCGCGCTGTCCCTGGAGAACGCCGCTCGCATTGTGGCGGTACGCAGTCAGGTCATCGCCGCAAGCCTGGCGGGCCGTGGCGGTATGGCGTCGGTGGCGCTGTCCGAGGCAGAGGCCGTCGAGCGTCTGGAGCGGTGGGCCGGCCGGATCGAGGTCGCGGCGGTCAACGGTCCGGTGTCAGTGGTGATCGCCGGTGACGCCGAAGCCCTCGACGAGGCCGTCGACGCGCTGGAGGACCAAGGCGTACGCGTGCGCCGTATCGCAGTCGACTACGCCTCGCACACCCGGCATGTCGAAGCCGTCCAGGAGATCCTGAGCGAGGCCTTCGCCGACATCCGCAGCCAGGCTCCCGCCATGCCGTTCCTCTCCACCGTGACCGGTGAGTGGATTCGCGAGGCGGGTGTCCTCGACGGCGGCTACTGGTACCGCAACCTGCGCCGGCAGGTCCGCTTCGGTCCCACGATCGCTGACCTCCTGGCCGACGGTCACACCGTGTTCGTGGAGTCCAGCGCCCACCCCGTCCTGGTCCAGCCGATCAGCGAGATCGTGGTCGGCGCCGAGGCCGACGCCGTCGTGACCGGCTCCCTGCGCCGTGAAGACGGCGGCCCGCGCCGCCTGTTCACCTCGATGGCCGAGCTCTTCGTCCGAGGCGTCCACGTCGACTGGAGCGGCGTCCTCGCGGCCCGAGCCGACGCCGGCCGCATCGACCTCCCGACATACGCCTTCGATCACCAGCACTACTGGATCCAGCTGACCGGCACCGCCGACGACGCCGTCTCGCTCGGCCTGACCGGCACCGATCACCCGCTGCTCGGCGCGGTGGTCCCGCTGCCGCAGTCCGACGGTCTGGTCCTCACCTCCCGAGTCTCCCTGCGCACCCACCCGTGGCTCGCGGACCACGCCATCGCGGGCGCGGTCGTCGTACCCGGAACCATCTACGTGGATCTGGCGGTGCGAGCCGGCGACGAGTTCGGCTGCGGTGTCCTGGAGGAACTCGTCATCGAGTCACCGCTCGTGCTGCCCGAGCACGGCGGCGTCCGAATCCAGGTAGCCGTCAGCGGCGCCGGCCCCAACGGCTCGCGCACCGTGGATGTCTACTCCCTCCGCGAGGACACCTCCGACGAGGCGGGACAGGGGGGATGGACCCGGCATGCCACCGGCCTGCTCTCCAACGCCACCCCGGCCGACGGTACGACGCCCGCCGTCGACTTCGCCGCCTGGCCCCCGGCCGGCGCGCAGCCCGTCGCCATCGACCACTTCTACTCGGATCTGGCCGCCCGCGGATACGCCTACGGTCCGGCCTTCCAAGGCCTGCGCGGCGTGTGGCGGCGCGGCGACGAACTGTTCGCCGAGGCTGTCCTGCCGCCCGAGCAGCGCGAGAACGCCGACCGGTTCGGCATCCACCCGGCCCTGCTCGACGCCGCCCTGCACACCAACGCCTTCGCCAACCCCGACGACGACCGCAAAGTTCTGCCCTTTGCCTGGAACAGTCTTGTCCTGCACGCCCTGGGCGCCTCCGCCCTGCGCGTACGAGTCGCCCCGAGCGGCCCGGACGCGCTCTCGTTCCAGGCAGCCGACGAGACCGGCGACCTCGTCCTGACCATGGACTCGCTGGTATCCCTGCCGGTCACCGCCGAGCAGCTCGGCGCCGACGCGGTCGGCCGGGAGAGCCGCGACTCGCTGTTCCGGGTGGAGTGGACCGAGCTGCCGGCCCCTGAGGGTGCCTCGGCCCCCGCCTCCTGGGTGCCTCTGGTCACCGTGGACGACGTGACGGCGCTCGCCGCTCGCGAGACGCTGCCGCCGGTTGCCGTCCTTACGGCGATGACCGGTGACGGCGAGGACCCGCTCGGCCTCACCACGCGCGTTGTGGCCGTGCTCCAGGCCTGGCTGGTAGCCCCGGCTTTGGAGAGCGGCAAGCTGGTGGTCGTGACCCGGGGTGCGGTGCCGGCTGGTGGGGATGCTGACGTCACGGACCCGGCAGGCGCCGCCGTCTGGGGCCTGATCCGCGCCGCCCAGGCCGAGAACCCCGACCGCATCGTGCTCGTCGACCTCGACCCCGCCGACTCCGCCGGAGCGGGTCCCGTCCTTGGGCCCGTGCTCGCCACAGCGGAGCCGCTGGTCGCCGTCCGCGGCACGGCTGCTCTGTCCGCCCCGCGTCTGGTACGCGCGGCCGCCGTCGAGACCGAGCCCGCTGTCGACGCCGACGCTGGTGCCGAGACCAAGACCGAGAGTGTGTACGCCTTCGCCCCCGGGGGCACCGTCCTGGTCACCGGTGGCACTGGCTCCCTGGGGGCCCTGGTCGCCCGGCACCTGGTGGCTGAGCACGGTGTGCGGCATCTGCTGTTGGTCAGTCGGCGTGGTCCGGACGCGGAGGGTGCGGCGGAACTGGTTGCCGAGCTTGGCGAGTCGGGTGCGGTGGTGAGGGTCTGCGCGTGTGATGTCGCTGACCGGGACGCGGTGGCGGCTCTTTTGGCGGCTGTGCCTGCCGAGCACCCGCTCACTGGTGTCGTGCACCTGGCCGGTGTGTTGGACGACGGTGTGATCGGCGCGCTGACGCCGGAACGTATCGAGGGAGTCTTCGCTCCGAAGGTCACTGCCGTTCGCCACTTGGACGAGCTGACCCGTGAACTTGCCCCGCAACTTGCCTCGTTCGCTGTGTTCTCCTCGGCTGCCGCTCTGCTGGGCTCGGCCGGCCAGGGCAGCTACGCCGCTGCCAACTCCTACCTCGACGCGCTCATGGCCCATCGGCGGGCCGCCGGCCTGCCCGGTGTCTCGATGGCCTGGGGCCTGTGGGAGCAGAGCACCGGCCTGACCGCCCACCTCAGCGAGACCGACCAGGCCCGCATGAGCCGCGGCGGTGTCCTGCCCCTCACCCCCGCCGAGGCCCTCGCCCTGCTCGACACCGGCCTGCGAGCCGAACACACCCTCCTCGTACCGATCAAGCTCGACCTGCGGTCCTTGCGTGCCGACGCGGCCTCCGGCGGCACCGTCCCGCACCTGCTGCGCGGCCTGGTGCGCAGTGGCCGCCGCCTCGCACGCGCCGGCGCAGGCGACGGCAGTGACCTGCTTCGGCGCCTCGCCGGACTGTCCGAGGCCGAACAGGAAGCCGTCCTCCTCGGCATCGTGCAGGCCGAAGCCACCGCGGTCCTCGGCTTCAACGCCGCCGAACTCGCCCAAGGCACACGAGGGTTCAGCGAGATCGGCTTCGACTCGCTCACCGCGGTCGAACTCCGCAACAGGCTTGGCGCCGCCACCGGCGTCAAGCTCCCCGCCACCCTCATCTTCGACTACCCCACCCCGGTGGCACTCGCCCGCTACCTGCGCGAGGAGCTCGGCAACGACACGGCCGGCGCCACCGCCACCCCCGTCGCCCTCACCGCCGAGCCCGACGAGCCCATCGCCATCGTCGGCATGGCCTGCCGCCTGCCCGGCGGCGTCGACGACCCCGACGGCCTCTGGCGTCTGGTGGCCGAGGGCCGCGACGGCATGGCGGCCCTCCCGGACGACCGCGGCTGGGACCTCGACGGCCTGTTCGACGCCGACCCCGACAAACCCGGCACGGCCTACGTCCACAAGGGCGGATTCCTGCACAGCGCCGCCCAGTTCGACGCCGGCTTCTTCGGCATCTCGCCGCGCGAGGCGCTCGCCATGGATCCACAGCAGCGGCTCCTCCTCGAAACCTCGTGGGAGGCCCTGGAACGGGCCGGCATCGACCCCCACTCCGCGCGCGGCGACAACATCGGTGTCTTCTCGGGCGTCTCCATCCACGACTACGTCGAGTCCCTCAGCAACATGCCCGACGAACTCGAAGGCTTCGTCACGACGGCCACCGCCGGCAGCGTGGCCTCCGGCCGGGTGTCCTACGTGTTCGGCTTCGAGGGCCCCTCGGTGACCGTCGACACGGCCTGCTCCTCGTCCCTCGTCGCCATCCACCTCGCTGCCCAGGCACTGCGTCAGGGCGAATGCTCGCTCGCCCTCGCAGGCGGTGTCGCCGTCATGGGCTCACCCATAGGACTGCGCGGCATGTCGCGCCAGCGCGGCCTCGCCGCCGACGGCCGGGTCAAGGCGTTCTCGGCCGGTGCCGACGGCACCATCCTGTCCGAGGGCGTCGGCATCGTCGTACTGGAACGCCTCTCGGAGGCCCGCAGGCGCGGCCACCGGGTGCTCGCGGTCGTCCGCAGCTCGGCCGTGAACCAGGACGGCGCCTCGAACGGCCTGACCGCCCCCAACGGGCCCTCGCAGCAGCGGGTCATCCGCAAGGCGCTCGCCAACGGTGGCCTCGCCGCGGCCGACATCGACGTCGTGGAGGCGCACGGCACCGGCACGGAGCTCGGCGACCCCATCGAGGCGCAGGCCCTGCTCGCCACGTACGGCCGGGACCGGGACCCGGAGCGCCCGCTCTGGCTGGGCTCGCTCAAGTCCAACGTAGGTCACACGCAGGCCGCGGCCGGTGTCTCCGCCGTGATCAAGATGGTGCAGGCGCTGCGACACGGCATCATGCCGCCCACGCTCAACGTGACGGAGCCGACGCCCCAGGTCGACTGGACGGCGGGCGCGGTCGAACTGCTCACCGAGGCCCGCGCGTGGCCGGAGGAGGGCAGGCCGCGCCGCGCCGGTGTCTCCAGTTTCGGCATCAGCGGCACGAACGCGCACCTGATCCTGGAACAGGCACCGGAGGAGCAGCCCGCGGCGCCGGCCGCATCGACCGCCGGAGTGGTTCCGCTGGTCGTGTCCGCCGCCTCGACGGCATCCCTGGCGGGGCAGGCCGCGCGCCTCGCCTCGTTCCTTGAGACGGCGGAGACGTCCGAGACGGCTGAGATGGCTGAGACCGCGCCGCTGGACGCCGTGGCGGCGACGCTGATGACACGACGGGCGCTGCTCTCCGACCGTGCGGTGGTCTTGGCCGGTTCGCGGGGTGAGGCTGTGGCGGGTCTGGGGGCGTTGGCGCGGGGCGCGTCCCTTCCCGGTCTGGTCACTGGCAGCGCGGTGGGTGCGGGGCGGACGGTGTTGGTGTTCCCGGGTCAGGGTTCGCAGTGGGTTGGCATGGGGCGTGAACTCCTGGACTCGTCACCGGTGTTCGCGGAGCGGGTGGGGGAGTGTGCTGCGGCGCTTGGGCGGTGGGTGGACTGGTCGCTGGTGGATGTGTTGCGGGGGGATGTTCCGGCTGCGCTGTTGGAGCGGGTGGATGTGGTGCAGCCGGCGAGTTTTGCGGTGATGGTGGGTCTTGCCGCGGTGTGGGCGTCGGTGGGTGTGGTGCCGGATGCGGTGGTGGGGCATTCGCAGGGTGAGATCGCCGCGGCGTGTGTGTCGGGTGCGTTGTCGCTGGAGGACGCTGCCCAGGTGGTGGCGGTTCGCAGTCAGGTGATCGCCGCAAGTCTGGCGGGCCGGGGTGGTATGGCGTCGGTGGCGCTGCCTGAGGCTGAAGTGGCCGAACGTATCGAGCGGTGGGCCGGCCGGGTGGAGGTGGCCGCGGTCAATGGTCCGTCCTCGGTGGTGATCGCCGGTGATGCCGAAGCCCTTGATGAAGCGCTGGAGGTTCTTGCGGCGAATGGTGTGCGGGTGCGTCGGGTCGCGGTGGATTACGCCTCCCACACCCGGCATGTGGAGGCGATCGAGGACGTACTGACAACCGCCTTCACCGACATCCGTGCGCAGGCGCCGCTGATTCCTTTCTACTCGACGGTGACGGGCGAGTGGGTAAAAGAGGCGGATGTCCTCGACGGCGCGTACTGGTACCGGAACCTCCGTGGCCAGGTCCGCTTCGGTCCTGCTATCGCCGACTTGCTGGGTGAGGGTTACTCGGTGTTCGTGGAGTCGAGCGCCCACCCCGTCCTGGTCCAGCCGGTCAGCGAGATCGTCGACCACGTGGATGACATGGGCTGGTCTAGTGTCGTGGTCGGTGGTTCGCTGCGCCGTGAGGAGGGCGGCCTTGGCCGACTGCTGACCTCGATGGCCGAACTGTTCGTCCGAGGCGTCCCCGTCGACTGGGCGGGTGTCCTCCCGGCCATCGCCGTCGACACCCAGGTCGATCTCCCCACTTATGCCTTCGATCACGAGCATTACTGGCTGCGTTCCGCTCCTGCTGTCGATGCTGTCGCGCTTGGTCAGGCGGGTGTTGATCATCCGTTGTTGGGTGCGGTGGTGGCGGTGCCGGAGACGGGGGGTGTCCTGTGTACTTCGCGGCTGTCGCTGCGGACGCATCCGTGGTTGGCGGATCACGCGGTGAGCGGGGTTGTGCTGGTGCCGGGCACGGGTCTGGTCGAGTTGGTGGTTCGTGCGGGTGACGAGGTCGGTTGCGGTGTGGTGGAGGAGTTGGTGATCGAGGCGCCGCTGGTGGTGCCGGAGCAGGGTGGTGTCCGGGTCCAGGTCGCGGTCGGTGGCCTGGAGGAGGACGGTGCCCGCGCTGTCACTGTGTATTCGGCGTCTGAGGACACTGCCGGCGATCACGACAGCGACGTCTGGACTCGTCATGCCACCGGCCGGCTGCGGCCGGCTTTGGCCGGGAGTACGGGCACGGCCGGGTTTGATGTCTCGGTGTGGCCGCCGGTCGGGGCTGAGCGGGTGCCGCTCGATGTCGCCGGGTTTTACGAGGAGATGTTTGATCGGGGTTATGTGTTTGGCCCGTCGTTTAAGGGTCTACGTGCGGTGTGGCGGCGGGGTGAGGAGGTCTTCGCGGAGGTCGTTCTGCCCGATGAGCAGCGGGACAACGCGGTGAGGTTCGGTATCCATCCCGCGCTGTTCGATGCTGCCTTGCATGCCAGGAGTCTTGTTCGGCCGGACGAGGTTGCTGCCGGTGAGGGCGGGTCGCGAACTGTGCTGCCGTTTTCTTGGAACGACGTGGCGTTGTATGCGACTGGTGCTTCGGCGTTGCGGGTGCGGCTGGTGTCTCCCGGGCCGGACGTGCTGTCGTTGCAGGCGGCCGATGAGACCGGTGAACCCGTCCTGTCCATGGACTCGCTGGTGTTCCGGGAGGTGTCCGCCGAGCGGTTGGGGGCGGCGGCCGGTGCGGCGGGCGACGACGGCTCCCTGTTCCGGGTGGAGTGGACCGAGCTGCCGGCCCCTGAGGGTGCCTCGGCCCCCGCCTCCTGGGTGCCTCTGGTCACCGTGGACGACGTGACGGCGCTCGCCGCTCGCGAGACGCTGCCGCCGGTTGCCGTCCTTACGGCGATGACCGGTGACGGCGAGGACCCGCTCGGCCTCACCACGCGCGTTGTGGCCGTGCTCCAGGCCTGGCTGGTAGCCCCGGCTTTGGAGAGCGGCAAGCTGGTGGTCGTGACCCGGGGTGCGGTGCCGGCTGGTGGGGATGCTGACGTCAGGGACCCGGCCGGTGCCGCCGTGTGGGGTCTGGTCCGGGCTGCCCAGAGCGAGAACCCCGATCGGATCGTTCTGCTCGACACCGCTACCGGCTCCGGCCTCGACGTCACGGGCGTCGAAATGGGACCGGTCCTCGCCGCTGTGCTCGCTACCGGCGAGCCCCAGATCGCCGTGCGGGGCACGGTGTTGTCCGCGCCTCGTCTGGTCCGTGACACGAGCGGTGCCGCCGTCCCCGACATCTCTGATGTCCCTGCCGTCTTCGACTCTGAGGGGACGGTTCTGGTTACGGGTGGCACTGGCTCCCTGGGGGCCCTGGTCGCCCGGCACCTGGTGGCTGAGCACGGTGTGCGGCATCTGCTGTTGGTCAGTCGGCGTGGTCCGGACGCGGAGGGTGCGGCGGAACTGGTTGCCGAGCTTGGCGAGTCGGGTGCGGTGGTGAGGGTCTGCGCGTGTGATGTCGCTGACCGGGACGCGGTGGCGGCTCTTTTGGCGGCTGTGCCTGCCGAGCACCCGCTCACTGGTGTCGTGCACCTGGCCGGTGTGTTGGACGACGGTGTGATCGGCGCGCTGACGCCGGAACGTATCGAGGGAGTCTTCGCTCCGAAGGTCACTGCCGTTCGCCACTTGGACGAGCTGACCCGTGAACTTGCCCCGCAACTTGCCTCGTTCGCTGTGTTCTCCTCGGCTGCCGCTCTGCTGGGCTCGGCCGGCCAGGGCAGCTACGCCGCTGCCAACTCCTACCTCGACGCGCTCATGGCCCATCGGCGGGCCGCCGGCCTGCCCGGTGTCTCGATGGCCTGGGGCCTGTGGGAGCAGAGCACGGGCCTGACCGCCCACCTCAGCGAGACCGACCAGGCCCGCATGAGCCGCGGCGGTGTCCTGCCCCTCACCCCCGCCGAGGGAATGGGGTTGTTCGATGCGGCCCTGCGGGGTCCTGCAGCCCTGGTGGTGCCGATGAAGCTGGATCTGCGGAGGCTGCGTGCTGATGCCGTGGCCGGCCGGGGTCTCCCGGGGCTTTTGGGTGGTCTGGTGCAGAGCGGACGGCGGCAGGCAGGGGCGGGGGACAGCGGTGGCGGTCTTGCTGCCCGGCTTGCGGGGCTCACATCACAGGAGCAGGAAGCGTTGCTGCTCGACTTTGTCCGTGGTCATGTGGCGGTGGTTCTCGGTCATGCCGGGATCGCGAAGGTCGGGGCGGAGACGGCGTTCAAGGATTCCGGGTTCGACTCGCTCACGTCGGTCGAGTTGCGTAACCGCCTTCGTGGGGCCACCGGCCTCAAGCTTGCCGCCACCGTCGTCTTCGACTATCCCAACCCGCTCGCCCTCGCCCGCTATCTCCACCGCGAACTCGGGACCACAACGCAATCCGCGGCCGCGACGCATCCGCTGCTGGCTGAACTGAGCAGGCTCGATGCCACCTTGGCCGAGACGCCCGCCGACGACTCGGTCCGCGCCCAAGTGACAGCCCGGCTTCAGGGCCTTCTGGCCTCCTGGTCGCTGGCGAACGGAACGCCGTCCGCTGAGGAGGAGCTCGACTTCGATGCCGCCTCGGACGACGAGCTCTTCGACCTGATCGACTCCGAGTTCGGCAACTAGCAACCCCAGACCGTCACAGCCTCTAGGAGCTGAACCCCGATGGCAGATGAGAGCAAGCTTCGCGACTATCTCAAGCGCACCCTCGCAGAGGCACGCCGTTCCCATCAGCGTGTGCTGGAGCTTGAGGCCGAGAAGTCGGAGCCGGTTGCGGTTGTGGGTATGGCGTGTCGTTTGCCCGGTGGTGTGGCGGGTCCGGAGGATTTGTGGCGGCTGGTCAGCGAGGGCCGGGACGGTATGTCCGGTTTCCCATCCGATCGTGGCTGGGATCTGGAGGGCGTGTTCGACTCCGGTCCGGGCCAGGCTTGCACCTCCTACGTGCCCCGGGGCGGGTTCCTGTATGAGGCGGGGGAGTTCGACGCGGGTTTCTTCGGGATCTCGCCGCGTGAGGCGCTGGCGATGGATCCGCAGCAGCGGTTGTTGCTTGAGACGTCGTGGGAGGCGTTGGAACAGGGCGGGATCGACCCGGGGACGTTGAAGGGCCAGGACGTCGCGGTGTTCTCCGGCGTCTATGAACAGGGGTACGGCTTCAGCACGGCGGAACTGGAAGGGTTTATCGGCACGGGGGCGATGACGAGTGTGGCCTCGGGCCGGGTGTCGTATGTGTTCGGTTTTGAGGGTCCGGCGGTGACGGTGGACGCGGCGTGTTCGTCCTCGCTGGTCGCGATCCATCTGGCGGCGCAGGCGTTGCGGCGGGGGGAGTGCTCGCTGGCGCTGGCAGGCGGGGCCACGGTGATGGCGACGCCGGGTGCGTTCGTGGCGTTCTCGCGCCACGGCGGCCTCGCCGTCGACGGCCGGGTCAAGGCGTTCTCGGACGCCGCGGACGGCACTGGCTGGGCCGAGGGTGTCGGCGTGGTGGTTCTGGAGCGGTTGTCGGAGGCCCGGCGGCGCGGGCATCGGGTGCTCGCGGTGATCCGTGGCAGCGCGGTGAATCAGGACGGTGCGTCGAATGGTCTGACGGCGCCGAATGGTCCGTCGCAGCAGCGCGTGATCCGTAGGGCGCTTGCCAATGCTGGTCTTTCGACGGCGGATGTGGACGTGGTGGAGGGACACGGCACGGGCACGGTGCTCGGTGATCCGATCGAGGCGCAGGCGCTGCTGGCGACGTACGGCCGTGACCGGGAACCCGAGCGCCCGCTGTGGCTTGGGTCGTTGAAGTCGAACATCGGTCATACCCAGGCCGCGGCGGGTGTGGCTGGTGTGATCAAGATGGTGCAGGCGCTGCGGCACGGGGTCATGCCCCCCACGCTGCATGTCGATGCCCCGTCTGCGAAGGTGGACTGGTCGGCGGGCTCGGTGGAGCTGCTGACCGAGGCTCGTGCGTGGCCCGACACCGGCCGGCCCCGCCGCGCTGGTGTGTCGTCCTTCGGTGTCAGCGGGACCAACGCGCACCTGATCCTGGAGCAGGCCCCTGAAGAGCAGCCCGTGACGCCGGTGGAGCCTGCGCCTGAGTCGACGGTGGACGTCGGCGATGGTGTGGTGCCGCTGGTGGTGTCGGCGAGGAGTGCCGGTTCCCTGGCGGGCCAGGCCGAGCGGTTGACGTCCTTTGCGGAGTCCGGCGAGAAGGTGCCCCTGACGGATGTGGCCACGGCGTTGGCTGCTCAGCGTGCGGTGTTGTCCCAGCGTGCGGTGGTCTTGGCAGGTTCGCGGGGTGAGGCTGTGGCGGGTCTGGGGGCGCTGGCGCGGGGCGAGTCCCTTCCTGGTGTGGTCAGTGGTGGGTTGTCGTCGGCCGCGGTTGCGGGGCGGACGGTGTTGGTGTTCCCGGGTCAGGGTTCGCAGTGGGTGGGGATGGGGCGTGAACTCCTGGACTCGTCGCCGGTGTTCGCGGAGCGGATTGCTGAGTGTGCTGCGGCGTTGGAGCGGTGGGTGGACTGGTCGCTGGTGGATGTGTTGCGGGGGGATGTTCCGGCTGCGTTGTTGGAGCGGGTGGATGTGGTGCAGCCGGCGAGTTTTGCGGTGATGGTGGGTCTTGCTGCGGTGTGGGCGTCGGTGGGTGTGGTGCCGGATGCGGTGGTGGGGCATTCGCAGGGTGAGATCGCCGCGGCGTGTGTGGCGGGTGCGTTGTCGCTGGAGGACGCTGCCCAGGTGGTGGCGGTTCGCAGTCAGGTGATCGCCGCAAGTCTGGCGGGCCGGGGTGGTATGGCGTCGGTGGCGCTGCCTGAGGCTGAAGTGGCCGAACGTATCGAGCGGTGGGCGGGCCGGGTGGAGGTGGCCGCGGTCAATGGTCCGTTCTCGGTGGTGATCGCCGGTGATGCCGAAGCCCTTGATGAGGCGCTGGAGGTTCTTGCGGCGGATGGTGTGCGGGTGCGTCGGGTCGCGGTGGATTACGCCTCCCACACCCGGCATGTGGAGGCGATCGAGGACGTACTGACAACCGCCTTCACCGACATCCGTGCGCAGGCGCCGCTGATTCCTTTCCTCTCGACGGTGACGGGCGAGTGGGTAAAGGAGGCGGATGTCCTCGACGGCGGGTACTGGTACCGGAACCTGCGTAGCCAGGTCCGTTTCGGTCCCGCCATCGCCGACCTCCTGGCCGGCGGCCACACCGTCTTCGTGGAATCCAGCGCTCATCCGGTGCTGGTCCAGCCGGTCAGCGAGATCGTGGATGAGGCCGACACGGAGGCGGTGGTCGGTGGTTCGCTGCGACGTGAGGAGGGCGGCCCGCGCCGGTTGCTGACCTCGATGGCCGAACTGTTCGTCCGGGGTGTGGCCGTGAACTGGGCGGCGTTGCTGCCGGTCGGCGGTGCTTCACACGTTGAGCTTCCGACGTATGCCTTCGATCACGAGCATTACTGGCTGCGTTCCGCTCCTGCTGTCGATGCTGTCGCGCTTGGTCAGGCGGGTGTTGATCATCCGTTGTTGGGTGCGGTGGTGGCGGTGCCGGAGACGGGGGGTGTCCTGTGTACTTCGCGGCTGTCGCTGCGGACGCATCCGTGGTTGGCGGATCACGCGGTGAGCGGGGTTGTGCTGGTGCCGGGCACGGGTCTGGTCGAGTTGGTGGTTCGTGCCGGTGACGAGGTCGGTTGCGGTGTGGTGGAGGAGTTGGTGATCGAGGCGCCGCTGGTGGTGCCGGAGCAGGGTGGTGTCCGGGTCCAGGTCGCGGTCGGTGGCCTGGAGGAGGACGGTGCCCGCGCTGTCACTGTGTATTCGGCGTCTGAGGACACTGCCGGCGATCACGACAGCGACGTCTGGACTCGTCATGCCACCGGCCGGCTGCGGTCGGCTTTGGCCGGGAGTACGGGCACGGCCGGGTTTGATGTCTCGGTGTGGCCGCCGGTCGGGGCTGAGCGGGTGCCGCTCGATGTCGCCGGGTTTTACGAGGAGATGTTTGCTCGGGGTTATGTGTTTGGCCCGTCGTTTAAGGGTCTACGTGCGGTGTGGCGGCGGGGTGAGGAGGTCTTCGCGGAGGTCGTTCTGCCCGATGAGCAGCGGGACAACGCGGTGAGGTTCGGTATCCATCCCGCGCTGTTCGATGCTGCCTTGCATGCCAGGAGTCTTGTTCGGCCGGACGAGGTTGCTGCCGGTGAGGGCGGGTCGCGAACTGTGCTGCCGTTTTCTTGGAACGACGTGGCGTTGTATGCGACTGGTGCTTCGGCGTTGCGGGTGCGGCTGGTGTCTCCCGGGCCGGACGTGCTGTCGTTGCAGGCGGCCGATGAGACCGGTGAACCCGTCCTGTCCATGGACTCGCTGGTGTTCCGGGAGGTGTCCGCCGAGCGGTTGGGGGCGGCGGCCGGTGCGGCGGGCGACGACGGCTCCCTGTTCCGGGTGGAGTGGGTCGAACTGCCCGTGTCTGCCCTGGGCGCGGAGACGGTGCCGTCGTGGGTAGCGGTCGCCACCGCCGAAGATGTGGCCGCCTTGGCCGTCGATGCTCCGGCCGTGGCCGTTCTGGAGGCATACGGGGAGGGGGCCGACGATGCCGATGAGGTGCTCGCCCTGACGAGCAGGGTGCTGGGTGTCATTCAGGCCTGGCTGGTAGCCCCGGCTTTGGAGAGCGGCAAGTTGGTGGTGGTTACGAGGGGTGCGGTGCCGGCTGGTGGGGACGGCGATGTCACCGATCCGGCCGGTGCCGCTGTGTGGGGTCTGGTCCGGGCTGCCCAGAGCGAGAACCCCGATCGGATCGTTCTGCTCGACACCGCTACCGGCTCCGGCCTCGACGTCACGGGCGTCGAAATGGGACCGGTCCTCGCCGCTGTGCTCGCTACCGGCGAGCCCCAGATCGCCGTGCGGGGCACGGTGTTGTCCGCGCCTCGTCTGGTCCGTGACACGAGCGGTGCCGCCGTCCCCGACATCTCTGATGTCCCTGCCGTCTTCGACTCTGAGGGGACGGTTCTGGTTACGGGTGGCACTGGCTCCCTGGGGGCCCTGGTCGCCCGGCACCTGGTGGCTGAGCACGGTGTACGGCACCTGCTGTTGGTCAGCCGCCGCGGTCCCGATGCGGAGGGCGCGGCCGAACTGGCCGCCGGGCTTGGCGAGTCGGGTGCCGAATCGGTGGCTGTGACGGCGTGTGATGTCGCTGACCGGGATGCGGTGGCCGCGCTTTTGGATTCTGTGTCGGCGCAGCATCCGCTGACCGGTGTTGTGCACACCGCTGGTGTGCTGGACGACGGTGTGATCGGCGCACTGACACCGGAACGGTTGGCGTATGTGTTCGGGCCGAAGGTGACGGCCGTCGGCCATCTGGACGAGCTGACGCGGGACATGGATCTGTCGGTGTTCGCGGTGTTCTCTTCCGCGTCGGGTTTGATCGGTTCGGCGGGGCAGGGCAACTACGCGGCGGCCAATGCCTATCTCGACGCGGTGGCTCACCGGCGGAGGGCGGCGGGCCTGCCTGGAGTGTCGCTGGCCTGGGGCCTGTGGGAGCAGTCCGCCGGATTGACCGCTCACCTGGGTGCGGTCGACCAGGCCCGTATGAGCCGCAGCGGCTTCCTGCCTATCGCCCCTGCCGAGGGAATGGGGTTGTTCGACGCGGCTCTGCGGGTTTCCGCAGCCCTGGTGGTGCCGATGAAGCTGGATCTGCGGAGGCTGCGTGCTGATGCCGTGGCCGGCGGGGGTCTCCCGGGGCTTTTGGGTGGTCTGGTGCAGAGCGGACGGCGGCAGGCACGGGCGGGGGACAGGCAGGCAGGGGCGGGGGACAGCGGTGGCGGTCTTGCTGCCCGGCTTGCGGGGCTCACATCACAGGAGCAGGAAGCGTTGCTGCTCGATTTTGTCCGTGGTCATGTGGCGATGGTTCTCGGTCATGCCGGGATCGCGAAGGTCGGGGCGGAGACGGCGTTCAAGGATTCCGGGTTCGACTCGCTCACGTCGGTCGAGTTGCGTAACCGCCTTCGTGGGGCCACCGGCCTCAAGCTTGCCGCCACCGTCGTCTTCGACTATCCCAACCCGCTCGCCCTCGCCCGCTATCTCCACCGCGAACTGTTCCCCGACGGAGTCACGGCCGGCCCGGACGTGGACGAGGCACGGCTGCGGCGCGGGCTCGCATCGCTCCCACTCGCCCGGCTCCGGGCGGCTGGACTGTTGGACGCCCTGGTCAGGCTGGTTGAAGTCAATGACCACGAACCGCCGATCGGCACGCTGGACGACGCCGATGACGAGACCGCGATCGCCGACCTGAACGTCGACGATCTCGTGCAGCTGGCGCTCGGCGACAAGTGACCCTGCGGCATCTGATGGTTGGGGATTTCAAGTGAGTGCTCCTTACGAAAAGGTCGTCGAGGCGCTCCGAGCATCGCTCGAAGAGGTCGGCTCCCTGAAGAAGCAGAACCGCCAGCTCTTGGAGGCCTCGCGGGAGCCGGTTGCGGTTGTGGGTATGGCGTGTCGTTTGCCCGGTGGTGTGGCGGGTCCGGAAGATTTGTGGCGGCTGGTCAGCGAGGGCCGGGACGGGGTGTCCGGTTTCCCATCCGATCGCGGCTGGGATATGGAGGGCGTGTTCGACTCCGGTCCGGGCCAGGCCGGCACCTCCTACGTGCCCCGGGGCGGGTTCCTGTATGAGGCGGGGGAGTTCGACGCGGGTTTCTTCGGGATCTCGCCGCGTGAGGCGCTGGCGATGGATCCGCAGCAGCGGTTGTTGCTTGAGACGTCGTGGGAGGCGTTGGAACAGGGCGGGATCGACCCGGGGACGTTGAAGGGCCGTGACGTCGCGGTGTTCTCCGGCGTCATGGGCTCCGACTACTTCGCGGATGGCAACGTGCATTCCGACCCGGGGGGTATCGGCACGGGGGCGGCGTCGAGTGTGGCCTCGGGCCGGGTGTCGTATGTGTTCGGTTTTGAGGGTCCGGCGGTGACGGTGGACACGGCGTGTTCGTCCTCGCTGGTCGCGATCCATCTGGCGGCGCAGGCGTTGCGGCAGGAGGAGTGCTCGCTGGCGCTGGCGGGCGGGGCCACGGTGATGGCGACGCCGGGTGCGTTCGAGGCGTTCTCGCGCCACGGCGGACTGTCCTCGGATGGCCGGTGTAAGTCGTATGCGGACGCCGCGGACGGTACTGGCTGGGCCGAGGGCGTCGGGGTGGTGGTGCTGGAACGGCTGTCGGAGGCCCGGCGCAACGGGCACCGGATCCTTGCCGTGATCCGTGGCAGCGCGATCAATCAGGACGGCGCGTCAAACGGGTTGACGGCGCCGAATGGTCCGTCACAGCAGCGCGTGATCCGTAAGGCGCTTGCCAATGCGGGCCTTTCGACGGCGGATGTGGATGTGGTCGAGGGACACGGGACGGCGACGGTCCTGGGTGATCCGATCGAGGCGCAGGCGCTGATCGCCACCTACGGGCAGGACCGGCCCGAGGACCGGCCGGTGTGGCTTGGGTCGTTGAAGTCGAACATCGGTCATACCCAGGCCGCGGCGGGTGTGGCTGGTGTGATCAAGATGGTGCAGGCGCTGCGGCACGGGGTCATGCCGCCCACGCTGCATGTCGATGCCCCGTCGGCGAAGGTGGACTGGTCGGCGGGCGCGGTCGAGCTGCTGACCGAGGCTCGTGCGTGGCCCGACACCGGCCGGCCGCGCCGCGCTGGTGTGTCGTCCTTCGGTGTCAGCGGGACCAACGCGCACCTGATCGTGGAACAGGCCCCGCAAGAGCAGTCTGCGGTGCCGGAGCCTGTCGGGCCTGGGCTGGCGGGGACCGATGAGGGCGTGGTGCCGCTGGTGGTATCGGCGAGAAGCGCCGGGTCCCTGGCGGGCCAGGCCGAGCGGTTGACGTCCTTTGTGGAGTCGAGTGACGTGCCACTGCCGGATGCGGCGGGTGCGTTGGTCGCTCAGCGGGCGATGCTGTCCCAGCGCGCGGTGGTGGTGGGTTCGCGTACTGAGGCGTTGGCGGGGCTTGCTGCGCTGGCGCGCGGTGAGTCTCATCCCGGTGTGGTCACCGGCAGCGTGTCGGCGCTGGGCGGGGCCGAAAAGGTCGTGCTCGTCTTTCCAGGTCAGGGTTCGCAGTGGGTGGGGATGGGGCGTGAACTGCTCGATTCCTCGCCGGTGTTCGCGGAGCGGGTGGGGGAGTGTGCTGCGGCGTTGGAGCGGTGGGTGGACTGGTCGCTGGTGGATGTGTTGCGGGGGGATGCTCCGGCTGCGCTGTTGGAGCGGGTGGATGTGGTGCAGCCGGCGAGTTTTGCGGTGATGGTGGGTCTTGCTGCGGTGTGGGCGTCGGTGGGTGTGGTGCCGGATGCGGTGGTGGGGCATTCGCAGGGTGAGATCGCCGCGGCGTGTGTGTCGGGTGCGTTGTCGCTGGAGGACGCTGCCCAGGTGGTGGCGGTACGCAGTCAGGTCATCGCGGGCGATTTGGCTGGCCGTGGGGGTATGGCCTCGGTGGCGTTGTCCGAGGCTGAAGTGGCCGAACGTATCGAGCGGTGGGCCGGCCGGGTGGAGGTGGCCGCGGTCAATGGTCCGTCCTCGGTGGTGATCGCCGGTGATGTCGACGCCCTTGATGAGGCGCTGGAGGTTCTTGCGGCGGATGGTGTGCGGGTGCGTCGGGTGGCGGTGGATTACGCCTCCCACACCCGGCATGTGGAGGCGATCGAGGACGTACTGACAACCGCCTTCACCGACATCCGTGCGCAGGCGCCGCTGATTCCTTTCTACTCGACGGTGACGGGTGAGTGGGTAAAGGAGGCGGATGTCCTCGACGGCGGGTACTGGTACCGGAACCTGCGTAGCCAGGTCCGTTTCGGTCCCGCCATCGCCGACCTCCTGGCCGGCGGCCACACCGTCTTCGTGGAATCCAGCGCTCATCCGGTGCTGGTCCAGCCGGTCAGCGAAATCATCGACCAGGCCGACACGGAGGCCGTGGTCGGTGGTTCGCTACGCCGTGACGATGGCGGCCCGCGCCGGTTGCTGACCTCGATGGCCGAACTGTTCGTCCGGGGTGTGGCCGTGAACTGGGCGGCATTGCTGCCGGTTGGCGGTGCTTCACACATTGAGCTTCCGACGTATGCCTTCGATCACGAGCATTACTGGCTGCGTTCCGCTCCTGCTGTTGACGCTGTCGCGCTCGGACAAGCCGCCGGCGACCACCCGCTGATCGGGGCGATCGTCGGCCGGCCGGATTCCGGTGGGTTCATGACTACCTCGCGGTGGTCGGTGGACGCGCACCCGTGGCTGGGTGATCACGTCGTCGGTGATGTCGTCGTCGTGCCGAGCGCGGTGTTGGTCGAGTTGGCCATCCGGTTCGGAGACGAGGTGGGCAGTCCGGTGGTCGAGGAGCTGACCGTGGACCGGCCCGTGCTGTTGCCGCTGCGCGGTGGCAGAGCCGTACAGATGACCGTCGGGGAGGCCGATGAGCAGGGGCGGCGGCCCATCGAGGTGTACTCCCGCCCGGACAACGCCAGCATGGACGCGGTGTGGACACGCCACGCCCACGGCACGTTGGTGCCCGACCCGGTGACCGCACCCGCCGTGTGGCCTGCCGGTACACCTGCCACCGAGGTGGCTCTGGACAGTGCGGTCGGTGACGCGGACCGCTATGGCCTGCACCCGGCGCTGCTCGACGCGGCGCTCGGCACGATGCTCCCCGCAGGCGTGATCGCGACCCGGTGGAGCGGGGTGTCCTTGCTGGCCTCCGGCGCCGCAGCGGTAGGAGTACGCGCAGCCCGGGACACCACGGGGGTGACCCGTCTTGAGCTGGTGGATGCCACCGCGGCGCCGGTGCTGATCGCTGATGTTGTGGTCGGCGAGCCGTTCTCGCCCGGAAAGGCAGAGATCGCGGACGGGTCGGCCGCCGGCGCCCTTTTCCAGGTGGAGTGGGCCGAACTTTCCCTTTCCCCGGGTGAGATGACCAAGGACGCCGACACTGTGGCGACGGTCGTCGATGCCGAAGACGTTACTGCCCTCGCGGACGCTCCAGCGGTGCCGGGCCTGTTGGTGTATGAGGCCGGGCGCTCGCCTGCCGGCCCGCGCGAGGCCGTTGCCGCCGTCTTGGCCGTCCTTCAGGCGTGGCTGGCGGCACCGGCTCTGGCGCACAGCCGCCTCGTCGTGATCGTCCCCGACGCCGAGGACGATCTCCCCGCAGCCGCCGTGTCGGGTCTGCTGCGTTCGGCACAGTCGGAGCACCCCGACCGCATCGTCCTGGTCGAGAGCAGTGCGGTGCCCCCGGAGGACTCGACGGTGGTGAGCGCCGTGCAGCTCGCGCTGGCCACAGGCGAGCCCCACGTCCGAGTCCGCGCCGGCGTACCCTTCGCACCCCGACTCCGGCACGCCCCCCGCGCCGAAGGCCCCCGGCGCGACCTCAACCCGGACGGCGCCGTCCTGGTCACGGGCGGCACCGGGACGCTGGGCAGTCTCCTCGCCCGGCACTTGGTGACCGAACACGGCGTACGGCACCTGCTGCTGGCCAGCCGGAGCGGACCGGACGCAGAAGGCGCGGCGGCCCTGCACGAGCAACTGACCGGCCTCGGCGCGACCGTCACCATCGCCGCGTGCGACACCGCCGACCGAGACGCCCTCGCGGCACTCCTGGCCGCCGTACCGGACGCACACCCGCTCACCGCGATCGTTCACACGGCCGGAGTCCTCGACGACGGCGTGATCACCGCCCTGACCCCGGAGCGTGTCGACACCGTGCTGCGGCCGAAACTCGACGCGGCCCTGCATCTGCACGAGCTGACCCGGGACATCGACCTCGCGGCGTTCGTCCTGTTCTCCTCCGCCGCCGGAGTGCTGGGCACCCCCGGCCAGGGCAACTACGCCGCCGCCAACGCCTGCCTGGACGCACTCGCCCTCCACCGCCGCCACTCCGGCCTCCCCGCGACATCCCTCGCATGGGGGGTGTGGGACCACACCGGCACCAGCGGGAACCTGGGCACGGCCAATCAGCGGAGGATGGCCCCGCAGGGCCTGGTGGCACACTCCAGCCAGGAGGGTCTGGAGCTGTTCGACGCGGCGCTGCAGTCGGACGACGCGGTGCTCTTGGCGGCCAGGCCGGACTACGCCGCGCTGCGCGCCCAAGCCGCGTCCGAACCCGAACCCGTACTGCTGCGGAGCCTCGTACGTGCCGGCCGTCGCACCGCTCGGCACCTGGCCTCCCGCGGGAGCGGCCTCGCTGAACGGCTGGCCGCCATGCTCCCGGTCCAGCGAGAGCAGATGCTGCTGGATCTGGTCCGGCGCGAGGTCGCTGCGGTCCTGGGCCATTCGACACCCGGCAAGGTCGACCCCGACCGGGCTTTCCGAGAGGTCGGCTTCGACTCGATGTTGGCCGTTGAACTCCGCAACCGACTCACCGGACTCGTAGGGACCCGCCTCCCTGCCACGATCGTCTTCGACCATCCCACCCCCCGGAGTCTGATGCGCCGTCTGCTCGGGGAGCTGTGCCCCGAGGACGTCGGCGAGTTGGCGGGTCGGGAGGACGAGATCCGCAGGGTCCTGGTCACCACGCCTCTGTCCCGGTTTCAGGAACTCGGGCTCATGGAGAAGCTCCTGCAACTGGTGGCGAGTCCCGGCGGTGAAAGTGCCACAGCGCCGGACACCGCCGAACCGAAGCAGGACGGCAAGCGGCTGATCGAGGAGATGGACGTCGACGACCTGGTGGAGCGCGCGATGAGGAAAGCCGGGAAGCAGTAGCGGACGAGCGGACGAGCGACCGGAACGAATGGAGACAGGGAATGACCAGCTCAGAGGCAAAGCTTGTCGAAGCGCTGCGGGCTTCACTGATCGAGAACGAGCGGCTGGAGAACGAGAACAAGAAGATCCGCGACAGCTTCACTGAACCCATCGCCATCGTGGGCATGGCGTGCCGGTTCCCCGGTGGTGTGTCGACACCTGAAGAGTTGTGGGAGTTGATCGCGGATGGTCGTTCCGCAGTCGGCCCATTCCCCACCGACCGGGGCTGGGATCTTGAGAACTTGTACGACCCAGAGCTCGATCGCGCCGGCACGTCTTATGTAAGGGAAGGCGGGTTCCTGCACGACGCGGGCGAGTTCGACGCCGGCTTCTTCGGCATATCACAGAGCGAGACGCTGGTCATGGACCCGCAGCAGCGTCTGATGCTGGAGACGTCGTGGGAGGCGATCGAACGGGCGGGCATAGACCCGGCCGCTCTGCGTGGCAAGAACGTCGGCGTGTTCGCCGGCATGGGCGGGCACGATTACGCCTCCGGTTTCCACAGCGTCCCCGACGAGCTTGAGGGCTACCTGATGACCGGTGGCTTGGAGAGCGTCCTGTCGGGACGGGTTTCCTACACTCTCGGGTTTGAGGGGCCCGCGGTCACGATCGACACGGCCTGCTCGTCGTCCCTGGTAGCCCTGCACATGGCAGTGCAGTCCCTGCGTTCGGGCGAGTCGTCGTTGGCGCTGGCCGGGGGCTCCAGCCTGATGACCACTCCCGCCGGCATCGTGTTGGCCTCGCGTATGCGGAGTCTTGCGAAGGACGGCCGGTGCAAGGCGTTCGCGGCATCCGCGGATGGAACGAACAGTGCCGAGGGCGTGGGCGTCCTGCTGTTGGAGCGGGTTTCCGATGCCGTCCGTGACGGACATGAGATTCTCGGCGTCGTACGGGCCACCGCGGTGAACCAGGATGGCGCGTCCAACGGACTCACCGCGCCGAACGGGCCCTCGCAGCAGCGGGTGATCCGCCAGGCACTCGCTGCCGCTGGTCTGTCGTCCGCCGATGTCGATGTCGTCGAGGCGCACGGCACCGGAACCCCCCTGGGCGACCCGATCGAGGCACAGGCCCTGCTCGCCACCTATGGTCAGCGCCGTGACCCCGGACTGCCGCTGTGGCTCGGTTCGGTGAAGTCGAACATCGGACACGCGGGCCATGCGGCAGGCGTCGCTGGTGTGATCAAGATGGTGATGGCCATGCGGCATGGTGTGCTGCCGCAGACGTTGAACGTGGACGAGCCCACACCTCAGGTCGACTGGTCCGCTGGAGCGGTCGAGTTGCTGACCGAGGCGCACGAGTGGCCCGAGATCGGCCGTCCTCGTCGTGCGGGGGTCTCCGGCTTCGGTGCCAGCGGCACCAACGCGCATGTCATCCTGGAGCAGGCGCCCGCGCAGACATCCGTGAACCCGTCCGACGAGAAGGCGCGAGTGTTGGGCGACAGGGTCGTGCCACTGGTCCTCTCGGCCCGAGGCGAGGCGGGTCTCGCCGGCCAGGCTCGGCGCTTTGGTTCGTTCCTGAGGCAGCGTCAGGAGCTGGACCTGCTTGACGTCGGCCGGTCGCTGGTGCAGAGCCGGGGACTTCTCCCCGACCGTGCGATCGTGCTCGCCGAGGACCGGGAAGAGGCGCTGACCGCACTGGACGCCGTGGCCGGCGGCGAGTCCGCGACCGGTGTCATCAAGGCAACGGCCGAGAGCGAAGTGGGCGGGAGTGTCTTTGTGTTCCCCGGTCAGGGCAGCCACTGGGCGGGCATGGGAAGGGAACTGCTTGAGACGTCGCCCGTGTTCGCAACCCGCATGGCCGAGTGCGCCGAGGCGCTCGACCCGCTGACCGGCTGGTCGTTGCTCGATGTGGTGCGGCGGGTGGAGGGCACCCCGTCCCTTGACGACCTGGACGTCGTGCAGCCGGTGTCGTGGGCACTGATGCTGTCGCTTGCCGCGCTGTGGGAAGCGTGCGGGGTCGTCCCGGATGCGGTCGTGGGTCATTCCCAGGGCGAGATCGCCGCTGCCTGCTTCGCCGGTGCGCTGTCCCTTCCGGACGCCGCCCGTCTCGTGGTGCACCGGGCCAAGGCCATCCGAGCCGAGTTGTCGGGACGCGGAGGCATGGCGTCCCTCGTTGCCGGTGTCAAGGCCGTCTCCGTGCTGGTCGAGGAGTTGCCGGGTCTGGAGATCGCCGCAGTCAACGGACCCTCGTCAGTGGTCGTGTCCGGTGAACTGCCCGCCTTGGAAGAGCTGCTCGCCCGGTGCAGGACCGAGGGCATCCACGCCCGCAGGATTCACGGGGCCAACGCCGCCGGACACTCCTCACAGATGGAGGTGCTGCGCGACTCTTTCCTTGAGGCATTTGCTGCGGTCTCCGGCGGGCCTTCGCGCGTGCCGCTGTACTCCACGGTGACCGGGCGACTCCAGGACACCACGGAGCTGGACGTTGAGTACTGGTATCGCAACCTGCGGCAGACCGTGCAGTTCGACCCGGCCATTCGGTCCCTGGCCGCTGATGGACATGGAGTGTTCATCGAGGTCAGCTCGCACCCTGTGCTGGCGTCGGGCGTCCAGGACGTGCTGGAGGAGCTTCAGGCACCCGCTGTCGTCACCGGGTCGCTGCACCGCGACGAGGGCGGCCCGCGCAGGTTCCTCGCCTCGCTGGCCCACCTGCACACGCACGGCGTTCAGGTCAACTGGGAGGCCGTTCTCGGCCGCGGTACGGAGCGGCCCGTAGATCTGCCCACGTACGCCTTTCAGCGTCAGCGCTACTGGTTGGACACGGCAGACTCCGGTGGGGACGCGCCAGGTCTCGGTCTTGATGCGGCGGACCATCCCCTGCTCGGCGCGGTCACCGAGATCCCCGGCTCGGACGGTGTGCTGTTCACTTCCCGGCTGTCGCTGCGCACGCACCCCTGGCTCGCCGACCACGCGGCCGCCGGAATCGTCCTCGTGCCCGGAGCAGCCTTCGTGGAGCTCGCGGTCCGCGCCGGCGACGAGATCGGGTGCGGTCTGGTCGGCGAACTGGTCATCGAGCGCCCCCTGCTGCTGCCCGAGAGCGGCGGTGTCCAGGTACGTGTGTGGGTGGGGGAGCCGGACGAATCCCGCCACCGCACCGTCCAGGTTCACTCCCGCTGGGAGGAAGCCGGTCCGCGTGGGAGCTGGACCCGTCATGCCTCCGGACGCCTGGTGCCGGAGGAGGGTGGGGCCGATTTCGACCTCACCGAGTGGCCGCCGTCCGGTGCCACCGCCGTCGCCCCGGACGCACTCGCCTCCGCCTACGACGGCATGGCAGAGGCGGGATACGGCTACGGTCCGGCGTTTCGGGGCCTGCGCGGGGCGTGGACGCGTGGCGAGGAGGTGTTCGCCGAGGTCTCACTGCCCGAGGCGGCAGGGAAGGGCGACGACTACGGGCTGCACCCGGCCCTCCTGGACGCGGCCATGCACGCCTGTGCCTTCAGCACCGGTATGGCCGGTGAGAGCCCGAAGCTGGCTCTGCCGTTTGTCTGGCGCGATGTCAGGCTGCACGCCGTCGGAACCTCCGCGCTGCGGGTTCACCTCACACCGCTCGCCCACGACACGATCCGCTTGCGCCTGGCCGACGCCTTCGGCGCACCGGTGGCTGCCGTCGACTCGATGGTCTTGCGACCGGTGGTCCCGGAACTGCTGCGGGTCGGCTCAGGTGCGGCCAAGGAGCGGATGTTCCGTGTGGCCTGGGAGCCCGTCTCCGTCAGGAGCGTGCAGGACGAGCTGAACGTCGTACCCGTGACAACTGCCGAGGACGTTCGTGCCGTGGCCGGAACGCCCCCCGGCATGTTCCTCCTCGATGTGGCCGGCGACGGACGTACGGACCCCGCCGCCGTCCGGGACCTCACCGGGCGAGTGCTGGAAGTCGTCCAGGCGTGGCTCGCGGAACCCGCCTTCCAGGACACTCCTCTCGTCGCTCTCACACAGGTCGGTGCGGTCGTCCAGGACGGGGACCCGGCTCCCGATCCGGCCGTGGCAACGGCTGCCGGCTTGCTGCGTTCGGCACAGTCAGAGAACCCGGGCCGCATCATCCTGGTCGACACGGACGGCACGGAGGCGTCAGCCCGGCGCCTGCTCGATGTCCTCGCGTCCGGGCAACCTCAGGCGGCACTTCGCACAGGCGCGGTGACGGTGCCGAGGCTCGTCAAGGCTGCTCCCGCAGATGCCCATGGCCGTCCGCTGAACCCCGAGGGCACGGTCCTGATCACCGGCGGTACGGGCCGGCTGGGTCGTCTGGCGGCCAGGCACCTGGTTTCCCAGCACAAGATCAGAAACCTCGTCCTGGTCAGCCGGAGGGGACCGGACGCACCGGGCGCGGCCGAGTTGGAAGCCGAACTCGAGGAGCTCGGCGCGCTCGTCCGAGTCGTGGCGTGCGACGTGTCCGATCGAGACTCCATGGTCGCGCTTGTGGCCTCTGTTCCCGAGGACGCCCCCCTTACCGGTGTGATCCACACAGCCGGCGCGCTGGATGACGGTGTGGTGACGTCCCTGACGCCCGAACAGCTCGATGCGGTGCTCCGTCCGAAGGCCGATGCGGCGCATATCCTGGATGAACTCACGCGCGATCTCGACCTCGCGGCCTTCGTCGTGTACTCCTCCCTTTCGGGGATCTTCGGTTCAGCGGGTCAGGGCAACTACGCTGCCGCGAACTCCTACCTCGACGCGCTGGCTGTACGCCGTCGTGCTTCCGGATTGCCGGCGACCTCACTGGTGTGGGGATGGTGGGGGCAGGGGTCGGGCATGCTGGACAAGCTCGCTGAGGACGACCTGAAGCGTTTCGACCGATGGAACAGCGCCGAACTCACGGTGCAAGAGGGCATGGAGCTGTTCGACCTCGCGCTGCTGGACCGTGATGCTGTTCAGGTCCTGGCGAAGATCGAACTCGAAGCGATCTGGGACCAGGCCGATTCCGCCTCCGTCCCCCCGCTGCTGCGCGGCCTCATCCGCGTCAGTCGGCGGCCCGCCCGTGACGGGGCGTCCGGGGCCGACAAGCTGGCAGACCGGCTGGCCCAGGCGTCCCCGGACCAGCGAGGAAAGATCCTGGTCGACCTCGTCCAGCGCGAGGTCGTCACGATCCTCGGCTACGTGTCCGCGGACGAAATCGGACCGGACCTTTCCTTCTTCGACATCGGTTTCGACTCTCTGACCGCCATCGAATTCAGGAACCGGCTGTCGGCGCTCACCGGCGTCCGCATCCCCGCCACCTTCGCCTTCGAGTTCCCCACCGCGGAACTGGCCGCCGAGCAGCTGCTGGAACGCCTCGAACCCCACGCGGGCTCGCCGGACACTTCACGCACGGTGCGCGGGGATCAATGACCGCCTCGTCTCCCTGCCGGATGACGGGACCAGCGCACCGGTCACCGACCTACCCCCTGCGCCGCTCGCCGACGACGAACACTCAAGGAGATAAAGCATGTTCGACAAGGACAAGTATCTGGAGCACCTCGGCTTCTCGGGAACGCCCGACGCGAGCCTGGCGACCCTGCGGAAGATCCACCGCGAGCACCAGATGCGGATCCCCTACGACAGTGGTTACGCCCTGGACCTGAACAACAGTGGTGACGCCCTCGGCCTGGCCCAGGAGCAGTTCGACCTTGACGCGGCCTTCGAGACGATCGTGCTCAGCGGCCGGGGCGGCATCTGCGTCGAACTGAACTTCATGTTCCATCGGCTCCTCGTCGAGTTGGGCTTCGAGGTGCAGGTGCTGGCCGCGGCGACCGTCCTGCCGGGGGGAGTGTGGGGCCCTGACATCGAGCACATGGTCATGCGCGTCACCATCGACGGCGAGGACTGGCTGGCCGATGCGGGGCACGCGGGCATCTCCATCGTGGAGCCGCTGCCGTTCTCCGGAGAGACCGTGGTCCAGGACGGCATCGAGTTCCGGCTGACCCGTCGGGAGCAGCACTACTTCCTTGAGTACAAGACCCGCGCCAAAGACTGGCGCGACTCCTACCGCTTCCTGCCGCAGACACGTACCACCGCGGACTGGGCCCGCTGGCGCGACGCCCTGCCGTTGGAAGAGCTGGAGTCGCACCCGCGGCGCCGTCGGCGGGTCATCGACAGCGGGCAGGTCACGCTCACCGCGAACCTCTTCGTATCCGTTGAGGACGGCCAGGAGAGGCTTCGTCTCATCCGGGACGAGAACGAGCTCGAAAAGATCGTCAGCACCTACTGGGGCTGAGCGCCTGGCGGGGTGGCCGCCGCCCGGCGTGTCACCGGCTTCCACAGGACAGAGTGAGGCGGAGTGAGAGAACAGATACCGGTCTGCATCGGCGAACGTTCCTACGCTGTGGTGATCGGCCCTGGGGCGCGTGCCATGCTGGCCGAAGTGATCCAGCGCCTCGGCGCCCGGCGGGTCGCGGTCGTGTCGGCCCGGCCCGCGGAATGGGTGCCTGACACCGGAGTGGAGACCGTGCTGCTGCCCGCTCGGGACGGTGAGCCGGACAAGAACCTCGCCACCGTCGAGGCCCTGTGCGCGGAGTTCGTACGCTTCGGCCTCACACGCACCGACGCGGTCGTCTCCTGCGGGGGCGGCACCACCACCGATGTCGTCGGCCTGGCCGCCGCCCTGTACCACCGGGGCGTGCCGGTGGTCCATCTGCCGACCACACTGCTGGCCCAGGTCGACGCGAGTGTCGGCGGCAAGACGGCGGTCAACCTGCCCTCCGGCAAGAACCTGGTGGGCGCCTACTGGCAGCCCGCCGCCGTACTGTGCGACACCGACTACCTGTCCACCCTTCCCCGGCGTGAGATGCTCAACGGCCTGGGTGAGATCGCCCGCTGCCACTTCATCGGTGCGGGTGACCTGCGCGGGCTCGGCCTCGCGGAGCGCATCGCGGCCAGTGTGAGGCTGAAGGCCGGCGTCGTCTCGGCCGACGAGCGGGACACCGGTCTGCGACACATCCTCAACTACGGGCACACCCTGGGCCACGCCCTGGAGGTGGCCGGCGGCTTCGCGCTCCGGCACGGCGAGGC
Source organism: Streptomyces sp. WMMC940 (assembly GCF_027460265.1). Classification (NCBI taxonomy): domain Bacteria; kingdom Bacillati; phylum Actinomycetota; class Actinomycetes; order Kitasatosporales; family Streptomycetaceae; genus Streptomyces; species Streptomyces sp. WMMC940. The sequence goes on from NZ_JAPZBC010000001.1 coordinate 7,594,741, forward strand.
CGTCGCGATCGGCACGGTCTTCGCGGGCCTGCTCGCCGGGGCCCTGGACCGGATCGGTCCCGGGCGAGTGGCGGAGCACCGGGAGGTCGTCGAGTTCTACGGCCTGCCCACCGCGCTGCCCGAGAGGATCGAGACGGCCGAGCTGATCCGCCTGATGCGCCGGGACAAGAAGGCGCTCACCGGCCTCGCCTTCGTCCTCGACGGGCCCGGGGGAGCGGAGCTGGTCCACGACGTGTCCGAACAGGTCGTCGCCGAGGTCCTGGAGCGCATGCCACGGCAGCCACTCGGGCAACTCGTCGAGCCGGCGGGCTTCCAGGGAACGGGAGCCCCGCTGCCATGACGCGCACATCAGAGGCAGCGCACGGCGAGGTCCGGGGCAGGGACACGCGGGAGCCGAGGCTCACGGACCGCCTCGCCGCGGCCCTGGACAGACCCGCGGCGCAGCAGCCCGAGTGGCCGGACCCGGCCCGGGCCCGGGCAGTGGTGGAACTGCTGCGCACCGCGCCCCCGATCGTGGCCGAGTCCGAGACGGCACAGCTCTCCGAGCAGCTCGCGGCGGTCGCCCGCGGCGAGGCATTCCTGCTGCAGAGCGGGGACTGCGCGGAAACCTTCGCCGAGACCACCGAATCGCACCTGCGAGCCAACCTCGGTCTCCTGAAGCGTATGTCGCGGCTTCTTGCCGACGCCTCCGGGCTGCCGGTGGTTCCCCTCGCCCGTATGGCCGGACAGTACGCGAAGCCGCGCTCACGGTCCGTCGACGCGGACGGCTTGCCGGTCTACCGGGGTGACATGGTCAACTCCGCCGAACGCACCCTTGCCGCACGCACGTGTGACCCGGACAGGATGCTGCGCGCCCACGGGCACGCGGCTCGCGCGATGACGTTCGCCCGCCGGGCGTACGCACAGGAGCAGGCGGACCCGCTCACCGGCCTCCCCTCGTACCTGCAAGGCACCTCCGGCGGCGGCCGCTTCGTCCGCGCCGCCAAAGAGATCGGCCGCGATCCGGGCCCGAGCAGCGAACAGATCTATGTGGGCCACGAGATGCTCTTGCTCGACTACGAATGCGCCCCGCTCCACACCGCCGGGTTCACCATCGGTCCGGGACCACGGCTCGTCAGCCCACTCGCACACTTCCTGTGGATCGGCGAGCGCACGCGAGGCCTCGGCGACGCGCACCTCGCCGTCGCCGAACTGCTCGCCAACCCCATCGGGGTGAAGATCGGCCCCAGCGCAACCCCGGAAGAAGCCGTCGAGTACGTCCGCAGGCCGGACCCCCATGCCACGCCCGGGCGGCTGACGCTGGTCAGCAGGATGGGCCATTCCCAGGTCCGCGAGGTACTGCCGCCGATCGTGGAGAAGGTCACCGCCACCGGCCACCAGGTGGTGTGGCAGTGCGACGCGATGCACGGCAACTCCCGCACGACGCCGGACGGCCGCAAGACCCGCCACTTCGACGACATCGTCGCGGAGATCATCGGCTTCTTCGACGTCCACCGCGCCCTCGGCACCCACCCCGGCGGCCTCCACCCGGAGGCGACCGGCGAGGACGTCACCGAGTGCCTGGGCGGGGCCCGCGGCCTCGATGAGGCTGACCTGCCGGCCCGCTACCGTACCGCCTGCGACCCTCGCCTGAATGAGGAACAGTCCATGGAACTGGCCTTCACCGTCGCCGACTTGCTCGCAGAGGCCCTCCGGCCGGCTGCCCAGCAGGTCACCTCTGCCGGCCCCGGGAACCCGCGATGACCGACACCGCCGTTCCGCCGCGGATCCCGATCAGCGGCACCACCCGCTTGTACGCGGTGATCGGCGACCCCGTCGAGCAGGTCCAGTCTCCCGGCCTGCTCAACCCGCTCTTCGCCGAACAGGGCGTCGACGCAGTGCTGGTGCCGGTGAAGGTCCACCCTGGCGATCTGGAACGGGTCGTACGCGGCCTGCAGCGGATCGGTAACCTCGACGGCATCTTCGTCACCGTCCCGCACAAGGCGGACGCCGCCCGGCTCGCCGACCGGCAAAGCCGTACCGTCAAGATCGCCGGAACGGCCAACGTGCTGCGCCGCGAGACCGACGGCAGTTGGCTCGCTGAGAACTTCGACGGTTCCGGTTTCGTGACCGGCCTCGCCCGCGCCGGGCATGAGGTACGAGGCAAGCGGGTCGCGCTCGCCGGGGCCGGCGGGGCGGGTAGCGCCATCGCGTGCGCGCTGCTGACGGCCGGCGCGGACCGGATCGCCGTGACCGACCCGGACCTGCCCAAGCTCGACACGCTGGTCGATCGACTCGCCACGTACTGGCCCGGCCGAATCCACGCCGCCGCCGAACTGCCCCTGTATGAAAGCGATCTCGCGGTCAACGCGACCCCGCTCGGACTGCGATCAGGCGACCCACTGCCGTTCGCGCCCGAAGGCCTCCCGCCCGCGGCGGTGGTGGGCGACATCATCATGAAACCCCACGAGACGCCCCTGCTGCGGCAGGCCGCCGCCCTCGGCCACCACGTCCACCACGGCATCCACATGCTGAACGGTCAAGTGGAGTCCTACTGCGAGTTCTTCGGCCTGAGCGCACCCAGGACCGGCTGACGCACACACCCGCCGGCCGACCCTCGCCCTGACAGACGGCTACCAGACCGGGGGATGTGGGGTGGTGAGCGCGGTGCCTACCGTGAAAGTCGCACTCCTGGGTCTGATCCTCGACGTGGAACCTGCGGTCGGCCGCGTGCCCCGCCGCCTCATGCCGTGCGTCGGCCATCGGCCGAGAAATGTCCGAAGTGGAGATTTGGAGATACATGAACGCGCGACCGGCACCAGAGTTTCCCTCCTGGCCGCAGTACGGCGACGGCGAGCGCACCGGCCTGATCCGGGCCCTGGAGCAGGGGCAGTGGTGGCGCATGGGCGGGTCGGAGGTGGACTCCTTCGAGAGTGAGTTCGCCGACTTCCACGGCGCCGCGCATGCTTTGGCCGTCACCAACGGCACCCATGCCCTGGAGCTGGCCCTTCAGTGTCTGGGGGTCGGTCCGGGCACGGAGGTCATCGTGCCGGCCTTCACTTTCATCTCCTCGTCCCAGGCCGCTCAGCGGCTCGGCGCGGTCGCCGTCCCCGTCGACGTCGATCTCGACACGTACAACATCGACGTGGCTGCCGCGGCGGCCGCCGTCACCCCTCGCACCAGGGTGATCATGCCCGTGCACATGGCGGGGCTCATCGCTGACATGGACGCGCTCGACAAGCTCTCCGCGGACACCGGCGTGCCCGTGCTGCAGGACGCCGCCCACGCGCACGGTGCCCGCTGGCAGGGCAAGCGGGTGGGCGAGTTGGGTACGGTCGCCACGTTCAGCTTCCAGAACGGCAAGCTGATGACCGCCGGCGAGGGTGGTGCCCTGCTGTTCCCCGACGAGGAGACGTACGAGGCCGCCTTCCTGCGGCACAGCTGTGGTCGGCCGCGCACCGACCGCCACTACATGCACCAGACCGCCGGCACCAACATGCGGCTCAACGAGTTCTCCGCGTCCGTGCTCCGCGCCCAGCTGAGCCGCCTCGACGCCCAGCTCACGCTGCGCGATGAGCGCTGGACACTGCTGTCCCGGCTGCTCGGCGAAATCGACGGCGTCGTACCCCAGGGGGGCGATGCGCGCGCCGACCGGAACTCTCACTACATGGCCATGTTCCGGATCCCCGGCATCTCCGAGGAGGGCCGCAACGCCCTCGTCGACACGCTCGTCGCGTCCGGGCTGCCTGCCTTCGCCGCCTTCCGGGCGATCTACCGCACCGACGCGTTCTGGGAGACGGCCGCGCCCGACACCACCGTCGAGAAGCTCGCCGAAACCTGCCCGCACACGGAGGCGATCAGCACCGACTGCATCTGGCTGCACCACCGGGTGCTGCTCGCCTCCGAGGAAGCCCTCCACACCACGGCCGAGATCATCGCCGACGCGGTGGCCTCACGATGAAGGTCCGCGCTGCCGTCGTGGGGCTCGGCTGGGCAGGCCGCGAGCTGTGGCTCAGACTGCTGGGCGAGCACAAGGACTTCGAGGTGGTCGCCGCCGTCGACCCCGACCCGGCCTCCCGGGCAGCCGCCGTGGCGATGGGCCTGCCCGCCCACACCACCATGGACGCCCTCTCCCCTCGCACGGTCGACATCGCCGTCGTCGCGGTACCCAACCATCTGCACGCCGAGGTGGCGGCCGCCCTGCTCCGCCGCGGGATCTCCGTCTTCCTGGAGAAGCCGGTCTGCCTGACCACCGGCGAGGCCGACGCCCTCGCCGCGGCCGAACAGAACGGCGGGATGCTGCTCGCCGGCAGCGCCGCCGCCCACCGCGGCGACGTCCAAGCACTTGCCGGGCTGCTGCCCCAGGTCGGCCGGATCCGCCATGTCACCCTGGGCTGGGTCAGGGCACGCGGCGTGCCACAGCCCGGCGGCTGGTTCACCCAGCGCAGCAAGTCCGGTGGCGGTGTCCTCGTCGACCTCGGCTGGCACCTGCTCGACGTCCTCACCTACCTCCTCGGCCCCGCCCCCGTCACCCAAGTGATCGGCTCGGTCTCCGACGACTTCGTCAACAGCAGTGCCTGGTCCGCTGCCTGGCGCGAGGAACAGCCGACCGATGTCCCGGCCGGCAACGTCGAGGACACTGCCCGGGGCTTCCTGCTCCGCGAGGACGGCGTCTCGGTCTCGCTGCAAGCCGGCTGGGCTTCGCACGAGGCGCTGGACGCCTCCGTCATCACCATCGAGGGCAGCAACGGAACGGCACGGCTGCACTGCACCTTCGGCTTCAGCCCCAACCGGGCCCCCGAACGGGTGCTCACCCTCACCCGGGAAGGCACCACAGAGCAGATCCCGCTGCCCGACGAGCCGATCGGCACCGAGTACGGACGCCAGCTCGACGGCCTCGCCGGGCTCCTGGCCGACCCTGGCCGACGCGGCGTGGCCGTCGCCCAGGCCCGCAACACCGTCCAGCTGGTCGAAGCCTTCTACGCGTCGGCCCGCGCCGCTCGACCTGCGGACCACGCGCCCCGATTCACCGCCCACAAGGAGGTGAGGACCGTATGACCACGAGGTCAGCACACCACGCGGCAACGACCACCGAACAGCACTCCCCGGTCTCCAGACAAGCGGTCATCTTCGACCTCGACGGAGTCGTCGTCGACAGCTTCGCGGTGATGGGCGAGGCATTCTCCCTCGCCTACGCCGAGGTCGTCGGCCCGGGCGAGGCGCCCTTCGAGGAGTACCAGCGCCATCAGGGCCGCTACTTTCCCGACATCATGCGGATCATGGGCCTTCCGCTGGAGATGGAGGAGCCCTTCGTCCGTGAGAGCTACCGGCTCGCCCACCAGGTGCAGGTGTACGACGGTGTGGTCGATGTGCTGAGAACGCTGAACGAGCGCGGCCTCCGGCTGGCCATCGCCACCGGCAAGGCAGGCGAGCGCGCCCGGTCCCTGCTCGACGTCCTCGGCCTGCTTCCGTACTTCACCCACGTCATCGGCTCCGACGAGGTGCCGCGGCCCAAGCCCGCCCCTGACATCGTCAGTCGCGCGCTTGAACTCCTCGACGTTCCCGCGGACCGGGCCATCATGATCGGCGACGCTCCCACCGACCTGGCCAGCGCCCAGGGCGCCGACGTCACCGCCGTAGCCGCGCTGTGGGGCTGCCACGACGAGATCGGACTGCTCGCCGCCGACCCTGACATCGTCTTGCGACGGCCCGCCGACCTGCTCGTTCTCTGCCCGGCCGTCCCCGGTCACTGAGACGGAATGACAGCCTCACCGCCGTTGTGGCATCTGGGCATCGACATAGGGGGCACAAAGGTCGCCCTGCGCGCCGAGTCAGCGGACGGCCGTACCGAGGAGCACACGTTCTCCTGGCCGCACCACCAAGATGGACCGGACAGCGACCTTGCCCTGCTGTCGGACGGCATCACCACCCTGGCGGCCCGCACAGGCGAGGGTTTCCAGGCCGCCGGGGTCGCCGTCCCCGCCACGGTCGGCCCGGACGAGCAGGTCATCTCCTGGCCCAGCCGACCGACATGGACCGGCCTCGCCCTCGGCCCCGCGCTACGCGCCCTCGTGCCCAAAACGGCCGTCGCATGGGCGGATGACGGTGACGTGGCCGCCCTCGCCGAGGCCGCGGCGGCCGACTGCGCCGATCTGCTCTACGTCGGCGTCGGTACCGGCATCGGCGGCGGCCTGGTCCTGGGCGGCTGCCTGTGCCCCGGCCCGGGCCGCGGCTCCTTCGAACTGGGCCATCTGGTCGTCGAGTTGGGCGGCCCCGTGTGTGTCTGCGGCCGCCAGGGCTGCCTCCAGGCGACAGCTTCGGGGCCGGCCACTCTGGCCCGGGCCGGCGAGCTCCGCGGCGAGCCGGTCACCTACGAAGAGCTGCGCGAAGCACTCCGTACCGGCCGCCCGTGGGCCACAGCCGCGATCGACGGCACCTGCCGGGCCCTGGCCACTGCCATCATGGGGGTCACCGAACTGCTCCACCCCAGCCTCGCTGTGATCGGAGGCGGATTCGCGGCAGGCGTCGACGACCTGGTCGACCGCACAGCAACCCACCTGACATCCCTCTCGCGTCCAGGCCGCCCTGCCCCACCACTCGCTCCGGCGCGCCTGGGTGGCCTTTCCTCCCTCCAGGGTGCGGTCCTCCTTGCCCGAGCCGTCACCGACGGAGCGGTACCGCTGCTGTAAAACGACATTGGGGAAATGCGCAATGAGTTCATTAAAGATTCAAGGAGTCTGTGCATAAAGTGGAGGATACGAGGAAGGCGTACTCATCCACCGCGAAGCTCCGATGGCTCACGGATGAGCAGCAGCGCATCTGGCGCTCCTATGTCCACGCGACCACGCTCCTTGAGGACCGCATGGACCGCCAACTGCATCGCACTGCGAATATGCCTCACAGCTACTACAGGCTCCTGGTGAACCTCGCGGAGTCCCCTCACCAGCGGCTGCAGATGACGGAGCTGGCGATGCACGCGAAGATCACCCGACCCCGGCTCTCGCACGCCGTCGCACGTTTGGAGAAGGACGGCTTGGTACGGCGGGAGGAAGCACCCTCCGGCCAACGCGGCAAATTCACGGTGCTCACAGAGGAGGGCCTGGAGGCCCTCAGACGGGCCGCTCCGGGCTATGCGACAGTCGTCCAGCATGCCCTGTTCGGCCGACTCACCCCCCAGCAGCAGGAGTTCCTCGGCGCGATCATGGAGATCGTCACCGATGGACTCCAGACGGACAATGCGGGTGCGGACCTGCCCTGGCTGCGCTAGAAGTGCTGCGCGGATGTGTCAACTCAACGGCTGATCTTGGTTGTTGAGTTATCGCTGGTCGGTGCGGTCAGGTGGCCATCGAAGGCGATCTGGAAGGCGTTCAGGGGCGTCAATCCCCGGACGCACTCGACCTTCAGCACGCTGTTGAACGCCTCGCTGGTCCGTGCCGAAATGACACCTGGCACGTCCCCGCCGGCGGGTCGCCACGGCCATGTGCAGGGCGGCGACGACCAGTTCGGCATCGTGACGGGCACCCATCGCAGGACAGGTCGATGACCGGCCGTCTGCCCGGGTGGGCAGGCGGATGCGGTCTTGTAGAACCACGCCTCGCTCATTCCCAGAGCGCGGCACCCTCACGGAACTCCGCATCGAACTTCCGCCGCTCTCCGCCATGACTCCCAACTGCCCCTGCAGTCAGGATCTTCACACTACGAGGGGAGGGACACGTGCCGGGCCAGACCGTGGTCGGGTCGGTCGTCGGGTCAGGATCCGGAGGGCTCGTCGTACCGGTGGAAGCCGTGGCCCGTCTTGCGGCCCAGTCTGCCCTCCTGGACCATCCGGGCGAGCAAAGGGGGCGGTTCGGGGACCAGGCCGTCGGAGTGCTCCGCCATCGAGCGGGCCACGTCGGTGATCGTGTCGATCCCGATCAGATCGAGCAGCGCGAGCGGACCCATGGGATGTCCGCAGCCCAGCACCATTCCCCGGTCGATGTCGTCGGCGTCGGCGATGCCCTGGTCGTACATCGTGACCGCCGCCATCAGATACGGCACGAGCAGGGCGTTGACCACGAACCCGCTTCGGTCCGCGGTGCGGATCACCTCCTTGCCGAGGGTGTCCTTGGCGAAGGATTCGGCCGACGCGGCGCACTGCTGCGAGGTGCGGTCCGTCACCACCACCTCGACCAGGGGCATCAGCGGTACGGGATTGAAGAAGTGCATTCCCACCACGGACCCGGCTCTACCGGTGGCCTCCGCCAGATCGCCGACCAGCAGGCTGGAGGTCGTCGAGGCCAGAACGGCCGCAGGGTCGGCCAGCACCCTGTCCACCGCCTTGAACACCCGTTGCTTCACATCGAGTCTCTCGGCCACGGCCTCCACGACGAACTGCCGGTCCGCGAGATCCTCGACGTTGGCGGTGACCCGCAACCGGGCCATGGCCGCCGTCTGTTCCGGCACCGTCATCCGGCCCTTGGCCACCGCGCGGGCGAACGCGGCCGCCAGCCGTCCGACCGCGTCCTCGATCCGGTGCGGGGCGGAGACCAGGACCGTCACCTCGACCCCGGCGCGCAGGCTCACCTCGGCAATGCCGGCGCCCATCGTCCCGCCACCGATCACACCCAGTCGTTCCACCGTCGGCTTCATCGAGTCCCGCCCTCGGTCACGGTCCAGCGCAGCAGAGCGGCACCGGCCGCCATACCCGCGCCGAAGCCCACCAGGAGCACCAGGTCGCCGTCCCGTAGCACGCCGGAACGGTTGGCCGCGTCAAGTGCGACCGGCACCGACGCGGAACCGATGTTGCCGCCGTGACGCAACGGCAGATGGGTTTTCGCCCGCTCCAGACCACTGGCCTCGGCCAGTTCCGCCACCAGCCGGCCATTGGCCTGGTGCGGCACGAAGTGCTGGACGTCGGCCGGTTCGTGGCCGGAGCGCTTGAGCAGCCCGGCGATGAGGCCGGGGACGTTGTCCAGGACGAAGTCGCGCACCCCCCGGCCTTGCATGCTCAGCAGGTGGCCACCGTCCGCGACCGTCTCGACGGAGGCGGGACGGCGGCTGCCCCCGGCCGGCATGCTGATCAGCTCGTGGGCGTCGGCCCGGCTCACCAACTCGATCTTGAGCAGGCCGCGTTCCGGATCGCCGGGCGCATGCGGGACGGAGCCGATGACCGCGGCCCCGGCTCCGTCCCCGAACAGAACACTGGTCGCCCGGTTGTCGAAGTCGATGAACCGGGTCCACACGTCGGTGCCGATGACCAGGACCTTCGTCGTCGGGTCCAGCGCCACGTACGCCCGGGCGATGGACAGCGCGGTGACGAACCCGGTGCAGGCGATGTTGACGTCGAAACAGGCGGCCCGGTGGGCGCCGAGCGCCAGTTGCACCAGTGACGCGGTGGAGGGGATCGGGGCGTCACCGGTCGTCGTGGCGACGATGATGAAGTCGATGCCGTCCGCGTCCAGTCCGGCCTGGTCCAAGGCGGCGCGCGCGGCGTGGACGGCGAGGTCGGACGCCGCCTCGTCCGGTGCCGCGTACCGCCGTTCGACGATGGCGGTCCGGTCGGCGATCCACTCGGCGGAGGCACCGGGTACCCGGGCCTCGATCTCCTCGTTGGTCACCACCCGTTCGGGCAGGTAGGAGCCGGTCCCCAGCACGGATGTGACGTACCCCTGTGCCGTTTCCATGGTCACGCCGCCCGCACGCTGTCGTGCGCGTACGCGCGCATCAGGGTCAGTCGGTCCTCGCCGATCCGGGCGCGCCGCTCGGGGTCGGTCACACCCAGGCCCGGACGGTCGGCCAGGCAGAGCACGCCCACCTTGCCGATGTGCTGGTTGAGCTGCACCAGCCGGGTCGCCTCGCCGGCCTCCTCCAGCGGGAACAGCGAGGTAAGTGCGGGCACCAGCGATCCTTGGTCGAACAGTCGTGCGGTGTCGACCTGTTCCTGGAGGTTCGCCACGTGGCTGCCGATGATGCGCTTGAGCCGCATCCACAGATAGCGGTTGTCGAACCGGTGCTCGTAGCCGGTGCTCGAACCGCAGGTCACCACGGTGCCTCCGCGCCGCGCGAGGAACACCGAGAGCCCGAAGGTGGATTTGCCCACGTGGTCGAAGACGATGTGCGGATCCTCGCCCACGCCGTCACGGATGAGCCGGCCCAGCCGCTTTCCCTGCGCCACCGCGACCGCCGGCTCGTCGTCGGCGTCACCGCCGAAGTCGTACTCCTCACGGTTGATCACCAGGTCACAGCCGAGGGCGCGCGCCGCGCGCGCCTTCTCCTCGGAGCCGACGACTCCGACGGCGATGCCGCCGCCGTTCTTCACCAACTGAACGGCGTAGGCTCCCAGTCCGCCGGACGCGCCCCAGATCAGGACCACGTCCCCCTGCTTCATCCGTGCGCCGCGGTCGCTGACCAGCATGCGGTACGCGGTTCCGCCACAGGCCGGGACCGAGGCAGCCTCCTCCCAGGTAAGGTGTGCCGGCTTGGGGATCAACTGGCTGGCCCGGGCGATGGCGTAGTGGGCGAGGCCGCCGTAGTTGGTCTCGAAGCCCCAGGCGAGCTGGTTCTCGCTGAGCATCCCGTCGGCCTGGACGGACGCCTCCTGGTCCTCGACACAGGCCGCGTTGACCAGCACGTGGTCACCGACCCGCCAGCGCCGCACGCCGGAACCGGCGCGGACGATCACTCCGGCGGCGTCCGAGCCGAGGACGTGGAAGGGCTGGTCATGCCGCTTCGCCCAGCCGCCCTGGCGCCCGTAGGCCTGGAGGAAGCCGAAGGTCGACAACGGTTCGAAGGTCGCGGACCAGACCGTGTTGTAGTTGATGGAGCTGGCCATGACGGCTATCAGCACCTCGTCGGGCGCGAGTTCCGGCATCGGTACCGTGCCCACGTGGAGGGTCTCGCGCACGTCGCGGTCGCCTTCGATCCCCTCGAAGGTCTTCTCGTCCTCGATCCGCAGGTGCGCGGCGAGGAACTGCGCCGGTACTTCCGCGGCGGCCAGTTCCTGCGGGCCGGCACCGGCACGTACTGCATCGGAGAGTGACATCATCGGGCTCCTCGTCAAGCCGTGTGAGGCTGGTCGAACGATCGGTACTTCCGTGTCGGGGCCCGGCCCTCACCCGTACAGGACCCGTCTGCTGCCGTCTACGGGCATCGAGGCTCGAACGTGGTGCAGGGGATCGTGTCGGCGAGCTCGCGTCCGTACACGGGCGGGGCCACCAGGTCGTGAGCGAACGAGACCACGCGGCACGGCACAGTGATGTCCGCGCCGCCGGCGCGCCGGTCCGGCGTCGGCCTGGTCATCGGACCATGCCGGTCACGTGCAGCAGGGCTCGGGCCGCCAGGCGGTAGCCGAACGCGCCGAGTCCTACCACGACGCCGGAGGCCAACGGGGCGATGACCGATTCGTGCCGGAACTGCTCTCGCGCCCACACGTTGCTCAGGTGCACCTCGATCCACGGGTGCTCGTAGCTCGCGAGCGCGTCCCGCAGGCTCCAGCCGGCGATCATCAGGGCGCCAGGGTTGACCACGGCGCCGACGCTGTCGGGCCCGTGCTCGTGGACAGCGCTCACCAGATCGCCCTCCGACTCCCGCTGGATCGACAGGACCTTCCAGCCCTGCCCGCTCACCTCGTCGGCGACCGCCTGCTCGATGTCGGCCAGGGTGTCGGTGCCGTAGACCTCGGGCTCGCGACGGCCCAGGATGCCGAGGTTGGGACCGTTCAGTAGGAGCATCGTGCTCATGTGTCACCTCGTCGTTCAAAGGTCCGAACCGCATCCGGTCCGTGGTCCGGGGCCCCATCGGGGCGGCTGTCAGGGTGTCCGTTCGCAGACGCTGAGACGAAGGCCTGTCATTGCCACGATCACCTCGAAGACACCCGAGTTCATGCCGGCGCCGAGGGCCGGCGCCTCCCACCGGTCGAGAGTGCTGAGCCGGGCGCCGATGGGCGGACGAGGACGCCCGCAAGTAGTCCGCCGGTGACCGCGGGCAGACCGAAGCGCGTCCGACGGTCGGCGCGGGGGCGGCGAGGGGCATCTCGGCCTCTCTCCCGATCAAGGGTCGGATTGGTCCGCGGGCCCGGGGGTCTCTCTTGTGGCCTCCGGGCGAGAAGGAGCGGCGCGGTGTTCGGCGCGTGCTTTCGCCGTGTGCTGGCGAGGTCTCGGAACGGTGCGTTCGGTGAGTCGGGGGTTCCTCGCCGGCACTTGAGGCAGCGGGGAAGCGTGTCAGGTGCCGGCGACGTCGCGGTGGTCTTTCAGAACGGCCGCAGCCGCCGGGCCACCAGGTCGATGACCTCGGCTCCACGGTCTACGAGGAAGAAGTGGCCGCCCCGGAAGACCTTCGTTTCACTCGCCCCGGTGGTGTGCTCGGCCCATGCCTCGGCCTCGTCAAGGGAGACCCGGGGGTCGCTGTCTCCGGTGAGCACGGTCACCGGGCAGTCGAGGCGTCGGCCGGGCTCGTGCCGGTACCGTTCAATGGCGGTGTAGTCGCTGCGGATGGCCGGCAGGATCATCGCCAGCACCTCCGGGTCGCCGAGCAGCATCTCGTTGGTTCCGCTGAGTTCCCTGAGCTCGGCCACGAATTCGGCGTCGCTCGCCGCATGCACCCGCTCGTCGCGATAGCGGGACGGCGCCCGCCGACCGGACGCGAACAGCCGTACCGGCGCGGGCAGCCCGGCGTCCTGCATGCGCAGCGCCACCTCGTACGCGAGGACGGCGCCCATGCTGTGGCCGAACAGGGCCAGTGGCTTGTCGTCCAGGTGCCGCAGCACGGCGAAGATCTGGTCCGCGAACTCGGGGATGTTGTCGATCCTCGGTTCGTGGAGCCGGGTCTGCCGACCTGGGTACTGGAGGGCCAGCACCTCCACCGACGGGTGCAGCGCCTTGGACACCGGGAAGAAGAAACTTGCGGAGCCGCCCGCGTACGGAAGGCACGCAAGCCGCACATTGCTCTGCGGCGCGGGGTGCGAGACACTCACCCATTTCTCGAACTGCGCCGTTGCTTGTTGCATGCCGGACGAGCTCCTCGTGGTTGGTGAGGGAATATCGGCAGCCTAGGCTCGTGCAGGTGGAGCCGCGTATCCCCAGATCTGATAGTCCCAAGCCCGCGAGCGGCCCGAACGACGGTGCGGATTGTTAGTCTTTCGCCGTTCCGAATCCGGGCAGTTGTGCCTGCGCCGGCCACCTGCGATGAGGGGTTTCCCGTGCCCGAGACGTCACCGCACAAGCAGCCCGCCGGCGCGAGCGCCGAGACAGATGCGGACGTGATCGTCGTCGGCAATGGGCCGGTCGGGGCCGCTCTCGGGATCCTGCTGGCACAGCGCGGCCGACAGACCATCGTCCTGGAACGGCGCCGACGCCCCTACACCCTGCCCAGGGCGACCAGCTTCGACGGCGAGACGGCACGGCTGCTCTCCGGCTGCGGGGCGGGCCCGAGCCTCGGCCGGATCACCGAGCCCGCCACCGGTTACCAGTGGCATTCCGCCGACGGTGAGGTCCTCCTCGACATCGTCTTTCGCACAGAAGGCCCGTACGGGTGGCCTGACGCCAGTACCATGCACCAGCCCGCCCTCGAGGGACTGTTAGCCTCGCGGGCAGCCGGGCTGCCCGGAGTGACTGTGGTACGGGGCAGCCAGGTGGTGGGAATCGAGGAGCAAGACGACCGGGTCGTGGTGACGGCCGAGGACGAGGACGGCGTAGCCCAGACGTACACCGCGAGGTGGGTGGTGGGCTGTGACGGTTCCAACAGCTTCGTCCGGGACCATCTGGATGTGCCGGTCACCGATCTCGGCTTTTCCTACGAGTGGCTGCTGTGCGATGTGCAGCTGCGCGAGCCGGGCGAGTTCGTCCCCACCAACGTCCAGATCTGTGACCCTGCTAGGCCTACTACCCTGGTCGGCAGCGGTCCGGGGCATCGGCGCTGGGAGTTCATGCGGCTGCCCGGCGAGCGTGCCGCGGACCTGAACCGGGAGGAAACTGCCTGGCGGCTTCTCGCTCCCTACGGGGTGACCCCCGACAGGGCGACGCTGCTGCGCAGCACCACGTACATCTTCCAGTCCCGCTGGGCCGAGCAGTGGCGGGTCGGTCGGGTACTGCTGGCCGGGGACGCGGCCCATCTGATGCCGCCGTTCGCCGGGCAGGGCATGTGCTCGGGCATCCGCGACGTCGTCAACCTGGCGTGGAAGCTGGACCTGGTAGTGGGCGGCCTCGCCCCGGAGTCGCTTCTCGACACCTACACAGAGGAACGCCGCGCGCAGGTACACAAGTCGATTCTGTCCTCGGTCCAGCTAGGCCGGGTGATCTGTGTGACGGACCCCGTGGCTGCGGCCGAGCGCGATTCCACGATCCTGGCGGGCCGCCGCGGCCGCAGTCCGGCGGTCCCGGACCCGGCGTTGCCCCTCACAGAAGGGCTCCTTCACCGGAGTGTGGACGGGTCGCCCATATCCCCGGCGGGCGAGGTGGTCCCCCAAGGCCAGATACGCGGCCTTAGAGGCACGGGCCTTTTCGATGATGTGGTCGGCCGCGGCTTCGTTCTGATGCTGGCAGAGGGCGCTGACGCCGACCTCAACGCGGAGCAGTCGGCATTCCTCACGGATCTGGGTACGCACGTGGTGACGCTGCTCCCCGAGGACGGGACGCCGCATAACAGGTCGGTGGTCGACGTGGGCGGCGTCTACCGCACTTTCCTGGCTCGCCACGGGGCCGACGCGGTATTGATCCGTCCGGACTACCACGTGTACGGGGCGGCCTCAGGCCTGGGGGCAGCGGCGGCGCTGGTGGACGACCTGCGGGCCCGCCTGTACTCCAGCCGTAGTTCGTGATCTCGATGGTGAGGGGCGCCGAGGCGACAGTCGGACAGCGTCGACCATCTGGCCGAGACCGCCCACGCCGTCGGCTCCTTCTCCCTCTATCCGAGTTCACCGCGACGGAGGGCGTCCCTCATCTCGCTGAGCTTCGCGGTCATTGCCGGGGTCTGCTCCTGCGGTTGTTCAGCGAGTCGGAGGGCATCGTCAATCTCGCTGAGCTTCGCCGAGGACAGGACGGCTGCCCGCTCGATCAGGTCGTCCCGTGACACAGTGGTCAGCCATGTGCAAGGGGTAAAGCCTGGACGCCTGAACGCGAACCGCAGCACGCCCTCAAAGGGCAGCCCTTCCATGGCGCCAACTCGCACTTCGACGCCCAGACCGCTCATGTCGACGCCCGCCGGAGCGACGACCTGCATCGCCCGGATCCCGGACGCGTCGTCTACCGCCAGCAGTACGAACAGTCGCCGCTCGTCGAAGTCCACCCACCAGACCTCGCCACGTTGCACATGTCCTCCTGACCCGGGACGGCAGGCGAACCTGCGCGCCCCTGACGCACTGTGGAGACGGGTGCGGCCACCGTTGATCATCGGTGTGTGAAGACAAACGATCACGCGGTGGGCGCAGCTCACAGTGTATCCAGCCCGCCCGCGGGAGGCGTTCGAGGGCCTGATGAGCCGGATCGCAGGCCGGTTCACGCGGGTCGAACCCCCGTGCGGAGCCAGGAAGTTGGTCAAGCCGGTTCCCCCAGCCACCTGCCCTGCGATCCACACTCCGAGATGCTCGCCCTGAACGACGACGTCCCCTGGCCCGGCAGGGAGCGTCCTATCCGCCGTCGCGTGCGTGAGCACCAGCCGATACAGGGTCTGTCAAACGAGCCGGTGTAACTGGGGTTGTTGGGTTACTGACGGGCCGCGGAGAGACGGCCGTCGAAGGTGATGTCGAAGGCGTTCAGTGCGGTCTTCCAGCGCATGGTCCAGCGAGCCTGGCCCATGCCGGTGGGATCGAGCGACATGATCGCCATGTAGACGCACTTCAATGCGGCCTGCTCGTTGGGGAAGTGACCGCGGGCTTTGACTGCCCGCCGGATCCTGGCGTTGACGGACTCGATGGCGTTCGTGGTGCAGACGCTCCGGCGGATCTCGGTGTCGAAGCGGAGGAACGGGGTGAACTCTTCCCACGCGTTCTCCCAGAGCCGCACGATCGCCGGATACCTCCGCCCCCAGGCGTCGGCGAACTCCGCGAACCGCTCCAGGGCGGCTTCCTCGGTCGGTGCGGTGTAGACGGGCTTGAGGAGCTTGGCGATCTTGTCCCAGTCCTGGCGGGCGGCATAGCGGAAGGAGTTCCGCAGCAGGTGAAGCCGTAAGGATTCAATGGTGTTTCGCTGTCTTCTGTGACGGATGCGAGTACGTCGGCGGCCGCGGCAAAGCGTCGTTCGGCGAGCGTCGGGACGTACGTGTCCTGTTCGAGGAGGGGACGGACGTCCTCGATGGCGTCGCGGATGGTGCCGCGGCTGACACCGAACAAGGTGGCCAGGGATTGCTGGTCGCATAGATCTCGCTGGGAAAGGACCGTCGCCAGGACCCGGTCCGCGTCGGTGATCTTTTGACGGAAGACGCCACCACGGGTTCCCGGGCGCCGATCACCACCGCGCTGGCGATGCCGACGTTGTTCGAGCGCGGCCTGATAGGGCACGGTGATTCGGTCGATCAGCGCCTGGAAGTCCGGGCGGGACATGCCAGTGAGGGCGGGGTGCGACAGGGTCTGGGAGAGTTCCATCCGGCTGGTGGTCGCGCCGTCCTCCGCCCAGTCGCGCAGCTCCTGGGCGGAGGAGAAGTAGTGTGCGGTCTGCGAGACGGTGACCTGCTGGGCATCCATGAGTATGCGGGTCTCACTGATGACCTTGCCGATCGTGACCGCGTTGATGGCGAGCAGCTCGACGAGAACCTTCTGGGAGCAGACGCGGCGTAGGTAGATCACTGTGGTGAGGACGCGGTCGGCGTTCGAGAGCAGGGGTCTGCCGTGTGCTCCGGGGGCTTTCAGACGGCGGCCGCCGCGCTGCTGGAACTTGCGTTGTTCGGCCTGGGCGGCTTGCGCGGGGGCCAGTTGGGCGCACAGTGCGTCCAGCTCCGATGAGGTCATGCCGCTCAGACGCGGGTCGGCGAGCATCGCCAGGACCTGTGACCTGGTCTGGTCCCGGTCGCTCGTGTTGATCGCGCAGTTGCCGGCGGCGCCGGCCGGGGCGATCGTGTAGTTCCAGGATCCGTGCTGGTCATGAGGTGTGATCGGCAGTGAGCGCAGGTGCTCGCAACTGACGGAAGTTCCCACCGGGTAGGTCCCGGTGTCCAACTCTGCGCGAACGCGCAGGCCAGTGCGGGTGCGGGTCGCGGCAATGCTGTTGACCACGACTTCGTGGCTGGTCAGGGGCCTGCCACGCCAGTTTATGGTGATGTGGGAGAACAGCCGATGCTCGACCTTATTCCATTTCGAAGTGCCCGGCGGAAAGTGGCAGACGGTCACCGTGAGCCCCATCTGGGCGGCGAACGCAACGAGTTCGGCCTTCCATAACCTGTAGCGGTAGCTGTTGGACCCTCCGCAGTCCGCGGTGATCAACAATCTGTCGGCATCCGGGTAGTCCACCCGACCGCGGGCCGGCCCCCAGCGGCGGATCGACTCGACGGCGAACACGGAGGTGTCGTGATCGATGCCGACGTTCACCCAGCCGCTGTCGTGGGCCAAGTCGTAGATGCCGAAGGGGATCGCCACGTCGACGTCGGGGCCGATGAAGTAGAAGCTGTGGTCCTCCACCTGCACGGGATCGCCGGCGGGGCGCCACTGCCGCCCGGGGTTCGGCAGCTGCCCCAGCTGTTCCTTCTTCTTGGCATCGATGCTGATCACCGGCTGACCGCCGGACTGGTACTCCGTGACCTGCTCGTTGATGTAGTGGAACTGCGCGTCTCGATCGGGGTGCTGCTTGCCCTCCAGCGTCTTGGCGCTGGCCTGCAGGCTGAAGCCCTGCCTTTTCAGAAGCCGCCCGACGGTCGGATCAGAGACCGGGTGACCCTGCCGGGTCAGCTCCTCTGCGAGGTTGCGCAGGGACTTGGTGGTCCAGCGCAGCGGCGACATCGGATCACCCCGCTCGTCCGGCTCCACCAGCTTCAGCAACGCCGGAACCAGGGAAGGATCTTGTTCCTCGGCGGGCTTGCGGCCACCACCGGGGCGCCGGATGCAGCCATCCGGCAGCGGATCCCCACCGGCCTCCAGCTCGAACACCCCGTTACGGACCGTGCTCTCGCTCACCCCGGCCACCCGCGCAACGGCCCCGTACCCCACCGTGTCCGAGCAGTCGCGCCTCCTGCGCCAGCATCAGACGCCGCTGACGCTCGTTCAGATGCGGCAAGACGACCTGGAACCGCAGCGCAAGCTGATCCAGAACGTCGGCGGCGAAGCTCATACCAGAGCAACGATCTTGTCCTATGAAAGCAACGCGTTGATTCTTTACGGCTTCACTTCCTGCGCAACGTGTTCAGCGTGATCAAGAAGGACGCGGCGGAGATGGTCGCCACGACGATCCGCACGATCTTCGCCCAGCCCACAGCCGACGCGGTCCGCACCCAGCTCGACACCGTCGCCGACATGCTCGGCAAGCAGTTCCCGAAGGTCAGGGAGATGCTGCTGGACGCGAAGGACGAACTGACCGCCTTCGCCGCCTTCCCGGAGCCACTGGAGCGGATCAACCGCGAGGTCAAGCGCCGCACCGACGTCGTCCAGGTCTTCCCCAACGATGACGCGCTCCTACGGCTGGTCACCGCCGTGCTCTTCGAACTGCACGACGAATGGATCGCCTTCCCCCGCCGCTACCTGCCCGAAGGAAGCATGGACCAGCTCTACCCCGCCGAGCGCTCCGAACGCGCCCCCGCGCTACCCGACACCACCAACACGACCGCCGGATGATCGGCTACACCACGAGAAGGGACACGACCGGAAGGCCGGGACCGAGTCGGCGGCCGCGTGTGGACTCGCCGGATAGCCGGAGCGCCGGCGGAGATGGGCGCCTCCTGGATCCACGGTACCTCGGGCAACGCCCTCACCGGCATCCTCGAACACACCGGCGACCCCCGCCACACCTTCGACGACGACAACTCCACCGGCGGGAACGACGAAGCGATGCGTGAACTCGCCCGGTACGAAAGGAAGCTGGACGACGTGGAGGACCCGGACGAATCCACCGTCGCCTCGGTGACACCGCAGTGCCCCTCCGCCGCACTGCGCACCGCGCTCACCATCAGCTACCCGCTGGAGTACGCCGCCGAGCCCCGTCAGCTCTCCGTGACGGCCACGCTCGAGGGCCGCAGCCCCGAGGGCCCCGACCTCCTGCTGCCCCTCGGCTACGACCGACTTCTCGGCCACATCCGCGGCGACATCCCGGTGCGCACCCGGCACGTCGTCACCGGCATCCGGTACGGGCCGGAGGGGGTGACGGTGGCCCTGCGGGACGGGAACACCGTGCGGGCGGACCGTGTCGTGGTGACCGTCCCGATCGGAGTCCTCAAGGCCTCGGCGATCGACTTCGACCCGGCGCTGCCCGACGGCAAGCAGGAGGCCGTCCGCGCACTCGGAGCAGGTCTCCTGGACAAGTTGTGGCTCGCGTTCCCCAGGCCCTTCTGGGACGAGGACGCCGATGTCATCGAATGGTTCGACCCCGACGATCCCGGCCTGTGGGCCTGGTGGGTCAACGGGTACAAGGCCTTCGGCGAGCCCGTACTGCTCGGCCTCAACGGCGGCGACCACGCACGCAGGCTCGCCGGTGCCGGCGACGAGGAGTGCGTCGCCGGTGCGATGAGAGCCCTGCACCGGATGCACCGCTGACCCGCTGCGCGGGGCCAGCGGTGCCGACTCGGCACGGTGTGCGCCCCGGCTCCCCGCCGCCCCCGGCCCCCTCCGCGGACCGGCGCCGCCGCGGTGCTGACGTCTCCCGCGGGCAAGGCGCGTGGCCGGCCCGCCTCTTGCCCGCGGTACCGGCCAGAGCCGCGGGGTACTCGGTGTCATCGTCCGCGGTCGCCAACCCGGCCCGGAGAGGCGCTCGCCGCGTCCGGTGCGTGACCGCCGCGTCCGGTGCGTGATCGTTCGCGTGCTCCCGTGCCGCAGAGGGCAGCCGGGCAGGATCCGGCAGGGTGCCCATGGCGGTGGCGCCTCACGGGCCCCGCGGTGGCTGCGGAGGGGGCCGTACGGTCAGCCGGAGCTCAGGCAGAACGGGTGACCGGCGGGGTCGAGGAGCACCCGCCACCGCTCGCCGCCGGGCTGGTGGTCCGGCTTCACCGCGCCGAGCCCCAGCGCCAGCGCCTCGGCCGCATCGAGGCCTTCGACGCGGAAGTCCAGATGGGACTGCTGGGGTACGTCCTGACCGGGCCAGGACGGCGCCCGGTACTCCTCGACCCGCTGGAAACCCAGGTCGCAGCCATCGCCGGTCAAGGCGACAAACCCGGCCGTGCTGAAGGCGATCGGCATACCGGTCAGCTCCTGGTAGAAGCGGGCCAGCACCCCCGGGTCGGAACAGTCCAGCGTGACGCCTCGCAGTGTGGCCTTCGGCATCGTGCGCCCCCTCGGTCGTCCATGCGCGGTCTCTTCGTCCATGCGCGGTGAGCGGGCCGGCCCTTCGACAGCGCGGCAGCCCCGGACGGCAGGGGCCGGCGCGACCGGCACGGCCGGTTCGCGGACACCGCCCCGACCGCCGACACGGTACCCATCCCGCTGCCCTCGGCGGTACCGGTTTTCTCCGCGCACGAAGCCGGGGCACCGGGGCACCGCCAGGCCAGGCCAGGCCGGGCCAACGCCGCGCGCGACGCGGACCCTCACCGCCCGTTGCCGGCCGCCCGGGCAGCGGGTGGGGTCAACCCCCGGCGCGGTTCGTCTCGTAGGCCCACATCGCGATCTCGACGCGGTTGCGGGCGCCGAGCTTGTCCATCAGGCGAGCGACATGGGTCTTGACCGTACTGAGACTGATGTGCAGCTCGGCGGCGACCTCGGCGTTGGTCCGCCCCCGGGCCACCGCGGCGAGCACCGCCTCCTCGCGGTGGGTCAGCGCCTCGACCGGCTGCGGCGGCGCCGTCGAGGCCTCCCCGGTGTGGGCGAACGCCGCGAGCAGACGCGCCGTGACGCTCGGCGCGATCAGCGCATCCCCGCGCGCCGCCGCATGAACGGCCTGCGCGAGCATGTCGGGTCCGGCGTCCTTGAGGAGGAAGCCGCGGGCGCCCGCCTTGAGGGCGGCGTGGACGTACTCGTCGAGATCGAAGGTGGTGATCACCACCACCGCCGGCGGGTCGGCGGCCCCGCTACCGGTGAGCCGCCGGGTCGCCTCGATGCCGTCGATCCCCGGCATGCGGATGTCGAACAGACAGACCTCGGGGCGCAGCGAGCGGGCGAGTTCGACGGCGCGGTGGCCGTCGGCGGCCTGGCCGACGACCGTGATGCCGGGCTGCGCGTTCAGGATCATGGTGAGCCCGGTCCGTACGATCTCCTGATCGTCGGCGACCACCACACGCACGCTCACGATGCCGATCCGTTCCTCGGAAGCACGGCGGTCACGGTCCATCCGCAGCCGGGGTTCGGGCCGGCGCTGAGCGAACCGCCGAGCAGACCCGCCCGTTCCGCCATCCCCAGGAGACCATAGCCGGGCGAGCTGCCCGACCGCGGGTGAACGGCGTCGCCGTCGTCGCTCACCCGCAGGCGCACCGACCGCTCGCCGGCCGCGACCCGCACCTCGATGCGCGAGGCGTGGCGTGCGTGCCGGCGGGCGTTGGTGACCGACTCCTGAACGAGCCGGTAGACCGCCGTCGACAGCGCGGGAGCGAGACCGGCGACGTCACCGGTGATCTCGACGTCGACCGCGGGGCCCGCGCCGACGCCGCGGAGGTCGTGCAGATCGGCGACCAGCGGCAGCGGGGCCAGGCCGGCGCGCTCGCCGGCGCGGCGCAGGACGCGGACCATCGAGCGCATCTCGGCCAGGGTGAGCGACGCCTCCGTCTCGATCACCCGTAGCGCCTCGCCGGCGGCGGCGGGGTCGGTCGCCGACACGGCCAGCCCCGCCTGGGCCCGGATCGCGATGGCCGACACGTGGTGGGCGACCGTGTCGTGCAAATCGCGAGCCAGTTGCTCGCGCTCGACCAGTTTGACCTGTTCGAGCTGCCGGGCGCGGGCGTACGCCCGGAACCGCAGTGCCTCGCCCAACACCATCGAGGCGAAGAGGATGGCCAGCCCGGCGATCGCGTCGCCCGGGCCGGTACTGGTGAGCGGGACCGAGAGCACAGCAGGCACCAGTATCACCGGCAACCCGAGCATCGCCTCGCGCTTCGATCCCCAGCGGAACAGCGCGTAGGGCAGCAGCAGCATATAGACCATCATGTTGAGCCCCGGCTGCCCGCCGCCCAGCACCAGCATCCACACCTGGGTGAACAGCAGCGTGCCGAACGCGATCCCGACCATGAGCAGCGGCTTCGTCCGCCGCCACAGCAGCGTCGGGATGAGGCCGACCCCGACGACCAACGACAGGGCCCGCGACGGGACATCCGGCCGGAGGACCCCCTCCAGCACGGCCGCGGGCACCAGCACCCCGACCAGCGCCCAGTCGCGCCAGCCGGGGCGGGGCGAGTCCGGCGCACTGGTCTCGCCCCACAGGGCGCGGCCCTTGTCCCACAGAGCGCGGGTCTCGCCCCACAGAGCGCGCATGAGGTGTCGCACGCGACCCATCGTAGAGGCCCCCGCGCACCGCCCGGATCGGCCGAAAGTACGGTGCCGGCTTCGTGCTTTCGGCGCCGGTTCCCGGCCCCTGGGCCGAGGTGCACGGACAGGGCCGACCCACACCATGGCGAAGCCAGGCGTGCACACCGGCGCCGGGTACACCCATTCACCGAGGAGAAGTGACGTGTCGTCCCTGCTGTTCCGGCTCGGCCGGTTCGCCGCCCGGCACCCCTGGCGCGCGATCGGCGCCTGGGTCCTGGCCGCCGTCGTCGTCATCACCGCCTCGGCGGCGGTCGGCCGCGACCTCGAGGACACCTTCGACGCCCCCGGGCTCGACTCGCAGCGCGCGGTCGAGCTGCTGTCCGCCGCGGGTTCGGGCGATGCCGGACTGACCGCCCGCGTCGCGGCCACACCGCGGGACGCCGGCGTGACGTTCTTCGACAGCCCTGCCGCCCGCCGGGCACTCGCCGACGTCCAGGCCGAGCTCTCCGAACTGCCGGCGGTGCTGGCGGCTTCCGACCCGGCCGGCGGTCTGCGCGACGGGGGGAGAGCGGCCGTGGCCGGGGGCACCGTCTCGCCCGACGGGCGCGTGGCGCTGGTGACCCTGCGGTATCCGGTGCTACAGAAGCTCGACGCCGGAGATCTGGAGGACCTGAAGGAGGTCGTCGCCGCGCATGCGGACGACACCGTGCTGCGGGTGGAGGCGGGCGGCGATCTGTTCGTCTCCTTCGAGGAACCGGAGACCGGCACCGGTGAGGTGATCGGGCTGCTGGCCGCCGTCGTCATCCTGCTCGTCGCCTTCGGGTCGCTGATCGCCATGGGCCTGCCGATCGGCATGGCGCTCGTCGGCCTGGCCCTAGGCGTGAGCGCCATGCCGCTCGTCACCTACCTGGTGGAGATACCGAGCTGGGCGCCGGTGGTCGCCTCCATGGTCGGACTCGGGGCGGGCATCGACTACGCGCTCTTCCTGGTCACCCGCCATCGCGAGCAACTGGCCGCCGGGATGGGCGTCGAGGAGTCGGCCGGGCGCGCCGTCGCGACCGCCGGCCAGGCCGTCGTCTTCGCGGGCGGCACGGTGGTCGTCTCGATCATGGGGCTCGCCGTCGCCGGCATTCCCTTCATCGCCGCCGCCGGTATCGCCATCGCCGCCGTGGTGCTCATCATGGTGGCGGCCTCGATCACCCTGCTGCCCGCCTTCCTCGGACTCGCCGGGCACTCGATCGACCGGTTCGGCCTGCCCCGGCGCCGCGCCCCGCGCGACGGCCGCGCCCTGAGCACCCGGCGCCGCTGGCAGCGCTGGGGCGCGCACGTCTCCCGCCACGCCGCCGCCTACGCCGTCGGCACGACGGTGCTGCTGCTCGCGCTAGCCGCGCCCGTGCTCGCGCTGCGCCTGGGCTTCCCCGACGAGGGCACGCTGCCCGCCTCCCGGACCGAGCGGCAGGCGTACGACCTGGTCGCCGAGGGCTTCGGGCCGGGCGCCAACGGCCCGCTCGCCATCGCGGTCGACCTCGCCGGCGACGCCTCGGTGGTCGAGCCGCTCCACGACGCCGTCACCGGGGACCCGGGGATCGCCTCGGTGGCACCACCGCGGATCGACACCGGCGCGGGCGTGGCCGTGCTCCTGGCCGTGGCCAACACCGCTCCCCAGGACGACGCGACGCGGGAGACGGTCGAGCGGCTGCGCTCCGAGGTCTTCCCCGCGGTGCTCGAGGGCAGCCGGGCCCGCGCCCATGTCGGCGGGCAGACGGCCGCCTTCGCCGACCTGGGTGACCGGGTGAAGGACCGGCTGCTGCTCTTCGTCACCGCGGTGGTCGTGCTGTCGCTGCTGCTGCTGGCGGTGGTGTTCCGCTCGGTCCTGGTGCCGCTCAAGGCCGCCGTGCTGAACCTGCTGAGCATCGGCGCGGCGTACGGCGTGCTCGTGATGGTGTTCCAGTGGGGGTGGGGGGCCTCACTGATCGGTCTCGAGTCCTCCGTGCCGATCGTGTCGTTCATCCCGATGTTCATGTTCGCCATCGTGTTCGGGCTGTCGATGGACTACGAGGTGTTCCTGCTGTCCCGGGTGCGCGAGCACTATCTCGCGACCGGCGACAACGACGGCTCCGTGGTGCGCGGGCTGGCCGGAACCGCCCGGGTGATCACCTCGGCCGCGCTCATCATGGTGTCGGTGTTCCTCGGGTTCGTCCTCGGTGAGGATCCGACCACCAAGATGCTGGGACTCGGTCTGGCGACCGCCATCGCCGTCGACGCGACGGTCGTGCGCATGGTGCTCGTCCCCGCCACGATGAAGCTGCTGGGCGATGCCTGCTGGTGGCTCCCGGCGTGGCTCGACCGCCTCCTGCCGTCCCTCGACATCGACGGCGGCACCGCCGGCGACGCCGGCGAAGAAGCGCGCCAGGACCGGGAAGCCACCCTGCCCACCCGCTGAGCCCCTCGGCGCGCAACCCGAAGGAATGGACAGTGCCATGAAGCCCGTGCGCCCCGGAGCACCCGGAAGGCCGATGCGAGCGTTCGTCCAACGTGCCTACGGCGCACCCGGCGACGTCCTGCGGCTCGAGGAGGTCGAGCGGCCGGTGGCCGATGACGACGGGGTGCTGGTGCGGGTGCACGCTGCGTCCGCCAACCCCGCCGACTGGCACCTGGTGAGGGGCGAGCCCTATGTCGCGCGGCTCCAGTTGGGCCTGCGCCGGCCGTCGAACCCGGTCCCGGGCTGCGATCTCGCCGGGCGGGTCGTGGCCGTGGGCGCCCGTGTGACCACCGTGCGGCCGGGCGACGAGGTGTACGGGTCACCGTTCGGCAGCGGCCTGGGCGCCTTCGCCGAGTACGCGTCCGTACCCGAGCGGCAACTGGCCCGCAAGCCGCGGAACCTCACCTTCGAGCAGGCGGCGGCTGTCCCGCTCGCCGCGCAGACCGCCCTGCAGGCGCTGCGCGACCGGGGACGGATCGAGCCGGGGCAACGGGTCCTGATCGCCGGTGCGTCGGGAGGCGTCGGTACCTTCGCCGTGCAGATCGCCAAGGCTCTGGGCGCCGACGTCACCGGTGTGTGCAGCACGCGGAACACCGACCTGGTCCGGTCCATCGGCGCCGACCACGTCATCGACTACACGCACGAGGACTTCACCACGCACGGCCGGCGCTACGACCTGGTGCTGTACCTGGCCGGGACGCAGACACCGCGGGCCTGCCGCCGGGTCCTCACCCCGAAGGGCACCCTCGTCGTCATCAACGGAGATGCCGAGGGCCGCTGGGTGGGAGCCGTCGGCCGGATCGCCGGGGCACTCGCGATGTCACCGTTCGTGAGCCAGCGGATGGTGGCCTTCACGGTGCGACCCGAGCGGGCCGATCTGGAGTTCCTGACGGAGCTCGTCGAGTCGGGCAGGGTGACGCCGGTGATCGGCGCCACCCGTGTGCTGGCTGACGTCCCCGAGACCATTGGCCAGTTGGAAGGCGGACACACGCGAGGCAAGATCGTCATCACTGTCTGAGCCGTCTGAGCCGTCTGAGCCGTCTGAGCCGTCCGGGCTGTCCGGGCCGTCTTACGGAAGAAGGCAGGGCCGGGTCCGGTGGCCGGATCCGGCCCGGCGCACGCCCGGAGGAGAGCGACAGCGGACGGAGCGGCGGGCACTCGCACCGAAGCCGGAGGAGGACGACGGTGATCGACCCGACCGACTACGCGGCACTGTCCGCCCTGGACATCGCCCGCCGTGTGCGGCGCGGCGAGTTCACGGCCGTGGAGGTCGTCACGGCCGCGCTGGGCGCCATCGGTGAACGCGACGACGACCTTAACGCGTTCACCGAGGTCTGGACGGAGGAGGCCCTCGACCGTGCCGCCGGCGTCGACGCGCAGCTCGCCCGCGGCGCCCAGCTGCCGCTCAGGGGCGTGCCGATCGGTGTGAAGGCGAGCGAGGGCCCCAGTCATAGCGGTGAGCGGGCGGGGAGGAAGCCACCGGCACCCCGGGCTGCACCCGGATGGCCCTGCTCCGGCCACACCCGCACGTTCCCAGGGCGCGCGCCCGGGAACGTCCGCCGCGTTCTTCCCGGGATGACGCCCGGGGAGGGCCCGAACGAGGCGGCAGCCAGCCGGAGGCGGCGCAGGTGGCCGGACTCGCGGTCGTGACCGACCCGCACTCTCCTCGGCCCGGGCAGCCGTACTCCGCATCTCCATCGGCGCCACGGCGTTCAGGAGGTGGACCACCCGGTTGTGCGCGCACGGATCGGCGCCCTCTGCGGTCACCCACCGCATCGGACCCTCGGCCGTCCCGGCGTGGCGCGGAGCGTGCCGACGGCCGGTCACTCCGAGATGCTCTTCCGAGGCCGAGACGTCTGGCTTCGCCGGTGTGAGATGAGATACGAGTGATGCCGAGTCCGGTGCGGCAGATGTCGATCAGGCAGGTCCGCGATGTAGCCGGATTCCGGGAACATCCGGTAGGCGTGTGGGGGGACCGGGAGGGTTGATGAGCGGGATGGATATCGTCCTGACATGACAGCGGATTTCGACCTTGCCGCGTCGCTCGCCAGAGGCGTCGGCGGTCGCTGTGGTGCCTGGACCTTCATCCGGGGTTTCGCCGCCCACTGGGCCGGCGCCGCCCTGGGAGGCAATGACGGATGGACGGAAAGCGATCTCGGCGCTGCCGAGGAAGGACTCGGTCTCCGGCTGCCGACGGCGCTGCGCGAGGCGTATCTGCTGTTCGGGCGCAGGCAGGATCTCACCAGCAACCACGATGTACTGCTCGGTCCTGCGGAGCTGTATGTCGACGACGCCAAGGAGGCGCTGGTCTTCCGTCACGAAAACCAGGGAGCCGCATCCTGGGGCGTCCTCCTCGACAACCTCCAGGATGACGATCCTCCGGTGGTCATCCGGCCCGACCTTGCCGACAAGAGCGCCGAGCGGTGGGAGGGCTGGCTGGAGCGCCTTTCCCTCTGCTTCGTCGAGATCGTCTTGTCGGAGGCCCTGCAGGCTGACGAAGAGCTCTGCGACTTCCTCGACCTCGATGGCGACAGCCTGGAACTGCTGGAGACGCACTTCGTCCGACTTCCGTTCCCCGACTACCCGACCGGCGAGGAGACCCGGTGGTTCCTGGGCCGTGATGTCCTGCTGCGCGACGATGACGGCGTGGCCATCCTGGCCCGCGGCCGGACAGCGGAAGATCTCGCCCGCGTCCGTGACCTGATCCCGGGCGACTGGCTCAACGGCGGTAGCTGACCATGTCCCAGGCTCCTCCCGGCCGGGCCGCCCACGTTGTCAGACCGGGCTCCGCTGTCGATCGTGGTTGTCGGCTTCTTCGCGTCGGTGGCCTCGACCGGTTCATCGCCCTCGGCACCGCGGAGGCGACGGCCGGCTTCCGAGTCACGTACATCCTCGCGACCGAGCTGGTCGAGACCGGGCGACTGACATCTGGGCGACGGGCGTTCTCGCAACTCGCCCACGAAGCCAAGACGGCTGAGGGCCGCCGGTGGATCTCTGAGGGTGCTCTGCGGAGAGCCGTGGCGGCCACCGAGCCCATCTGCCCTCCCGCGCTGGGGCGCGGCGCTCCGCACGGGCTCCGGGAACTGCCGTGCGCCTTTCCGCGCGAGTCCCGGCTCTCTGCGGACTGCCCGGCCCGGCGTATCACCTCGCCGATGGCTTGCGTCGGCAGACCGGCCGACGAACGGTCGGTCGCGGATTCCGCGGGGACGGTGTGGCGCCCGGAGCCGAGGCGGAGGACCGGCAGCGGTTCCGGGCCGCGCGTGTTCTGCGCGGCCCGGAGCCACTTCTCAGGCCGCCCCGGACTCAGGCCACCCGGACCTGGCCCCGGAGAGGGATGCCCGCGCGTCTCGGCGGACGTGGCGGGTGGTCCCTACGGCGCCCCGGTTCAGGCGATGAAGTCCCGCACCTTGGTGTAGTTGCCGGCATGGTCGTTCATGTCGTTGTGGCTGATGCAGCCGACGGACACGTTCGTCGCACCGTTCAGCTTCGCCGACGAGTCCGGGTTGACCAGGGCGTCGCACGTCGAGTACAGCGCCAGGTAGCCGACGCTGCCGGGCGTCTCGTCCCCGGAGTTCAGGGTGCCGAGAAAGCTGCTGCCGGCGACCATCTCCCAGCACGAGGTGTAGAAGGCGCAGAAGGCGCTCAGGTCCGTGCCGTGGTTGACGCCGGCCACCGAGACGAAGTCGTCGACGTACGAGGTGCCGCCGTTGAACTTGACGTACCAGCGGGCGCTCAGGGCGCCCATGGAATGGGTGACGATGTCGACTCTCTCCGCGCCGGTCGCCGCGCGTACCTGGGCGACCTTGGCGGCGAGTTGGGACGCCGTGGTCTTGTTCGACTGCTTCCAGTCGTAGGACCAGGTGAACAGCTCCGAGGAGTCGTAGCCGTCGGCCTTGAACTTGCCGACCCAGGTGTTCCAGGTGCCGGCCGAGCTGCTCAGGCCGTGGACGAACACGACCGGGTTGCGGGTCTCGGCCTGTGCGGGCGACGCCGCGAGCAGGGGAGTGACGACGGCGGCCACGGCGCCGAGGGCCACGGTGCGAGCGGAGCACTTCATGGAGCTGTCTCCAGCGTTCGGCCACACCTCGTCCCGTGCGGGAGCGCGGTGTGGGTGGGGGATGGGGAGTGAACACCGGCCGGTGGCGTCGGAAAAGGTGGCACAGGGCAACTGGTTACCGCTAGGTAGCTAAATGTTTCATTCAGATGACAACACTCCGCGTGAGCAGCTTCATGACGGCATGTCAGAGAATGGTTGTATGCGATGTGGGCGCTCGGGGCTGTCCGTCACGTCGTTCCGGGAGAGGCTGACGACCTCCGGCGAGACGCCGCCGGCGCACATCGCGGCGGGTGCGCGTGCCGCCGAGCCGACCCGGTGAGCCCCGCGCGCGGACACCCTCTCGACGGAAGGTCCGGTCCGTCCGTCGGAGGAGTACGGGGAGTCGAGGAGATGTCCGTGGGCTTCGAGTCCCTGCCCCGTGAGCGGGAGGGTTCCGACCGGAACCGACGGAGTCGTGACGCGAGAGGGAGGAGGGGATCGGCGGGGGCCGCCCTCCGAACGCGCGGATCCGGTCGACCGATCCGGCGACGCGGTCGTCGCACCCCGGCCCCGCCCGACCCGGTCCGGCGAGACCCGGGCGGTCACGGCGCTAACCGCGGCCGCGCAGCATCGACATCAGCAGTCCGTGGGTCTCCTCGCCGGCGGCGACCACCAGCCCACGGCCTCCCTCGCCGATCGGGGCACCGTCGATCCCGGAGACAACGCAACCGGCGGCCCGACACAAGGCGATCCCCGCCGCGAAATGCACGCTTCCGGAAAGGTCGCCACCATCGGTGACATACGCGGCGCGCTTGCCGGCGGCGACCCACGCCAGCGCCAGCGTCGTGGAGACGACGCGCGCCCGGAAACGTTCGACGAAGTCAGGGTGGGCCGGCAGATCCACGACCCGGATTCCGGGCGCGCTCGGGTTCGATGGCCTCGTCGCGGTTGAGTGCCTACCCGAGGAGTGGCGGGTGCGGTCCGTGTTGCTGGCGGAGGCCGGGCGGCGGGAGTGCGTTCTTCTCGGCGCCGCGGTGACGCTTGCCGTTCGCTCCTTGTCGGGCAGCGGGGCCGGTTGACGGGTCTGATGCTGGTTCGGGTGACAGGTTGAGTCACGCGGCCTGGAGGGCCGGTGTGGTCATGACGGTCTGGAATTCGACGGGGGTCAGTCGGCCGAGTGCGGCTTGCCGGCGACGGCGGTGGTAGGTCCGCTCGATCCAGGTCACGATGGCGATCCGTAGTTCCTCGCAGGTGGCCCACTTTCTGCGGTCGAGGACGTTCTTCTGCAGCAGGCTGAAGAAGGACTCCATGGCCGCGTTGTCGCCGGCTGCTCCGACCCTCCCTATCGATCCGTCCATCCGGTGGCGGTCGAGCGCCCGGACGAACTTCCGTGACCTGAATTGACCGTATTCAACCGGTCGTTGCAACACCAGCTTGTTGAGGCAACTGTAGCTGCTCGTTGAACGCCTCGGCGGGTGTCTTCCAACCGAGCGTCTTGCGGGGTCTGCTGTTGAGAGTGTGAGCGACGGCCTCGACTTCCTCGGCGGACCATCTCGAGAGATCGGTGCCTTTCGGGAAGTACTGGCGCAAGAGCCCGTTGGTGTCCTCGTTCGTGCCACGCTGCCACGGACTATGCGGATCGGCGAAGAAGACGGGAATGCCTGTCTCGACTCTGAATTGCGCATGGGCCGACATCTCCTTGCCGCGATCCCAGGTCAGCGACCGTGCCAGCTGTTCGGGCAGCGTCGACATCGTATTGGCGAGGGCGGTCTTCATCGTGATCGCCCCATAACCGGCCAGCGCAGGACCATTCTTGACCGATTGCTTGTGCCGGTAGCCTTCCTCGCGCGGCAGGTGAACCAGCATCGTGAATCGAGTTGACCGCTCGACGACAGTGAGCCTTTTCCATCCTCACTCTGAGCTGGCCAGATGCAGGGCGAGGACGGCCTGGACGAGGCTGGTGACGCGGGTGGTCGAGCACCGGAGCCTGCGGAGGAGCCGCCAGGATTTGAGGGTGGCCATGGCCTGCTCGACGAGTGCGCGAATCTTCGCGTGGGACCGGTTGACGGCCTGCTGGCCGGTGGAAGGGGTTTCCCAGCGGCCCCAGTAGGGGGTTCGAACGGTCCCGCCGGCGCCCCGATATGCCTTGTCCGCCCAGCACTTGATGTCGGCTGCGGCAAGGGCGTCGACGATGCCGTGCTCGCGGGCCGCGCGGACATCGTGGACGGCGCCGGGCAGTGCCGGCGAGGCCCACAGCAGCCGGCCGAAGGGATCCGTGAGGACCTGCAGGTTCATCCCGTGTTTCTTGTGTTTCCCGGAGTAGAAGGGCCGGTCCGCGGCGATGCGGTCGGTCGGCAGGAGTGTGCCGTCGAGGATTACGAACGCCTTCGTCGACGCGACCCGGATCGCGTCGGCCAGGGTGGGCGCGAGGCCTGCCAGGAGTTCGACAGCCTCGGTGGCATACCGGTAGGCGGTCGTGGTTCCGATACCGAATCCGGCCGCGAGCTGGGCATACGTGTTTCCCATCCGCAGGTGGGCGAGTGCGAGCAGGCCTGGCGGCCGGGGTTCAGACGCCTCCAGCGGGAGCCGATCGCGCGACGGTGCTGCCGCAGACGGGCGGACAGGAAGCGCAGGGCAGAGCTGGACACGTCGACGCCCGAAGGGTAGACAAGCATGCGAAGCCTCTGGTGGAGACGGTTCTCTTGGTCGAAAACCCATCTACCAGGGGCTTCACCACGTTGTCACCCCAACTGGCTCGCTGTTGCCGCAAGTTGGAAAGGGCTCACTGTTCGCCGCGGGTCTCGGCGGCCGTCTCGGAGTCGAAGGCGTCGACAATTGCCGGTCGTCGGCGAGCGCACCTGACAGTCCGCCTCTCCGCACTCGACGGCGGCCTCCTCGACCTTCGATGTCGGGGAGGTTGTCGTCCGCCATTCCCAGGTCGGAGGATCGCTGGCTCGAGGTGCTGGGAGGGGGCCGGCGGCGCTGTACGGGATGAGTCACGCGGATGTCGGAAGGTCCCGGGCAGGGGTGGCGGCGCGCCATAGCGCGGCACTGCCCTCGGCGGTTGCGGCCGACGGGTGCTCAGCTGACGTGCCCCGATTCTACCGGGAATTCCGGCGGCCAGGGCTTGCTCGCGTCGTACAACGAGGTCCGGTCGGCCATTAGCTCGTACTCGGCCTCCCGCCAGGACGGGTGGCCTCCGACGACGAAGCTGTCGCCGTCCCGCTCCAGCATCCAGGTGTAGGTGGCGTCCTGCGCCGGGATGCCGTGCCGTTCGTGGAGCACAGCGAATTCCGCGGCGGTCGCCCGCCGGATGTGGAGCCCGTGCGGGTAGAGGGGCTTGAGGAACATCAGTTCCACATGCCCGATGTAGACCTCGATCCTCGTCGTGGTCCGGTCCATGAGTAGGGCCTCACTGGTCAGAAAGAGCTGACGATGCGAGGGGTTGAAGCCGGTGACTCTGAAGAGCCGTCCGTCCCGGATGAAATCTGTCATGCCCACTATTCCCTCATCACGTGGGCACCGGCTCTCCGTAGGGGGTACCTGAAGTGCTGCGGGTGGACGCGTACGCCCTTGCCCGCTTCGTCGGTCCTGTGCGACTCGATGGATGGTTGTGTGTCGTGTTGTGGTGTAGGTGACCTTGTTCGAGGCGCTGCGGCATGCCGGGCGTCGGGCACCCCTCGTGCTGCGCGGCTCCCGCGTCGCGGGCGGCTGACCGACCAGTCAGTGTCAAGGGCGGCCTCAAGCTGCGTCGATGTGGCGATGCCCGGCGTATTGCGAGTGTTTGATCGGCTGCACCGCGAAGAGGGACACCACCACGTATGAACGAGCTCAGCGGGCGGCACTGCAGGCGATGCGCAGGGCGAATCGGATGGCCGGGTCTTCCAGTCGCATGTCGAGTAGTTTCTCGATCCGGTCGAGTCGTTTGAGTACGGTGTTGCGGTGGACGTGGAGGCTCTTGGCGGTGGCGGAGGCTGAGGACTCCAGGGTCAGATACGTCTCCAGGGTGTCCAGGAGCGTCTTGTTGGCAGGTGCCAGAAGCGCGCCGAGTAGGAGGTGGCTCCGGCGTACGGTTTCGTTGCCCGACACGACGGCTAGGATGAGGCGCCGGGGGTCGGTCGTGCCGGCGTGCTCGATTCGGTGCCGGCCGGGGGAGAAGCCGGCGATCTGGGCGAGTTCCCAGGCTTCGGTGAGTGACTTGGCCAGTCCCGTGGGTCCTGGTTGTGCCCTGCCGATTCCTGCCACCAGCGCGGTGCCGGGCATGGAGGTGAGTGAGCGGCGGACTGCGGCGATGACGGCGGAGAATCGGTTGGGGGTGGGCTCGTCCGGTTCGCTTAGCCACGCGGCCCAACTGCCGCCGAGTTCTACCAGGGGAGCGGGGAGCTGGTGGGCTTTCAGTGCGTGGTGGAGACGGGTGGTAGTGGCTTGGCTCCGCCGAGCGGTTGTGTCGGTGGGGCGGATGCGTACGCCGATGTGCCAGCCGTCCAGGGTCCAGCCTGCCTCCAGGGCCTGCTCGACGGTTTGGGGAGTGACCTGATCGCCAGCGGTCAGTAGCTCGGTGAGCACCGAGGCCTGGAAGGCGGCGTTGTGTGCGGCTTCGAGTTGGTTGGTTGTCGACCAGGCTGTGACGGCCCATGCGGCGATATCCAGGGCAGCTTTGATGGTGTGGAGTTCGGTGTCGGTCATCCCGGCGGTTTCGGCGATCAGCCAGAGTGGTGCTCCGCGCCTGGCTGTTGCGCCGGCCGGGAGTGCGATGAGCACACCGGCTTCGTCTCGGATCGTCGCGGGAACTGCTGTGCGCAGGGTGTCATCGAGCTGTCGGGTCGGAGGGTCGCCGGCCAGGGGGGTTCCCTCGGAGCTCAGGATTGCGCAGTGGGCGGGTAGAAGTGTGTTCAGGGCGCGCACGGTGCTTGCTGGGCTGGCGGGGCGTCGACTGAGTTGAGCGGCGAGCCGAGCGCAGGTGAGTCCGCGGTGTGTTTCGGCGCCGTGTACCAGGGCGTGCAGGCGTTGCGCGAGGCCTAGAGGCGT
Organism: Streptomyces sp. WMMC940; assembly: GCF_027460265.1. NCBI lineage: Bacteria > Bacillati > Actinomycetota > Actinomycetes > Kitasatosporales > Streptomycetaceae > Streptomyces > Streptomyces sp. WMMC940. The sequence goes on from NZ_JAPZBC010000001.1 coordinate 7,628,758, forward strand.
GGCTTCGGGCATGGCGATGAGAGGCAGCGCCAGTCGATCGGCCAGCCACCTGGTCGAGCTGAGGACCGCTGCCGGTCCGGTTCGCACGATCAGCACGCTCGCCTGGGATGCGCGGGCCCGGGGCAGTATGGTCTCGAGTTGGTACCCGCTTGGGGTATCGAGGATCAGGGCCGCATGAGCACTGAATTGTGCCAGGTCCGGTTCGGTCGGGGCACAGACATGTACGTCGGCCACGGTTTGTTCAAGGCCGCCTGCGCCGCCGATCAGGGAGGCTCCGTCGAGCACTGGGCTGGCCATGAGCTGATGGACTGTGGGGTGGCCGTTCACGTCTCTGCCCAGCTGTATCCGAATGCCGCGGGTGAGGCGAGAGGGGAGAATGCCGGCTCGTTCCATCGGCTGGGGGCGGGGTAGACGAGCACGTCGACCTGGTAGCCGGTGGTGACCGTCTCCGTGAGCAGCGGCGTCCTGGTGCGCTGATCGAGGAGGCAGATGATGTCCGGTGCTGTGGCGACGATCTGGCCGCGGTCGAGGACCATGAGGAACTCGTTGCGGGTTTCGATGCGCAGTGGGCGGTCGTCGGGTGGCCCCAGCCATACGACGATGCTGCCGTGCGCGGCTTCGACTCCGGGTTGCCACGTCACCTCGCTGACACGTCCGGATCCGAGGTGGCGGCTCGGCTCGGCGTCCAGGGAGCGGCCGAGCCGCATCGCGCGGGCGAGAGCCCCGTGGACGCCCGCGGTTCCTGCTGCAGTGGCGTCGACCGGGTAGCCGGCGAATGCCGACCAGCCACCCATGGTCACCGTGAGGGTGCGGATGTACCGCTCGGCTTCGTGTCCCGTGATGGCCTCGGCGAGGATGGTGTGACCGAGGGAGTCGGTGAGGGTGAACGGCGCGATCGGGATGCCGACCGCGTCATAGGTGGTCTGGTCCAGCCAGGACAGCCCTCGCCCCATGCAGTCGACGTCGACCAAGGGGGTTTGCGTCTGCGCGGCGACGATCAGGGGGAGGAAGGCGTTCACGCCGGCAGTTTCGTAGCCGCAGACGTACACGGGAGGAGACGGGGCGAGTGCGTCGCGTAGGCGGGTGAACGCGTGGGTGCACTCGTAGCCGTTGCTCGGTTTCTCGCTGAATGCGGTGACGGACCCGACCAGGCCGGTGCTGATCAGTATGCCTTCGTCCGGCAGGTCGGCGTGTTCGTAGACGGTGACCGGCCCGTGCGTGGCGAGCACTTCCCTGGCCAGTAGTTCGAAGAGGGTGGGGTCTCCGGCGCCGCCTGAGCCCAGTACCGCAGCACCGATGGCCAGCGGCCGCAGATCGACCGTGTCAAGACTCCAGCTCATGGCTTGCCACCTCACCAGAGAGGGCACTTTGCCCACCTGAATTGGGATTGATGGACAGTCTGCCCACTGACAGTCACCCGTTCAAGACCTAGCGTCGGAGACAACCGCAGTGGTCCAGTTCATCCTGATTTGAACAGAGGTGTTCCATGGAACAAAGACAGGCCGGGGACGACTATGTGCTCGAACGTGTCCCTGAAAGTGCCCGCTACTCCTGGTGGACCGTCGCGGTCCAGCGGTTCGGTCAGATCTCCGCTCTGTCGCAGTTCCTGCTCGGTGCGGCGCTCGGATTCGGCATGACGTTCTGGCATGCCCTGCTGGCCATCACGCTGGGCTCGGTGATTCTCGAGGTGGTGGCGATCTGCACCGGCCTGATCGGGCAGAAGGAGGGGCTGAGCACATCGGTGCTCGCTCGATGGACGGGCTTCGGCCGGTATGGCTCGAGCCTCATCGGCTTGGTCATCGCGCTGAGCCTGATTGGCTGGTTCGGTGTGCAGAGTGCCGTATCCGCTCAGGGGCTGCACCAGTTCATACCGGGGCTGCCGGTGTGGGCGCTGTCGCTCCTCTTCGGCCTCGTGGTCACGGCAGTGGTGATCTTCGGCTTCCATTCGATGGCCTGGACCGCCTACCTGACCGTTCCCGCCTTCCTCGCGCTGGCTGGGTGGTCGATCGTCTCCGAACTGTCACGGCATGACATCGGCGCACTCGTCACTGAGGGCCCACCCGGCGAGGTCCTGAGTCTGGCTGCCGGGACCACCCTCGTCGCCGGCGGCTTCATGGTCGGCATGGTGATAACCCCGGACATGACCCGCTTCAACCGCAAGC
>NZ_JAPZBC010000002.1 GCF_027460265.1 Streptomyces sp. WMMC940
AGTGCCGGCGCGACGTCGGCTACGTCGTTCCGTCCTCGCTGGGCATGTGCGGCGCCTGTGCCGGCCCCGAGGAACAGAGCGCCGCCTGACACCTGTCTCTGAACAGCGCATTCCCCACATAAGCGCAGGACCCGAACGTATCCCTTGGACCGGTGCGTTCGGGTCCTGCTTCTCACTCCGGAAGGAGTGCTCTCAGCATGACCGACACCAGTACGGAAGCGGTAGTGGCCCCGGCCGCCACCGACACCCCGTCTGCCCCGTCTCCTGCACAGGCTGTGGGGAAGGCGGATGAGCAGAAGAACGGCCAGGTAGAGGACGCTCCGGGTGGTTGGCCGGTCGCCCCGCTGGCCCTGTCGGGGGCGAACGCGACGGTCTCCACGATCGCGGCGGCCGGTCTGGCCGGCGGGCCGATCGCCGCGGCGGTCGCCGCAACGGGCATCGTCGTGGTCGGCACCCTCGCCTCCTACCGCAGCCGCAACCCGCGTCCGAAGCAGGCCGCCCGCCGGGCGGCCGCGCGTACCGCAGCCCGCCAGCACGCCGCACGCCACCACTCCGGCGGCCTCAACACCACGGGTAGGAAGGCCAGTTCCGCCGGCGGCCGCACAGCTGGCGGATCGGGCAAGGTCCCCGGCCAGAAGCGGCGTGGGGCTGGTCAGGGCCGGTCCGGGGCGGGCCAGCACCGCGCTCCGGCCTCTGTGAACAAGCCCGCCGGCGTTGCGGCGCGTGCGCTGTCCAAGGCGGGGCAGGTCAGGGCGCTGCGGAAGGCGCAGAAGCAGGCCGGGGGCTCCCGGGCGCAGAAGCGGGAGCAGACGTCCGCGGCTAGGCGCGCGGTGGCCGACGCTCGCCGCAACACCCCGAAGCCCAGCGCGAACAAGCCCGGTGGCGGCAAGGCGCGGGCGGGGGCGGGTGGTGTGGCGGGCCGGATGCTCGGGGGTGCGGGCCGAAAGGCGCGTGCGGTGAAGCAGGCCGCGATTGCGAAGCAGCGGGCGCGCCGGGATGCGGCCACCGCGCGGAAGGTGTCCGCCGGGCGTTCGAACGTGCGTAAGGCGCCTGCTCGGCAGGCCGCTCGGAAGGCTCTGCGCCGTTCCGCGGCCCGGTTCCATGGGCGCCGCGCCTTGGCCGCGCTCCTCGCGCTCCCGGTCGGTCTCCTCGGGTTCCTGGCGAGCCCGTTGGGCCGGAGGTTGGGCCTGTCCTGGCTGGTCCACCCCGGCCGGCGCCTCTACCGGCGGCTGACCGGCGCGGCCCGCGAGGAGCGTGCCGAGCGCGATACGGCGATACGCGAGGAACAGGCCAGCGCGGAGGACGCGGCAGAGCAGGAAGCCGCCAAGGACGTCACGGACGGGCTCGGGGAGCGGGTGGAGCGCCCGGCCGGGCCTGTCCCGAACAGCACCGATCACACGTCATTGACCAGTGAAGGAGAGCACGTGTCCGGGTTCCAGTTCGAAGAGCACGCAGCCGAGATGGAGCAGGCCGCCCAGTCCTACGACCCCGAGGACGCCATGGAGATCCTGGCCATGGTCGAGAGCCTCCCCGCCGCGCTGACCAGCGTCGCGAACGTGATGAAGACCCTCGCGGAGCGCGCCGACTCCGAGTTCCCGCTGGAGAAGGAAGTCGCGGACGGGTTCAACGACATCTTTGGCGCCCTGATGTCCGCGGTCGCGGTCGCGGAGGACATGGGGCCGCTGTTCCGCCAGGCCCACGAGCAGGACATCGCCCGCCACGAGGACCCCCGCAACGGCCCGGAAGCCGAGAAGGGCTGGAACGTCTGACATGAAGGCCACCACTGCCGCGAAGAAGAGGAAGCAGGCGGACAGTGGCCCGGTGCTGGACTGGAGTGCCGGTCACGGACCCGTGACCGGCGCCTTGTCCGCGACCACCGGAGCCCTGGCCATCGCCACCACCGGCGCCGCCACCGGCATGCCCCCTATGTGGGCCATGGCTGTGGGAGGTGCCGGCGCCCTCGGTCACACCGTGGCCGGGCTGAAGGTCCGCAACGCGGGCCGCACCCTGGCGTTCAAGGCCGCATCGTGGCTGGTCGGTGCCGGGTGGACTACCTGGGCCATGGCCACCGGCCCCCTGTCCTGGGCCGCGCTCGGTTCGCTGGCCACGATCGGTGTCGGCATGGGTGCCGGCGCCCGCTCCGTCGCCCTCTACGAGGAAGCGCGCGAGGAGGAGGCCCTGGCCGCCGAGCGGCGCCAGATCGCGGAGGAGATGACTGCGGATCGGCGTCAGATCGCTGCCGAGTGGGTGGAGCGGATCCGCCGGATCTGCAACATCACCGTGCGCGTGCTGGCGGTGGAGATGTGGGAGACCGGCAACGGCTACTCCCTCGATCTCGAACCGCAGGGCGGCACCACCTACGACCGCATCGCCCAGCACGCCGCGGCCCTGTCCGCCGATGCGAAACTGCCGCACGGCTGCACCGCCGCGGTCGGCCCCGGCGCCCACCAGGGCCGGGCGATCGTGGACGTCACCACCCGCAACGTCCTCGCCGAACCACGCGAGTACCCCACGGATTACACGCCGCTGTCGATCCTGACCGGCATCCCCTGGGGTTTCCGCACCAACGGCGATGACGTACTCGCCTACCTGCGAGAACAGTGCGCACTGGTCGTCGGGCCGACAGGATCGGGCAAGACGAACATGCTCCACACGATCCTGGCCGGACTCGCCCGCGCCGAAGACGTCCTCACCTGGGTGATCGACCTGAACGCCGGATCCGCCGGCCTGCCCTGGGTACGCCCCGCCCTCGCAGGCGAGCTGAAGCAGGCGGACGGGAATCCGGTCCGGCCCGGCGTGGACTGGCTCGCCGGCACGTACGAGGAGGCGCTGAAGCTGCTGGACGCGGCGATCGCCATCGGCCTGCACCGCAAGCGCGCCTACCAGGAGCTGCTGGCCAAGCACGACACCGACCTGTTGCCGGTGAGCGCGAAGATTCCGCAGATCATGCTGGTCATCGACGAGGGCGCGGAGATCCTCGTCTCCACGGACCGGCGGATGAAGGAACTCGCCAAGCGGATCTTGGAGTTCATCCGCATGCACCGCTCCATGGGCGGCCGCACGATCATCACCGCGCTCGGGGCGACCGGCAGCGTGCTGGGCAACCTGATGATTCGCCGCGAGGCCAAAGTGAGGGTCGCGCTGACCGGTGGGGAGACCGAGGGCATGGACCTGTCCAAGATGTTCCCTGGCCGCCGGGGGCTGGGGGTGGATCAGGCGCCGTTCAAGGGCGCCGGGTTCATGGGCACCCCCGAATCCCCGGGCGCGTTGTTCAAGGCGTGGCGGATCAAGCCGAGCCAGATCCGCGACATCACCATCGCCACGTCCGACCGGCATCCGCGTCTGGACGCGGTGTCCGCGAATGCCGCCGGCCCCGACTATGCGCGGCGGTGGGACGCGGAGCGGACCGCGTGGATGCGCGACCTCACCCCGGACGGGACCGGCATCGAGCAGTCCCCGCCTGGGGATGGGCTGAGCCTGTCCGCCCACCGCACGGACCGGGCCGGGAAGGCGGGCGGGGACGATGACCTGCTGCGCCGGTTCCGTGAGGAGATCGACGCCCAGTTCGCCACTGCCCCCGACCCGGACGCGCCGCCGCCCGCATCCTCGGGGCTGAACCTGTCGGCGCTGCGCAAGGAGCCGGAGGACAGTCCCGCGCAGCGGGCCGCGCTCGCCGCGCTCCTCGCGGCCGGGCCGGACGGCACGGGGGCGTCAGCGATCGCCCGCGCGCTTGCGGACGAGTACGGCACGACCCGGCAGACGGTCGTGGGATGGCTCAAGGCGTGGGCCGACGACGGCACCGCGGTGAGGGTCGGGGAGGGCACCAAAGCCCGCTATGTCCACCGCGATCACACCCCCGGGCCGCCCTCGGGCGAGTAGCGCTTGTCGCTTGCCGCCCGCCCCACACGAACACCTGTCCTTGGGGTGTCGTGGGGGTCGGAAACGGCTTGTGACCTGCGAGGCGACAAGCGACAAGACAAGCAAGACGACAAGACAAGCGACAAGCCACACGACAAGTCAGACGACAAGCCATCGGCGGGCAGCACCCACCCCAGGGAGCTGCCCGCCGGCCGTTCCCGGGAGGCCCGCTCGTGATCGTCACCCTGTCCGCCGTCGCCCTCTTCGGGCTCCTCACCTTCGTCCTCATCCGCACCCGTCACGTCGGCCCCGCCGCCGCGCTCGCGGTGTTCCTCTTCGGGTTCTTCACCGCCGACACCGGAGCCTCCACCGCCATCCGCACCGCCATACAGGCCCTCCTCAACGCCGCATCCAACATCACCTGACCCCGACGGGAGGCACGTGCTGTGAGCGAGACCAACACCCCGGCCGACTGGTGGCCGCGCATGAGCGACGCCGAGGCCAACGCCGAAGCCCGCCGCATCATCAACGACATCTACCGCCCCACACCGCCCCCGGCGCCCACACCGACGTCCTACCGCGACACGACCGAGCCGCCGACGGTCGGGGACGCGGTGCCGGTCTGGCAGGACGAACGCCGGATCGTGCCCGCCTGGGCCGCCGGAACCGCGGTCGCCTCCATCGGCATCGGCGCCGGCACCACCGGCATCGGCTGCGGCGTCTGGCTCGTGCTGAAGGGATTCGCCTCCATGAGCGTCACCGGCGTCATCTGCATGGGCGTCCTCCTCACCGGCATCGCCTTCGCCGCACTCTCCATCGGCGCCGCGTTCTCCCGCGCCAAGCGCAGCATCTCCCACGCGGTCTACACCGGGCCGGTCACCAAGAACACCCACGTCACCACCCACACCCGGGGCACCTTCGCCCGCTCCCACACCCACCTGCACCACTAGCCAGGAGGCAGCATGACCGCCACCACCGTCGAACCCGCCCAGCTCACCCGCAAGGCAGCCGAAGCCATCCGCGAGTTCAACCACCGCACCCTCCCTCGTCCCGGGACACCGGGCCTGACGTACCCGGCAGAGGCCTACGACGCGATCGCGGCGCTGAAGGTCCTGGCTCAGCGGCTCCCGCAGGCCATCGAGCAGATCGGCACCGCGCTCGATGTCCTGACCACCCTCGGACACCTGGGATCCGCCGATGGCCAGGACCCGGCTCGGCACGTCGCCAACGTCCAGGACTTCCTGATCACGGCCATGGAACAGGCCCATGGTCTCGCCCAGTGCCTGGATCTCGCGCACAGCGCCGTCAGCCCGCTCACCTACAGCGGTCCCGAGAACGGGCCGGACGAGGAGCCGTGCGGTGAGGGCATGTGCCAGTGCTCCTGCATCGGCACCGGACACCCCTGCGGCTGCGACTGCCCCCACGACGACGACTGCGACTGCGACTCCTGCGACGCCCGCGACCAGTACTAGCTACGCCAAGGGCGGCCCCATCTCACGCCAATGAAAGCGGGGCCGCCCTTGCCAACCAGCCCAGATCACAGAACTGGAGACATCCAGCATGACCCAACCGACCGACATTCGGGGAGAGCACCTGCGCACCGCGCTTTCCCTGGCAGCCTCCGGCGTGCCCGCCATGCCGTTACGGGCAGGGAAGGCCCCGTTCGGCAACTGCCGTCGCTGCGCGGACAACGCCTGTGGCGGGCGGCCGAACATGAAGACCCCCGGACCCTGCACCTGCCCCGCGCCCTGCCACGCATGGGCCGCCGCGACCACCGACCCGGACGTCATCCGTTCCGGCCCCTGGCGCCACGCCTGGCTCGCCGCGAGCACAGTCGCCTACCACCCCGGCGGTGCCGGCCTCACCGTCGTGGACCTGGACAACGCCGACGCCATCGAGTGGGCCCGCGAGAATCTGCCCACGACTCGGACCGTGCCGACCACCCGCGGCGAGCACTGGCTCTACCGCGGGGCTACGACCTCCGCCAACGGCGTGCGGCGTGGCGTGGATATCAAGTCCACGATGGCCTACGCCCGGTGGCTCGGTCCCGGCAGCGGCACCATGACGGAGCTCCCGGACGCCGTGCGAACGCTGACCGTGAAGGCGCCCACCGCAGTCCGGCCGGTTCCCTTCGCCGTGCCCGCGCCTACCGGGGGCGGGGAGTGCCGCCATCGCACGCCTGCGTTCCTGGAGCGTGGCATCGCCATGGCCGAGCAGCGCATCACCGAGGCCCGGGAGGCGGTGCACGCGACCGTGTACCGGACGTTCCTGGCCGTGCTGTCCACGCACGGCCGGTGCGGCTGCCTCACCGAGACGCACATCGCCCGGCTGTTCGCCGCCGCGCAGGCCAAGGGCGAGACCGTCCGGCACTGCACCGACGCGTGGGCCAACGCCCGCACCAGGTTGGGACTGTGACCATGGCCGACGACGAGAAGACTCCCGCCCGCGAGGTCATCACCGACTACGCGCAGGCGCACTTCCGGTACTTCCGCACCCCCGACGGCACCGTGTACGCGCAGCGGAAAGGCCACCCCGTAGCCCGCCCGATCCGCTCACAGGGCACCACGGGCAGCCACCGCCAGGAACTCATGGTCGGCCTGTTCAAGGACGGATACGGCGTGTTCAACGGGACCGCGCTCAAGGAGGCGTTGGACTTGATCGAAGCACTCGCGCTGAGCGAGGACGTGCAGTCCGTGAACATCCGCGTCGCCCCGGGCTTTGACGGGGCGACTTGGCTGGACCTGGGCCGCGACGACGGGCAGTCCGTGCGCATCCACCCCACCGGCTGGGACATCGCCGTCCCCGACCCGCGCGAGGTGTGCTGGCGCCGCACCCAGCTCACTGGGGAACTGCCCCTGCCGGCCAAGGACACGAACGGCAAGGGCATCGACCTCCTGCTCCGCCTGTGCAATTTCGCCACCGCGGAAACCGAGTGCCTGGCCATCGCCTGGCTCATCGGCTGCCTGGAGCCGTCTGTACCGGTCCCCGCGCCGTTCCTCACCGGGCCGCAGGGCGCCGGCAAGTCCACCGGAGGCCGCATGCTCATCAGGATCGTGGAAGGCATGAGCGGCGACCTGCGACGGGCGCCGAAGGACGAGGAGAACCTGGTCGCAGCGGTCGCGGCAGGATGGGTGACCGCCCTGGACAACCTCTCCCACATGACCCCGGAACTCTCCGACGCGATGTGCTGCATCGTCACCGGCATCGAGAACGTCAAGCGCGCCCTGTTCACCGACGGGGACGTATACCGCATCGGATACCGCCGCCCCCTGCTCCTCACAGGCATCGACGTCGGCGTCATCCGCCCCGACCTCGCCGAACGACTCCTGCCCCTGCGGCTGGAACGCCCCAAGGTCCGGCGCACCGAAGCGGAACTGTGGGCCGACTACGCGGAAGCCCTACCCACCGTCCTCGGCTCCCTGCTAGACCTCACCGTCAAGGTCCGAGCCGTCGAAGCGGAAACCCCGACCGATCTGCGGATGGCGGACTTCGCGCGCCTGTGCGCACAGCTCGACGCCGCGACCGGTCTCGGGGCTCTCACCGCCTACCGGGCCAGCCTGGACGACCTCAACGACGACGTCATCGAGGGCGACCTCCTCGCACAGATCGTCCTCAGGCACGCCGACACCCTCACCCCGGGAACGGCGCAGCGGATGACCTCCACAGAATGGCTGCACCTCCTCAGCACCCTCTACAGCAGCGACGAGCCGCGTCCCCTGCCCAAGGGCTGGCCCACCACCGGCAAAGTCCTCTCCGACCGCCTCAAGCGCCTCCAACCCACCCTCGCCGCCCGGGGCGTCCTCATCGACTCGGGCCGCACCAAGGCGGGCCGCTACCTCGAAATGACCCGCACGGTCGCCCCGGCCCTGCTTCCGCACGAGCAGACGCGGGCGTTCTGACCCGCGACCGCACGTTCAAGCGAACAGCAAGAAGAGCACGTGCTCCTCTTGCTGTTCGGCGGAACGCCGCCCCAAGGTCGTGCCGCGCAGCGGCTCCTTCTTCGCTTTGTAAGGCGCAGTCAAGTACTACAGGCAGCACCTTCTTTGTCCTAAGTAGGAAGACGCTGCGTCACCTGCGTCACCCGGCCCGGAAAACGGCCCCTGACCTGCGCCAACAGCGGTGACGCAGACGGATTTCTCTGCGTCATCCTGCGTCACCTGCGTCACCCGGTGACGCTCCCAATGACGCACCGGTGACGCACACCCGATCCGCAGAGTCACCCAAACCCGCAGGTCAGAGCCTCAAGTGACGCTGATGACGCGGTGACGCAGAAATCCGAGCCTCGGACAGGTCCGGGCTCTGACAAGACCCCCAAGTGAACTCCAGAGGAGACGCGAAAGTGAGTCAGAAGAGCACTGGCCTGCCTCAGCTCCACTCCGCTGCGGATGTCGCCCAAGCCCTTGGCTGCTCCGAGTGGTGGGTGAAGGAGCAGGCTCGCAGGGGACGCATCCCCTTCACGAAGCCCGCCGGCAGCTACCGGTTCACGGCCGAGCACTTCGCAGAGATCATGCGCATCTTCGAGAGCCGTCCCGCCCAGACCAATAGCGCCGCTGTTCGAGCCGCACCTGCACCGCGTCGCCGGGCGGTTACTACGGCGGCGGTGGCCGTCGCCCCCTTGAAGGCAAGGACGCCGCGCAGGGCGCGACACAGCCAATCGCAGTCCAGCGCAGCCTGATTCCGTGTGCCGCCCGGTCGTCCAGCCGGGCGGCACACCCGTCTATGAGGAGAACAAGTTGGGGTATGCCGAGAATCTCGGCGGCTACTGGCGCGGCCGGTACAAGCTCGCGCCTGGCAAGTATGGAACGGTCCGCGATGCGGATGGTGATGCCATCCGCTTCCGGACCAAGGCAGCCGCGAAGAAGGCGGCGGATGCCGAAGAGGCGAAGTTGCTGGCGGGGACGAAGAAGGTGCCTCCGGAGCGGATCACCTTCGGTACCTACGTGAGCCGCTGGTATGCCGCGCAGGACTTGGCGGCGTCCACCATGCAGAACTACCGGCGGCACATCGAAGAGCATCTACTCCCCGCATTCGAGGACTTCGCCATCGCGGACATCCTGAGTACCGACATTGCCGCTTGGGAGAAGCGCGAGCGCGCCGTTCCCTATGCGGCTACCAGCGTCAAGACATGGCGGGCGACGCTGCACCTGATCCTTGCCGATGCTGTTGACGAGGGGCTGCGCGATTCCAACCCGGCAACCAAGCGGCGCGGACGCGGAAAGCGCGCTGGTCGCTCACGCAACCGTGGCCCGGAGAAGGCGGTTACGACGGCTCTCGGCATTCTGCTGCTCGCGGAGCGGATGGCGCTGCTGTCCGGCCGCGACGACGAGTTCGTTGGCTGCATGGTCAAGGGCTACACAGGCATGCGCTGGGGTGAAGTCGTGGGCCTTGAGGCCGAGTTCGTCCGGCCGAAGAGTCTTCGCGTGGAGTGGCAGCTCTACGAGCTGGATACCGGTGAACTGCATCGTTGCCCGCCCAAGGACGACTCCTACCGGGACATCGACGCTCCGGATTTCCTCGCCTCGCTTCTTGCCGACCACATTGCCCGGACGAAACCGAAGCCGTGTGAGTGCCACGGACTGGCCTACGTCTTCCGCAGTCACGGCACCGCAAACGGCGCTACGACCCGTCCGGGAGCGAAGCTGACCGACGTCGCTCGCCGTGCCGGCGTCTCGTCCGGCACCGTTTCCAACGTCCTCAATCGCCCGGACGCTGTGGCGGAGCCGACCCGGCTGAAGGTTCTGGAGGCCATTACCGATCTCGGGTACGTCCGGAACGCGGGATCGGGGGAGTTGGCTGCACATTGGCGACGCTCCGGATTCGCCACCTGGCTCTTCCAGCCAGCCGTCACCGGACGGTACCCCGGGCGCGGTAATCAGCAGGAGCACCCGGTGCCCGTGGTCGCTGAGCCTTGGCCCGGGATTCCGGCACGCGGGCGAGGAGCCTCCAAGAGGGCTGAGGCGTGCTGGGTGCCGATCGCTCCGGGGCTGACACCGCACGGGCTGCGCCATACGCACAAGACCCTCATGAGAGAAGTGGGGACCCCGCCGAAGCTCATGGACGAACGCATGGGCCACGAGGACGGTTCCGTGCAGTCCCGCTATGACCACATCACGTCCGGGATGCGGCAGACGCTGATGACTGCGCTCACCGGGATGTGGGAGGAAGCGCTGGACGCGCGCCGGGCGATGAGCCCCGGCTCGCCCGTTGCTGTCCTCGACGCGCTACTGAAGGCTCGCCGGTAGGGAGCTGGTCTGGAGAAAGATTCCAAGATCTTCTCCAGGATTTCTCCAGAGAGCCCCTGAGAAACAAGTCAGGCTCGGTGCTGATCTCTCAGCACCGAGCCTGACCTGGTGTTTCTCTGTCGGGGTGGCGGGATTTGAACCCACGACCTCTTCGTCCCGAATCAGGTCCTGGAAGATCGCTCACCTGTGTTGCATGTCAAATGTGTAGATCAGAGCGTTGGGCCGCGTCGGTCTCCGTTGGCCCCTCAGGGGCCCAATCGCAAGATCATCTCCAGGAATTCTCCAAGGAGCGTGAGCCGGAGTCTCGGAGGCTATTATAGCGTGCGCGGGAACTCAGATGGCGCTGAACTAGCAGATGTCGATGAAGTCGACCGGGTCCTGGTGTTGTCGCATCTCGTCCGCTACGCGACGCAGTGCGTCATTCTTCGGAACATTCCAAGGGATGACTCCATCGCCATCCTTCGGGCTCATGTCTCCGACTTTGACCCCCTGGTCGATCATGTCGCTGATCAGATTCAGGGTGGTTTGTTGAATCTCGCTCTCGCTACTGCGCTTGCCTGCGATCTTCTCCGCTGCGTCGCGAAGCGGGGAAAAAATAGACCGGCGCCATGTGAGCGTATCGGATCAGATAGTCGAGTTCTTCTTTGTGCAGGTCGCTGTCAGGCACTGCTGGCCTTCCTAATGCTTCGCATGGTATCGCTTGAGGCCAAGCCGCCTGGAATCTTCAATGACGTGTTGCGGTTGCCTGTCGCCCACGCGACAGGCAACCAGATCGGTCCCTAGCTAGAGCATGTAAGGAATTTCACGGTCGGCATCGATCCTGAGATCGAAATAGCCAACCTTCCAGCTGGGGCCCAATTCCTGAGCCAGTTTTCGCGCCAACCTCTCTCCACTCTCGGCGAAATTGGCCTCGGCTTCCGGGGAAGGGAATCCGGACGAAGCCGGATCATCCAGGCAAAGAATTCTGTCAAATTCTTGAGCCCACTCGCTTAGCCGTTCAGCCAGAATGGGTGTTAGCCCCAATTGAGGATCCGTCGGCGACACATTGTCGTTTTCGCGTGTGAGCCAGAGGGGATGGCATCCGTAGTCCGCCATAACCCGGATATCGCTCGACTCTGTCTCTTTGCTCACGATCCCGAACCCCTCATGTTCGCGCCCACGATGAACCCATTACTGCCGGTGGTTACAGCCACCTTATGATTCTTTCCATTGTAAACCACCTCATAGATCGGCCGACCCGTGCCGCTTCCTTGATGGCCGACGATCTTTCCTTCGCTGACGGCCTTGACAACGAAGGACGGGATCTCGTCATCGGAGATGCCGGCTCTGGTGAACTCATCGCCGTGTTTCATTACGTGCCGGAGGCCAGCCTTCGAGTTCCCCATTTCAAGGAATACGATGCGGCCATCAGCAGTCCGCGCGGTAGCGATCACTTCTGCTCTGTTGAACTTGATGCCGTTTGCTGCCATTTCGTCCAGATGCTTGGCGTCGGCGATGGCGCCGGGGAAGGTCCGGAGTCGTGATGCCTGTGCCGCATCCTCGACCGTTTCCAATGCGTTCTTTAGGCCCTTGGCTTTGCCGACGGGAAGGAAGGCCATGGCGAACATGGCGCATTTGCTGAGGCCGGGGTCCTTGAAGCAGTCCTTGGCGTCGTTGAGGCCGGTGGCGCTCCAGACGATCTCCTTGAGAACGGGATCGATCGGAGGGGTTTCGAGGGGCTGTCCGGCGAGTGCGCAGAGGGGGAGGGTGTCTCTGGTGGGGTGGAGATAGCAGGGTGGCTTGCTCTCTGCTTCGCGTTGCTGCTTGCGTGCTTCTTCCGCCGCGCGGCGCGCTGCAGCCTCTTCGGCCTCGCGCTTCTTGACTACGTCCGCCCAGGCCTGCTTCGCGAGGCTCTTTGCTTCCTCGGCGCTCTTGCCTGCGGCCAACGCGGATTCGCGTGCGTCGGTCGCCGCCTCATCGGCCATGACTGCAGAGGAGCGTGCGTAGCGGGCGGAGAATTCTGCCTGGGCGGCGGATTCCTCGGCGGCGATTGCGTCTTGTTCGGCCCTGTTGGCGGCGTTGCGGGCGGTGGTGGCGGACTGCTTGGCTTGGGCGGCGCTGGTTTCGGCGCTGTCGGCGGCCTTGTCGGCGTCGGCGGCGTACCCGCTAGCGCGGGTGGCTTGGTTTTGTGCTTCGGCGGCGGCTGCTTGTGCTTCGCCGGAGGCTTGCCTGGCGTCGGCTGCGGCTTTGGCGGCGAGCCATCGGTTCTCCTGGGCCTTGGCCGCGATGTACTGGCCTTCGGCGATGAGGCGCTGGACCTGGGCGATGTGGGTGTCGGCCAGGTTGTCCTTGCGTTCGGCCATGTACTGGCCGTTCTCGACGAACTGGTGCAGTTGGTCGGCCGGTCCGGTCAGGGCGATCGTGGCGGCGGCCTTCACCTCCGGGCCGCCGGTGTTGACCAGCTGGCTGGCGGCTACTCGTTCGTCGGCGTTGCGCGCGGTGTACTGGCCGCTGTTGATGAAGGCGAGCAGTGCCTGGGCGCTGCCGTCGGCGAGGGCAGCCTCGGCCTTCTCCTTGATTCCCGTTTCGCCGGTGTTGTGGATCTGCGAGACGAGCACGCGGTAGTCGGCGAGTCCGGCCTGGTACTGGCCGGTGCTGTAGAAGTCGGCGATTTGCTGATCGGTGCCCGCGAGTGCCTGGGTGGCTGCGGTGCGGACGGAGGCGTAGGGGCTGTTGGATGCGACGTCGGCGACCTGCTGGCGAGTCTCGTCCTGCTGGGCCTGCTGCCATCCGGTACGCAGGTACTCCAGCACGTCCTCGTCACTGCCGGACAGGGCCCGGACGGCGGCTTCCTGGCGCCAGGAGCCGAAGTGCTTCAGCGCACGCAGCGCCACCTTGCGGCCCTTGGCGGCAATGGCCGTAACGTCGGCACCGGGCTGAGCGGCCTCGGCGGCCAGTGCGCGGGTGTCGTCCTCGATCGCCTGGCCCTCCACCACGGTGCCGGAGACCTCGGTGGTGAAGGTCTCTGCGATGGACTTTCGGGACTTGGCGTGTTCGATGCCTGCAGCGGTGCGGGTGGCGAGTTCTTCCGCCTCGGTCTCCCGGGCGATGTCGAAGGTCTCCTGCGCGGTCTCCACGGCATCGCTCGCTGCCTCGGCGGCGACCTTCGCAGCGTTGGCCTGCTTGGTGGCCTCCGCGGCCTGGTCGGCGGCCTCCCCGGCGTGTGCGGCGGCTTCCTCGGCGGCGGCGGCCGCGTTGTTGGCGTGCGCGGCTGCCGAGTTCGCGGCGTCGCGCGCCTCCAGGGCAGCGGTGGCGGACTTGCGGGCCAGGGTCTCCGCAGCCGTGGCGGCCCGGTTGGCCTCGTTGGCGTGCCGGCGGGTCTCCGCCGCGGCGGCCCGGGCCTCGGCCGAGGACGCCCCGGCGGCATCCGCATGGCCGGCGGCCTCGTCGGCGGCGTCGGCGGCGAGGTTCGCGTTACCGCTCGCGCTCCTGGACGCGGCGGCCGCGGTAGCGGCGGCCAGGGAGGCAGCGCTGGCCTGCTGGGCGGCGATGCCGGACTGGGTAGCCAGGTTCGCTGCCGTGCGGGCGGCCTTGGCCTGGGCGGTCGCGTTGGCGGCCTGGTCCTTGTCCTTGCCCGCGGCGATGGCTGCGTTGTAGGCGCGGTTGGCGGCATCCGCGGCGGCCGCGGCCGCGTTCGCGGTCTGGGCTGCGGCCAGTGCGGCGATCCTCGCGGAGCGGTTGGCGGCATTGGCCGCGCCGATGGCCGTCTGCGCCGCATCGGCTGCGGCCCGGGCGGCGGCGGCGGCCTGCTTGGACTTGACGGCGGCGCGCGTGGCGTCGTCCTTGGCCGCCGCGGTTTCCGACGCTGCCTTGGCCGCGGCCTGCTTGGCAAGCTCGGCGGCCGCAATCGCCCGCGCGGACGCTTCCTGGGCGGACTTGGTCGCGTCCTCGGCCAGCTTGCCGGACTGCTTGGCCTGCTCGGTCAGTTGGGCGATGGTGGCGTGTTCCTGGTCACGGTTGCGGGCCACGAACTGGCCCACCTCGAGGAACTCGACGATGTCGTCGTAGGTGCCCTGCAGCGCGAGCTTGCCCGCCGCCTTCACATTGGGCCCGCCGGTGTTGATGATCTTCGAGAGCTGGACGCGGTCGTCCGCCTCACGCGCGGTGAACTGGCCCGACTTCAGAAACTTCTCGACCTCCCCGGGCGTGCCGTTCAGAGCCGCCTTGCCGGCGTCCTGCACCCCGATGCCGCCCAGGTTGACGACCCGCGAGACCTCGACCCGCTGGTCCTGCTGGTGCGGCGCCTTCCAGCCGTCCTTCAGAAACGCCTGCAGCGCCTCCGGCTTACCGGACTGGAGGGCAGTCTTGGCCGCCTCACGTACCGCCGGGCCACCCGCATTGAGAACACGGCTGGCATCCACACGGTCATCGGCAAGCTGCAGGGCGCCCTTGCCCTCGAGGAACTCCTGGACGTCCTCATCGGTGCCAAGAAGCGCCCGTTCGGCAGCCTCCTTGACACCCACACCGCCGTATATCCAGGAGTCGACTGCCAGTTCCCGATGCGACAAGACCGGCACGCCGGCCTCGTCGCCCTCGGCGGCAAACGCGGGCGCTGTTCCCAGCAACCCCGTTAGCATTGCGGCGGACAGCACCGTGGCGCATGTGCTGCGCGCGGCCACGGCCCTCGTGCGCTCTCTGAGTCGGTCTCTGCGCTTCCGCCCCGCCCATATGGAGCGTGAGAAGTGTTTCACCTGGCTTTTCCTCCATGCCGAACACACCCGGCACATCGCCGCCAACATCCATGCAAGGCGGATATGTCCGCTTCGAAGAGAACGCAGCGAAGCCTGGGTGGCTGCCAAAGCAAACGCGCGGGAACACCCAACCCACATACACGGGTCCGCCGCTTCCTTGCCCCCTGGTGGGCGGCGAGTTGGGGGCGCGTTCACAGGAACATTACATGTGCTTTACTTCAGCGGATCGGAGGGGGCTCCGATCTGTTCATCTTCACTGTGAGGGAAGCCATGGCGATTTCGCGTGCCCGCAAGGCACTCCTGTTCGGCACTGCTGGTGCCGTAGCCGCATGCCTGGGAACGGCGGGCCTGACCACTGCCCAGGCGGCGCCGCAGACCGCGGCCACCGCGGCAGTTGCCACGGAGATGCCGTCGGCGGTCGAAGACTTCAACTACCCGGGGGCCGACAAGATCCTCCAGGAGCGCGGCATCACCCTGAAGCGCGGCGACGGGCACATCACACTGGTCCAGTGCTCGCAGGCGTGGAACATCAAGATCGAGTCCCGCCTCGACAACGCGGGCTACTGCTTCAACGCCACCGCGAAGACCGGCTACCTCACGCTGGAGCTGCCCGACGCCTACGGCGTGTGGACCGAGGACCACCCCGTCGAGGCCACCCTCACAGCCGAGGGCGAGGAGACCGTCGTCGACGTGCCGGCCAACGAGTACCAGCCCGTCGGCGAGGCAGGCGACATCGGACTGCGCTCCGTCCTCGTCGAACTGCGCGTCACCGGCTGACCCCGGCCCTGCTCGCACCATCACCTTTTGCGCCCAGCAGCCGTGAACCGGCCTGCGCACCACTGAACACCCAGGGAAAAAAATCAACGTGTCCAACATTCGCCCGCGCGCCACGCTGACGAGCACCCTGCTCGCCGCAGCCGTCGTCTCCAGTGTCCTCACCGGCACCGGCGCCCAGGCCGTCACCGGCACCCCCGCCGCCGACAACGTCTACGCGTTCACCGCGAAGATCGAGATCGGTGACGAAGACAGCAGGCGCGCCTGCACCGGCGCACTCGTCGACGCCCGCTGGGTCCTGACCGCCGCCTCGTGCTTCACCACCAGTGACACTGAGCTCGCGCCCGGCAAGCCCGCCGAGAAGACCATCGCCACCATCGGCCGCAGCGACCTGTCCGCCACCACCGGCGGCCACGTCAGCGAGATCGTCGACCTCGTGCCCCGCGCCGGCCGCGACCTGGTCATGGCCCGCCTCGCGACTCCGGCAACCGGCATCACCCCTGTCGCCATGGCCACCACCCCGGCCGCCGGCGCAGACACCCTGACGGTCGCCGGATACGGCCGCACCAAGACTGAATGGGCACCCCTCAAGCTCCACACGGGCTCGTTCACCGTCAATACAGTCAGCGACACGGACGTGAATGTCGCGGGCAAGACCGCGAGCGACGTCATCTGCATGGGCGACACCGGAGCCCCGCTCCTGCGCAACAACAACGGGAAGCCCGAGCTCGTCGCCGTCAGCAGCCACTCGTGGCAGGGCGGATGCTTCGGCCAGGACGCGGCCGAGACCCGCACCGACGCCATCGCCGCGCGTGCGGACAACATCAAGCTCGGCTCGACCCTGACCGCCGGCCAGCAGCTGCTGCCCGGTGACAGCCTCGTCTCCGCCAGCGCCCGCCTTACCATGCAGACCGACGGTGACCTGGTCATCGCGTCCAACGCCGGCAAGACCCTGTGGTCCACCGCCACCGCGGGCAACCCGGGTGCCACCGCCCGCTTCGACGCCAGCGGCAACCTGATCGTCCGCAGCGCCGCCGACACGACGACTCTCTGGGAGTCCAAGACGGCCGCCGCCGGCGGCCAGGCAGTCCTGACCGACCGCGGCAACCTGGTCGTCTACAACACCCAGAACCAGTCTCTGTGGTCCAGCAACACCGTCGTCCGCAACGACATCAACGGCGACGGCCGCAGCGACATCGGCGCCTGGTACGACTTCACCGCCGGCTCGGACGCCACCTACACCTTCTTCGGCAAGGGCGACAACGGCACACTCAGCGCACCGTACAAGTCCTACGCCGCCCCCGTGGGCGAGTGGGATGCGAGGTACATGAAGTTCGTCTCCGGCGACTTCAACGGCGACGGCCGCAGCGACATGGCCATGCTGCGCGGCTACAGCGACGCCAGCGTAAAGGCCTTCGTCGCCCTCGGCAAGACCGACGGCGGTTTCGCCACCCCCGTCCAGGCCTGGAGCTCCCCCGCAGGCGGTCCGTTCCACTACAGCTACATGACCCCGCAGGCCGGTGACTTCGACGGCGACGGCCGCGACGACATGGCCGTCTGGTACGCCGGAGCCGACGGCACCACCAAGCTGCACACCTTCACCACCAAGACCAACGGCACCTTCAACGCCCCCGTCGCCTCCTGGTCCGCACCCGCCGGCACCTGGCTGCGCAGCAGCACGAAGTTCGTCACCGGCGACTTCAACGGCGACGGCCGCGAAGAGCTGGGCGTGTACTACGACCAGGGCGGCAACGGGATGAAGACCTACGTCTTCACCACCCAGCCGGGCGGTACCTTCGCCAGCCCCACGACGTGGTGGAACACCGCCGCCCTCAAGTGGGATCAGGCCATCCCGCAGGCCGGCGACTTCAACGGCGACGGCCACGACGACACCCTGATCTGGTACGACTACGCCGACGGCAGCGACAAGACCAGCACCATGCTGTTCGAGAAGGTCGACGGCCAGAACAAGTTCGGCTCCGCCACGCTCACCCTCAACAGCGCCGGCGGCCTGGACGTCAAGCGCCTGCAGATGACGACCGGCGACTACAACGGCGACGGCCGCGACGACCTCGCCATCATGAACCACCAGACGGACGACGTCGTGAAAATGTGGACCTGGACCGCCCGGCCCGACGCCCTCTTCAACGGTGGCCAGGCCGGCTGGGCGTCCAACCCCGGCGCCTGGGTCTACGCCTCCACCAAGCTCGTCAACACCTACCACACCGGCAACTAGCCATTTTTCAGTGTGGGGTGCCCAGCCGATCAACGCGGCCGGACACCCCACACTCGCGGCCAGGCCTGGACGAGGCCGGACAGACCCCTGGCCCGGCGCCGCTGCTCGTTCGTACGGGGCTATGTCCAGCGCATGTCGATGGCGGACAGCAGCCCCACCCGCTCCGGCGTCAGCGTCGCCGCCCGGCTGCGCTGATTCCCGATCCAGGCCCCCAGCTTGTGCTCCCGCTTCTCCTGGTCCTCGCCGACGATCCGCTCGACGTGCTTCCTCGGGACCTGAAGGTGCCTCTCACGCTCGTAGAACTGCTTGGCCGCCTCATAGTTCATGGCCCATCTGTCGGCCTGCGTGCGGCGCGGCGGCGGCTTCTAGGCCTCGGCTGCGGGCTCGATCCCGAGGACCTGCTCGCACATCCACTGCTGCACCGCCGTGAGCTTGTTCCAGCCGAGGCGCTGCGCCCGCACCCACCGTCCGAGGTCCTCGCCCCGGTGTACGACGATGCCCGGCTCGGTGGGCAGTTCACCGCCGACCTCCTCCAGGTGCTGCCTCGTGAGTGGAAGGCCCGCTGCCATTCGACTGGCCAGGCCGGGCACCAGGACGGGTCGATCTCCTCCAGCTGCTCCCGCCGCTCCGGCGACAGCGCGCCGGACCAGGACTCCGCCGGCAGCCCTTCGGCCTGGCGCTGTTCGAGTTCTGCGCGCGGGTCACCATCTGCGCCAGCAATACCGCCGCATCCACCGATTGGGCCTTCGCCGCGGACGGGTTCGCGATCGTGGTGCGGTGCCTGCGACGCAGCCGCACGCCCGCCAAGCCCATGGTCCGCATCACGCGCGCGATCCGCTTGTGATTGACGCGCCAGCCGTCCTCGCGGAGCTCGGCGGTGATCCTCGGGACTCCGTAGGTGCCGTCCGACTCACGGTGCACGGCTCGTATCCGGGCGGCGAGCCGGGCGTCGGCCGCCTGCCGGGCGGCCCGGTCCGCGGCCGTACGACGCCAGTAGTATTGATCAGAAACGGTTTGGGTTCTGGGTCGTTGGGTGGGTGTGAGCGATCTGGTGGGGGACGCGCGGCATCTGTCGCCGTCGGCGCAGGAGGCCCTGCGGCTGCGGGCGGTGGCCGCTCTGATGGCGGGGCGGGACCGCGAGGACGTGGCGGCGGTGTTCGGGGTGTCGCTGAAGGCGGTCGACGGCTGGTGGGCGAAGTGGCAGGCCGGTGGTCGGGAGGCCCTGGTCATGCGTCCTCGGGGTAAGCCGGTCGGTGTGCACCAGGTGCTCGGGGAGGCCGAGCAGGCCGCGGTGCGGCAGGCGGTCCTGGACCACCGGCCCTGTGACGTGGGGCTTTCCGGTCAGCTGTGGACACGGCGGCTGGTGGGCGAGCTGATCGCGAAGCTGTACCGGGTGCGGCTGACCGAGGTGGGGGTGGGCAAGTACCTGAAGCGGTGGGGGCTGTCCTTCCAGCGCCCGGACAAGCGGGCCGTCGAGCAGGACCCCGAGGCCGTCCGGCGCTGGCATGAAGAGACCTGGCCGAAGATCCGCGTGCAGGCGAAGAAAGACGGCGGCGAGATCCTCTTCGCCGACCAGGTCGGCATCCGATCCGACCAGGTCACCGGCCGCACCTGGGGTGAGAAGGGGAAGACGCCCGTCGTGCGGCGGAGCGGGAACCGGTTCTCCGTGAACGCGATGTCGGCGATCAGCACCAAGGGCCGGATGCACTTCATGGTCTTCACCGAGTCCTTCACCGCCGAAGTGATGTGCCGCTTCCTGGACCGGCTCGCCGGCCACTTCGACCACAAGGCCCTGCCGTGCCGACTGGCGGCCTGTGTTCTTGAGGCTCGGTGCGGCAGTCCCCTGCCGCACCGAGCAGATCCTCACCGGGGCATGAATCCGGGCTTCTGCTCGGCGAGCG
>NZ_JAPZBC010000003.1 GCF_027460265.1 Streptomyces sp. WMMC940
TCGATCGGACCGGGACATCCCCCACATCGGTGATGAACTGGCGGTGGCGCGGGCCCTGAACGGGGTGAGCCACTCCCTGCTCCACGAGGTGGCCACGGAGATCGAGTCCCGCACCGGCGAGCAGGTGCACCGCCTCCGCGAGGGATGAGCCGCCGGTCCCCCGGGCCCGACTTCGGTGGCGCCCCGGGAACGTCCGGGCGCCGACCGTCGTCCGGCACGCGGAGCGCTGCACCGGCCGATTTCGCGCCACTCCCGACCAGCTCCGTTCGGTGACGCATCCTGTGCGAAGCGTAGCCAGGATGGCGCGAACCCCTCTTGAGCCGGCCTTGCGATCGCAAAAGACTCTGTCCTGTGCCGAGACGGGTGTCCGCCCGCACGGGGGTCTGCGGCACTCCGCCGTACAGGCCGCGAGGAGGCCCCCTATGCCCGAAACCGGCACGCGCCGCACCGGACATCCGATCACCCTTGCCGACGGCACGCCCACCCGGACGCGGGAGGCGACCCCCGCCGACCTCGGCCCGGTCCAGGCGCTGCACCACCGCTGCTCGCCCGGCAGCCGTGCCATGCGCTACCACGCGGGCACGCCCGGACTGTCGGCGGCCGGCTGGCGGCTGCTGTGCGATCCGGAGCGCGGCACCACCCTGGTCACCACCACCGCCCAGCGGACGGACCGCATCATCGCCATGACCAACGTCATGCGCACCGCTCGGCAGGGCGTCGGCGAGTTCGCGGTGCTGATCGAGGACGCCTGGCAGTCCAAGGGGCTGGGTACGGCGCTCACCGCCCATGCCGCCGACGTCGCCCGGCGGGACGGGCACCACACCCTGACCGCGGCGGTGGCCGCGGCCAATGTGCCGATGCTCCACGTCCTGGAGACCCTGGACGCGCCGCCCGCCCGGGCCACCGGCCCGGTCCTCGACATCGAGATACCGCTGTAGGGCGTGGCGGACGCAGTGCGGGGCGGCGAAATCGCGTTGCACCGCCGGGGCGGGGTGCATCAGGCTTCGGCGCATGTCCGACAACGAAGCCGGCGGTCCACGGGATGTGTCCGCACTCTTCTCCCGGGGCCGGCTGACGGCGATCCCGCGGAAGGCCGCCCGCCGTCGGCATCTGCTCGACCACCTCGCCCGGACCCTGTTCCAGCAGGGTCGGGAGTACACCGAGCGCGAGGTCAACGACGCCATCCGGACGGTCCACCAAGACTGCTCGGCGCTGCGCCGGTATCTGGTCGAGGCCCGGCTGCTGACCCGCGCCAGGGACGGCAGCGCCTACCGGCGGGCCGTGTGACCGCACCCGGGGGAGAGGGGGCGGTCCATGCCGAACCCCCGTCCGCGGGGACGGGGGTTCGCCGGCCGAGCCCGGGTGACGTCAGGCGGCCTGCTTGATCGCCGAGATGTCGAAGTTCAGCCTCACCTTGTCGCTCACCATCACGCCGCCGGTCTCCAGCGCGGCGTTCCAGGTCAGACCCCAGTCGGAGCGCAGGATCTCGGCGCTGCCCTCGAAGCCGACGCGCTCGTTGCCGTAGACGTCGGTCGCCGTGCCGTTGAACTCCAGGTCGATGGAGAGCGGGCGGGTGACGTCCTTGATGGTGAGGTCGCCGCTGATGCGGTACTTCTCGCCGCCGAGCTGCTCGGCCGTGGTCGAGCGGAAGGACATCACCGGAAAGGTCTCGGCGTCGAAGAAGTCACCGCTGCGCAGGTGCCCGTCACGGTCGCCGATGCCGGTGTCGATGCTGGCGATCTTGACGTCGATGACGGCGGTGGAGCGGGACGGGTCGGCACCGTCCAGGTGCAGCGTGCCCTCGTGGTCGCTGAACGTGCCGCGCACGTTCGTGACCATGGCATGGCGGACCGTGAAGCCGATGCTGCTGTGGGCCGGGTCGATGGCGTACTTGCCGGTGAGGGCTGCCAGTGCGGGGTCCACAGGGCGGGGGGCGGCGGGGGCGGTCTCGCTGGTCTTGCGGTTGAACAGGCCCATGATTGCTCCTCGGGGACGTGGTCGGGCGGGTCGGTGGCCTTCCCGGCCACTCGTTGAACCTTCAACGACACTCACCATAGAAGCATTCCCGTTCAAATTTCAACTTTCCTTCGTGGGTCTTCCCCTCGCCGCGCGCCGGGACCGCACCCTGCTGCCCCGCCCGGCGCCACTCGGGCCGGCGGCGCCGGCGACTCCGACGACCCCGTCCCGGCGCGCACCCAGCGCCCGGGTCGCACTTCAGAGGCCCTCGCACCGCATGCGCGGTCGCCGTCGTCACGGCCGTGCCCATGGCCCCGCGGCGCCGGCGACGGCCTGATCGAGGCGTTGTGGCCGACCTCCCCGGGTGCTATGCCAACTGCCAACCGGACCATGTCACTTCGTTCCCGGAGGCCCCGTTGCCCGCCCTGCCCGCCTGGTCCCGCCGCGCCCTGCTGCTCGCCTCCGGCTCAGGCGCGCTCTCCCTGGCCCTGCCCGCTCCCGCCTCCGCTCCCGCGTCCGGCACCCCGGCCGGAGCGGGCGGCAGCGCCGACGATGTGTACGCCGCACTGCGCCGCCGCTGGCTGGAACTCCAGCTCGGCACCGACTACGACCCGGCCGCGGAGCCGTACGCCTCGCGGCTCGCGGAGACCGGCCGCCTCGCCCGCACCTTCCGCGACTCCATGGCACCTGCCGGGGACTCCCTCTTCCCCGGCCTCCGCTTCGACCCGCCGTCCGGCATCACGGCCGGCTACAGCAGGCTGTGGACCATGGCACAGGCCTGCCTCCAGCCGGGCACCGGATCGACCGGGGACACGGCGATGCTCGCCGACGTCGTCCGCGGCCTCGACCATCTCTCCGAGCGGATCTACAACCCCTCCACCACCCGCTACGGGAACTGGTGGGAGTGGCAGATCGGCAGCCCGCGCCTGCTGATGGACATCGTCACGGCGCTCCACGGCGAGCTCACCCACGAGCGGCGCCACGCCGCGTGCGCGGCCGTCGACCACTTCGTGCCGGACAGCGTGCTCGGCTCCTACACCGGCACCAGTACCGGAGCGAACCGGGTCGATCTGTGCCGCTCGGTCGTACTGCGCGGCATCAACGGCGCGGAGCCGGCGAGGATCGCCCTCGCCCGCGACGCGCTGTCTCCCGTCTTCCCGCACGTCACCACGGGTGACGGCCTCTACGCCGACGGATCGTTCGTCCAGCACACCTGGGTGGCCTACTCCGGCACGTACGGGCAGGTCCTGCTCGACGGCCTCGGCCGCCTCTTCGCCCTCCTCGCGGGCTCCGCCTGGGACATCACCGACCCCGGCCGGGCCAACGTCCTCGGCAGCGTCGAGAACGCCTTCGCCCCGTTGATCCACGACGGTCTGATGATGGACAGCGTCAACGGCCGGGCGATCAGCCGCGGCCTGCTCTCCGGCGACGGCCGCCGGGTCATGCGCAGCGACCACTTCCACGGCCACGCGCTCATCGCGGCCGTCGCGCTGCTCGCGGACGGGGCGCCCGCCGCCGAGCGCACCCGCTGGCAGTCCATGATCAAGGGCTGGATCGAACGGGACACCGTCAGTCCCGTCCTCACCGACCGCCAGTTCGGGGTGGCCGATCTTGCCCGACTGCACGCCGTGGCCGCCGCCCCCGTCCCCGCCGCGCCGGAGCCGGTCGGACACAAGCTGTTCGCCGCCATGGACCGGGCCGTCCACCGCCGGCCCGGCTGGGCCGCCGGCATCGCCATGTCCTCGGAGCGGATCTCGGCCTACGAGTGCGGCAACGGGGAGAACCCGCGCGGCTGGCACACCGGCGCCGGAATGCTCTACTGGTGGCCCGGTTCCGACCGGGGCGACCAGTACACCGACTGGTTCTGGCCGACCGTCGACTGGTACCGGCTGCCCGGGACGACCGTGTCGACCCGCCGCCTCGCCGACCGGGAGGGCGGCGAATGGGGGGAGCCGAAACCGGGCGTGAAGTGGGTCGGTGGCTCGACCGACGGCGAGTACGCGGCCGTGGGCCAGCACCTCAGGGGGCTCGGCTCGACCCTGGAGGCGCGAAAGTCCTGGTTCTGTGCCGCCGACGCCGTGATCTGCCTCGGGGCCGGGATCACCTGCACGGACGGCGTACCCGTGGAGACGGTCGTCGACAACAGGAACCTCGGCGAGCGCCCGGCCTCGGCCCTCACTACCGGGCGCCACGGCCGCTGGGCTCATCTGGACGGACACGGCGGCTGGGTCCTCCTCCCGGTCGGCCCGGCCGGTGCCGACCGCGCGGAGCGGCCCGGCGGGTCGGGGCTGCGCACCCTGCGCGAGGCACGGACCGGGGCGTGGCGGGACATCAACACCACCAGCTCTCCCGAACGGCGGACCCGTCACTACCAGACCCTGTGGCTGGACCACGGGACCGATCCGGTGAACTCGTCCTACGGGTACATCCTGATGCCCGGGGCCTCCCGGCGGGCGGTCGAGGCCCGTGCGGCCGACCCGGGCTGGCTGGAGGTCCTCGACAATTCGGACATCTGTCAATCGGTCGCCGTCCCCTCGCTCGGGCTGACCGCGGCGAACTTCTGGCGGGCCGCTACCGTGGGTGCCCTCACCGTCACGTCGCCGGCGAGCGTGGTGGTACGGAGGCGCGGCCGGACCGCTACGCTCCACATCAGCGAACCCATGCGCACCGGGCTGCCGTTGGAGCTCGTCTGGGACCGCCCGGTGGGCAGGGTCCTGGGTGCCGCTCCGTCGGTCGAGGTGCTGGGCACCGGCCGCCGCCTGCGGTTGGGGATCGCTCCGGGTACGGCAGGTGTCGTACATGGCTGCGAGGTGACCATCAGCTGACGTCATTGTTGGACCACGACAAAACGGCAGGCCGTTCAACTGGTACTTCGCCTGTGGTGCGAAATGGTTCTGTGCGGGGCTGACAGCAGATCGGGCGCGAGACTGTACGGAGTCAACGGCAGGATTTTCTTGGTCCGCTCCGTAGGGTTCGTACATGACCGTTTTGGACGAGACCGCAGGCGAGCCGACCGACGCACGCGGGCGTGTGGCCGAGCTGCACGCCCTTCGCGATCAGGCGCGGCGCGGACCCAGTGACCGGGCGACCGAGGCGCAGCACGCCAAGGGCAAGCTGACCGCGCGCGAGCGTATCGAGCTGCTGCTGGACGCGGGGTCGTTCCGTGAGGTCGAGCAGCTCCGGCGGCACCGCGCCTCCGGCTTCGGACTGGAGTCGAAGAAGCCCTACACCGACGGTGTGATCACGGGGTGGGGCACGGTCGAGGGCCGTACGGTCTTCGTCTACGCGCACGACTTCCGGATCTTCGGCGGTGCCCTCGGCGAGGCGCACGCCACGAAGATCCATAAGATCATGGACATGGCGATCGCCGCCGGTGCGCCTCTGGTGTCGCTGAACGACGGCGCCGGTGCCCGCATCCAGGAAGGCGTCTCGGCCCTTGCGGGCTACGGCGGTATCTTCCAGCGCAACACCAGGGCCTCGGGCGTCATCCCGCAGATCAGCGTGATGCTCGGCCCGTGTGCGGGCGGCGCCGCCTACTCGCCGGCGCTGACCGACTTCGTGTTCATGGTCCGTGAGACCTCGCAGATGTTCATCACCGGTCCGGACGTCGTCAAGGCGGTCACCGGCGAGGAGATCACCCAGAACGGCCTCGGCGGCGCGGACGTCCACGCCGAGACCAGCGGAGTGGCCCACTTCGCCTACGACGACGAGGAGACGTGCATCGCGGAGGTCCGGTACCTGCTGTCGATGCTCCCGCAGAACAACCGGGAGAACCCGCCGCACGCGCAGAGCGAGGACCCGGCGGACCGCCGCTCGGACGTCCTGCTCGACCTGGTTCCGGCCGACGGCAACCGTCCGTACGACATGCACAAGGTCATCGAGGAGATCGTCGACGACGGCGACTACCTGGAGATCCACGAGCGCTGGGCGCGCAACATCATCTGCGCCCTGGGCCGGCTCGACGGCCAGGTCGTCGGTATCGTCGCCAACCAGCCGCAGTCGCTGGCCGGTGTCCTCGACATCGAGGCGAGCGAGAAGGCCGCACGCTTCGTGCAGATGTGCGACGCCTTCAACATCCCGATCATCACCCTGCTGGACGTGCCGGGCTTCCTGCCCGGAGTCGACCAGGAGCACGGCGGGATCATCCGCCACGGCGCGAAGCTCCTGTACGCCTACTGCAACGCGACGGTGCCCCGCATCTCGCTGATCCTGCGCAAGGCCTACGGCGGCGCGTACATCGTCATGGACTCCCAGTCCATCGGTGCCGACCTCACCTACGCCTGGCCCACGAACGAGATCGCCGTGATGGGGGCGGAGGGTGCGGCCAACGTCATCTTCCGCCGCCAGATCGCCGACGCCGAGGACCCCGACGCCATGCGTGCCCGCATGGTCAAGGAGTACAAGGCCGAGCTGATGCACCCCTACTACGCCGCGGAGCGCGGACTGGTCGACGACGTCATCGACCCGGCCGAGACCCGCGAGGTCCTGATCCGCTCCCTCGCCATGCTCCGCACCAAGCACGCCGACCTGCCGTCCCGCAAGCACGGCAACCCCCCGCAGTAACCCATGAGGAGAACGCTGCACATGACCACGCCCGCAGAATCCCTGCTCCGCGTCGAGAAGGGGCACGCCGACCCCGAGGAACTGGCCGCGATCACGGCCGTGCTCCTCGCCCGCGCCGCCTCGCAGCCGCAGGCCGTCCCGGCCCACCGCGGCCGCAGCACCGCCGGATGGCGCCGTCTGGAGCGCCAGTCCGGCTTCCGCGCTCCGCACTCCTGGCAGGGCTGACGCCCTCCCGGACCCCGAGGCCCCGTCCGTTCCCTCACCGGGAACGGACGGGGCCTTCGTCTTTCTCCGTCCTGCCGTGCCCCCGGTGGGACGGAGAAGGGCGGAACGCGGACACGCGAAGGCCCCGTACACCGTGACGTGTGACGGTGTACGGGGCCTTCCCGGGAACGGGACGGGGCGGTCGGTACGGCCGACGGGCCTACCGCAGGCGTGCCATGAGTGCGTGCTCGACGAGGGTGATGAGGGCGCTCTTGGCGTCGGCGCGGTGGCGTGCGTCGGTGGTGATGATCGGGGCGTCGGGGCCGATCTGGAGTGCTTCGCGGACTTCGTCGGGGGTGTAGGGCTGGTGTCCCTCGAAGCCGTTCAGGGCCACCACGAACGGCAGGCCGCTGTTCTCGAAGTAGTCGACCGCGGGGAAGCAGTCGGCGAGTCTGCGGGTGTCGACGAGGACGACGGCGCCGATGGCGCCGCGGACGAGGTCGTCCCACATGAACCAGAAGCGGTCCTGTCCGGGGGTGCCGAACAGGTAGAGGATCAGGTCCTGGTCGAGGGTGATGCGGCCGAAGTCCATGGCCACCGTGGTGGTGGTCTTGTCGCCGGTGTGCGTGAGGTCGTCGATGCCGGCCGACGCGGACGTCATGACGGCCTCGGTACGCAGCGGGTTGATCTCCGAGACGGCGCCGACGAACGTGGTCTTGCCCACGCCGAAGCCGCCCGCCACCACGATCTTCGCGCTGGTGGTTGAGCGGGCTGCACCGCCGCTAGAGCTTGCGAAGTCCACTGAGCACCCTTTCGAGCAGTGTCACGTCTGGCTGGCCGCCGGCGGACTCGTCGCCGCCGGGCTGGTGGATGGCGACGAGTCCGGCCTCGGCCAGGTCGGCTACGAGGATCCGGGCGACGCCGAGGGGGATGGAGAGAAGTGCCGAGATCTCGGCCACCGACTTGATCTCGAGGCACAGTCGGCAGATCCGCTGGTGCTCGGGCAACTGCCCTTGCAGCCGCGCGGGATCGGCCGTGGTGCTGACCAGCGCCTCGATGGCGAGCTGGTAGCGGGGCCGGGTCCGGCCGCCGGTCATCGCGTAAGGACGCACCAACGGATTGTTGGTGCCCGACGCCTGCGACGGCTCAGGTGCCCGGCGGGGAGCCACCGGCTGGCTCCGGGGGCCCTGCGGCTGGTGGTACGACGGGTCGTACGGCTGCTGCGGCCGCTGGTAGGGCTGGGGACCGCCGCCTCTGCTCGGTGAAGAGGGGAAGTTGAAGCGGTTCTGAGCGTGCTCACCCGGAGACTGCTGAGCCCCGTCGTATGGGTGTCCGCCTGGGGGTGTTGCCACGATTCCTCCTCCGAGTGCCGTACGCCGGTCCATGTCCCTGTGGAGCCGCGCCACCGCACCCTATGGTGCGGTGGCGATAAACGCACTGCCGTTCAGCTAGTTGAGAAGACTTCCCTGAAGTTCGGCACGCAGGTCCGGGGTGAGGACGGTGCCGGCACGGTCGACCAGGAGAGCCATCTCGTATCCCACGAGGCCGATGTCGGCGTCCGGGTGGGCGAGCACGGCCAGCGAGGAGCCGTCCGAGATGGACATGATGAAGAGGAAACCACGCTCCATCTCCACGACGGTCTGGTTGACCGCGCCGCCTTCGAAGATCCGGGACGCCCCCGCGGTCAGCGAGGTCAGACCGGACGCGACCGCCGCCAGCTGGTCGGCGCGGTCACGCGGAAACCCTTCGGACATCGCCAGCAGGAGTCCGTCGGCGGAGACCACCACGGTGTGGGACACCCCGGGGGTGTTGTCCACGAAGTTGGTGATCAACCAGTTCAGATTCTGCGCCGCCTGGCTCATCGGGCTCACACTAACGCTCCTGGTTGTAGGTACTGCCCGGGCCGAAGCCCGATCCGTTCGTGTCCGTTCCCGCGCTGCGTCCCTGCTGGACACCGCGCCGCAGGTTGCTCAACCTGCCGCGCACATCCTCAGGGGCGCGGGACACCTGAGGGCCGTTCTGCGGGGTCTGCTCGGCCGTGCCCTCGATCAGATTGGCCTTGGGGACCCGGCGGGGAAGCCCGGACGAGGTGACTCCGCCGGCCGCGGGCTTGCGGAGCTTCTCGGCCCGCTGCCAGCGCTCGTCGTTCTTCGAACGCCACTCGCCTGAGCCGTCCGCCTCCGAGTCCCCGCCCTGGGCGGCCTGGGGCGCCTGGGGGGCCTGCTTGGCCTGTCCCGGCGTCTGGCCGCCGCCGGTGGAGGACTGCCACTGCTGCTGTCCCTGCTGCGGCTGTCCCGGCTGGCCGCTGCCGCGACGCGGCAGACCGGCGTCGGTCAGCTGGTGGCCGGATCCGGTGGCCGGAGCCGGACGTTCGAAGCCTACGCGGTCGGCGCCGTTCGCGGGAGCGGAGGGAGCAGATTCCGTATCCGCTCGGTACTCCGGCTCGTACGCGCTCTGGTACGTGTTCCGGTCCGCCCACTCTCCCTGGTCGGGCTGGGAGGCGTATCCGTTGTCGTACTGCGGTGCGGAGCCCTGCGAGTCGTCGTACGACGCTTCCGCATAGGCCTGCTCCTGGGTCTCCGGGTAACCGCCGGAAACCTGGAACTCGCCGGTGTTGTCGTACCCGTTGGCTTCGTAGCCGTTCTGCTGGTAGCCGCCGGTCTCGTAGCCGTTCCGGTCGTAGCCGTTCTGGTCGTACCCGTTCTGGTCGTACGCGGGCTGCTGCTCCTGTGCGTAGCCCTGCTCGTACTGCTCCTCGGCGTAGCTCCCCTGATCGGCGTAGGCCTGCTCGGGCTCGTCGTGGAACGGCGGGCGGTCCCCGCCCGTCTGCGCCTCCAGCGCCGCCCGGCGCTCCTCGCGCATCAGCGAGCGGTTGACCGGGTCCAGCTGCCGGGGCTCGGCGGGCTGGTCCTCGTAGCGGGAGTCGTCGAAGCCGAGTTCCGCGGCGGTGCGCATCGGCGCCGCATCGAAGGACTGCTGCGTCGGGATCATCTGGGAGACGGTGAAGTCGTCCTCGGGCAGGGCCTCGCCGCCGCCACCGTGGGTGATCGCGTCCGGGAGCATGACCAGCGACGTCGTGCCGGCCTGCTCGCCCGAGGGGCGGAGCTGGACGCGGATGCCGTGCCGGTCGGAGAGACGGCCGACCACGAAGAGGCCCATGCGCTGCGAGACTGCGGCGTCCACCGTCGGCGGGTTGGCCAGCTTGTGGTTGATGTCGGCGAAGTCCTCGGCGGTCAGGCCGATGCCCTTGTCGTGGATCTCGATCATGACCCGGCCGTCGGGCAGCCGGGTCGCGGTGACCCGGACCTTCGTCTGCGGCGAGGAGAACGTCGTGGCGTTCTCCAGCAGCTCGGCGAGGAGGTGCACGAGGTCGGTCACGGCCTGGCCGTGGATCTCGGTCTCCGGCACGCCGGTGAGCTCGATCCGCTCGTAGGACTCCACCTCGGAGGAGGCGGCACGGAGCACGTCGACCAGCGGCACCGGCTGGTTCCAGCGGCGGCCGGGCTCCTCGCCCGCGAGGACGAGGAGGTTCTCGCCGTTGCGGCGCATACGGGTCGCCAGATGGTCCAGCTTGAAGAGGTTCTCCAGCTGGTCCGGGTCGGCCTCGTTGTTCTCCAGGTCGGTGATCAGGGTCAACTGGCCCTCGATCAGCGACTGGTTGCGGCGCGAGAGATTGGTGAAGATCGCGTTGACGTTGCCGCGGAGCAGGGCCTGCTCGGCGGCGAGCCGCACGGCCTCGCGGTGCACCTGGTCGAAGGCGCGGGCGACCTCGCCGATCTCGTCCTTGCTGTCGATCGGGATCGGCTGCACACGGGTGTCGATCCGGCCGGGCTCGGTGCGCGAGAGCTGGTCGACGAGCATCGGCAGGCGCTGCTCGGCGATGCCGAAGGCGGCGGTGCGCAGCTGGCGCATCGAGCGGCTCATCTGGCGGGCCACCATGCCGGCCAGGATGAACGCGGCGAGCAGGGCGATCACGACGATCAGGCCGTTGACGATGGCGTCGGTCTTGGCGTCGTCGGAGATCTGGGCGGCCTCGGCCACCGCCTTGTCGACGAGTTCCCTCTCGACCTCGCTGTAGCCCTCGAACTTGGCGGTGGCGGCGGCCATCCAGATCTGCTGGGTGACGCCCTGCTCCGCGAGTTCGTCGGGGTCGGCACCGGTGCTGATCGCACCGACCATGCCGCCGAGGACCGAGCCGTCCTCGTCCTTCGGCGGAGGCTGGACGTCCTGGCCGGCGGCGGCGGCCTCGGCCATCTTGGCGGCCAGCGCCTTCTGGCCCTCCTCCGTCTTCCTGGCCATGACCTCCTTCAGCCTGTCCACGTCGGCCTGGGTACCACCGGACTGGTACTCGCCGAGGGCGATGCCCTCCAGGTAGGCGTAGGAGGTGAAGGCGATGGTCTGGCCGGCCCTGATGTCCTTCTTCTTGCTCGGACGGATGAGCAGCTCGGTACCGATGGAGCGCTGCAGCGACTCGGCGGCCTTGGCCAGCTGGATGGCGTACACCATCCGGCCGTAGCTCGTGACGTTGCCCGTGCCGAGACCGAGCTCGTTGGCGAACTCCATCAGGTAGTGCTGGACGCCGACGTAGCTCTCCTGGGTGGCGACGGGGCCCCGCTCGTCGTCACTGGGGTCGTCGGGGTCGTCGCCCTCCGACTTGGTGGGCGTCTCGAACGGCACGGTGTAGGCGACCTGGCGAAGCTTCTCGAGGGCCGGCTCCGCGGCGCGGAAGAGGTTCAGGCGCCGCTCGAGGCCCTCCTTCTGCGGCATGTCCTTGACGGCCTCGTCGAACTTCGCCTTGGCCGCGTCCGTGGCGGCCCTGGCCTCCGTGACGACCCTGCTCTGACTGTCGCCCTTCAGCAGGGGCTCCGCCGTGAGGTCCCGCTCGTTGAGGAGGGCCTGGCCGTACGCCGAGGCGGCGCGCACGATGAGCGCCGTCTTCTCGGCGTCCTGGGCCTCGTTCCAGGTGTCGATCGACCCCTTCACCTGGAATCCGCCCATGACGAGGCCGACCAGCACGGGTATGAGGAGGATCGCGTTCAGCCGGGTCGGCACACGCCAGTTGCGCGGCGACAGCCTGCTGGAACTGCCACCGGTGGCGGAGGGCTCCACGGGCTGCACATCCGCAGGCGACGCCGCTGCACGCGGGGGCGGGGTGAAGTTGCCCCGCGACTGCTGTTCCGCGGAGCTCGTCTTGCTTCGCCTCACTCGACCAACAACCTCTCGGCGTCGGCACCTAGGTTGTGCCGATTATTGTTCAGGGCCGTACTACTCATGAGTTCGTTGATTTCAGCACGCCAAGGGGGTCGGCTCCAAACAGCGGGAACCGGCCGAACCGCGCCCTCCGAACCGGAGATAAAACGGGCATAAAGAGCGAGCCCCGGCAAAAAGAGGGGCCTGTGTGAGCACAGCGATACCAGCCGGATGCATCGGGTGTCCGAACCCCGAGAATTCTCTGTCGAAACGTTATGAACATGGAGGCGGACCGTGTCAAAAAGACACGGCCCGCCCATGAAAGGTCTACGACAACATCCGTATGCCCACTTCTACTTGAGACGTGCCATGAGTGCGTGTTCCACGAGGGTGATGAGGGCGCTCTTGGCGTCGGCGCGGTGGCGTGCGTCGGTGGTGATGATCGGGGCGTCGGGGCCGATCTGGAGTGCTTCGCGGACTTCGTCGGGGGTGTAGGGCTGGTGTCCCTCGAAGCCGTTCAGGGCCACCACGAACGGCAGGCCGCTGTTCTCGAAGTAGTCGACCGCGGGGAAGCAGTCGGCGAGTCTGCGGGTGTCGACGAGGACGACGGCGCCGATGGCGCCGCGGACGAGGTCGTCCCACATGAACCAGAAGCGGTCCTGTCCGGGGGTGCCGAACAGGTAGAGGATCAGGTCCTGGTCGAGGGTGATGCGGCCGAAGTCCATGGCCACCGTGGTGGTGGTCTTGTCGCCGGTGTGCGTGAGGTCGTCGATGCCGGCCGACGCGGACGTCATGACGGCCTCGGTACGCAGCGGGTTGATCTCCGAGACGGCGCCGACGAACGTGGTCTTGCCCACGCCGAAGCCGCCCGCCACCACGATCTTCGCGCTGGTGGTCGAGCGGGCTGCACCGGCGCTAGAGCTTGCGAAGTCCACTGAGCACCCTTTCGAGCAGTGTCACATCCGGCGTGCCGCCGGCCTCTCCATTGCCCGGCTGGTGGATCGCCACCATGCCGGCCTCCGCCAGGTCCGCCACCAGGATCCGCGCCACACCCAGCGGCATCGACAGCAGCGCCGAGACCTCGGCCACCGACTTGACCTCCCGGCAGAGGTGGCAGATCCGCTGGTGCTCGGGCAGGAGCGTCGACAGGTGCGCCGGGTCGGCGGTGGTGCTGACCAGCGCCTCGATGGCGAGCTGGTAGCGCGGCCGGGTCCGGCCGCCGGTCATCGCGTAAGGACGCACCAACGGATTGTTGGTGCCCGACGCCTGCGACGGCTCAGGTGCCCGGCGGGGAGCCACCGGCTGGCTCCGGGGGCCCTGCGGCTGGTGGTACGACGGGTCGTACGGCTGCTGCGGCCGCTGGTAGGGCTGGGGACCGCCGCCTCTGCTCGGTGAAGAGGGGAAGTTGAAGCGGTTCTGAGCGTGCTCACCCGGAGACTGCTGAGCCCCGTCGTATGGGTGTCCGCCTGGGGGTGTTGCCACGATTCCTCCTCCGAGTGCCGTACGCCGGTCCATGTCCCTGTGGAGCCGCGCCACCGCACCCTATGGTGCGGTGGCGATAAACGCACTGCCGTTCAGCTAGTTGAGAAGACTTCCCTGAAGTTCGGCACGCAGGTCCGGGGTGAGGACGGTGCCGGCACGGTCGACCAGGAGAGCCATCTCGTATCCCACGAGGCCGATGTCGGCGTCCGGGTGGGCGAGCACGGCCAGCGAGGAGCCGTCCGAGATGGACATGATGAAGAGGAAACCACGCTCCATCTCCACGACGGTCTGGTTGACCGCGCCGCCTTCGAAGATCCGGGACGCCCCCGCGGTCAGCGAGGTCAGACCGGACGCGACCGCCGCCAGCTGGTCGGCGCGGTCACGCGGAAACCCTTCGGACATCGCCAGCAGCAGACCGTCGGCGGAGAC
The DNA here is from genome assembly GCF_027460265.1 of Streptomyces sp. WMMC940. Taxonomy (NCBI): domain Bacteria; kingdom Bacillati; phylum Actinomycetota; class Actinomycetes; order Kitasatosporales; family Streptomycetaceae; genus Streptomyces; species Streptomyces sp. WMMC940. The sequence goes on from NZ_JAPZBC010000003.1 coordinate 13,825, forward strand.
CACCACGGTGTGGGACACCCCGGGGGTGTTGTCCACGAAGTTGGTGATCAACCAGTTCAGATTCTGCGCCGCCTGGCTCATCGGGCTCAACTAACGCTCCTGCTGGTGAGTGGGGCCGACGTTGAAGCTGCCGGTGTTTCCGGAGCCGCCCGCCTGACGCCCCTGCTGGATGCCCCGACGGAGATTGGTCAGCCGGCCCCGTACGTCGTCCGGCGCACGGGACACCTGCGGACCGGTGTGGTGGGTCTGCTCCTGCGCGGTTCCCGGCACGAGATTGGCGCGCGGGACCCGTCGGGGCAGACCCGAGGTGGTGACACCGCCGGCCGCGGGCTTGCGCACCCGCTCGGCCTGGCGCACCAGCTCGTCGTTGGGCGAGGTCCGCCAGGAGGCGGCACCCGCGTTGTTGTGCTGGCCGCCCTGACCCGGCTGGCCCTGGCCGCCCGTGGGGCGGCGCGGCGGGCCCGACGGAGCGGGGCGCCCGGCCGGTGCGGCCGGCTGCTGCGGTGCGGCCGGGGGCTGTGCGGCGCCGTCGGCACCGCCGCCGCCCTGGTTCTGGTGGAACCAGTTCGTCTCCAGCGTGTCGTACAGCGGCGTACGGCCGTCGCCGGGGCCGGACGCCGGCGGCAGCGCTTCGGGCTGCGGCTGCGCGGGCAGGCTGCCCACGGCCGGACGCGGCGCGCCGAAGTCGGCACCGCCGTGGCGCGGACGCGGTGCTCCGG